>NZ_JBIAQM010000001.1:214866-548674 GCF_042888945.1 Streptomyces sp. NPDC002698
CCTCGGTGGCCTGGGCCGGGATCTCGGCGTCGGCGACGGCCTTGCGGGTCCGGCGGCGTACGGGCT
Organism: Streptomyces sp. NPDC002698; assembly: GCF_042888945.1. Lineage (NCBI taxonomy): Bacteria > Bacillati > Actinomycetota > Actinomycetes > Kitasatosporales > Streptomycetaceae > Streptomyces > Streptomyces sp. NPDC002698. The sequence goes on from NZ_JBIAQM010000001.1 coordinate 214,933, forward strand.
TGGCCTCGGTCGCCTCGGTCGCCTCGGCGGCCTCGGCGGTGTCCGTGGCGGTGCTCGCTGCCTTGCGGGTGCGTCGGGGCTTGGCCTCGGCGACCGTCTCGGTGACCTCGGTCGCGGCGGCCTCGACGGTGTCCACGACCGCTTCCGCCGCCTTGCGGGTGCGTCGGCGGGCGGCGGGCTTGGTCTCCGTGGCCTCGGTGGCCTGGGCCGGGATCTCGGCGTCGGCGACGGCCTTGCGGGTCCGGCGGCGTACGGGCTTGGCCTCGGTCGCCTCGGTCGCCTCGGCGGTGTCCGTGGCGGTGCTCGCTGCCTTGCGGGTGCGTCGGGGCTTGGCCTCGGCGACCGTCTCGGCGATCTCGGTCGCGGCGGCCTCGACGGTGTCCACGACCGCTTCCGCCGCCTTGCGGGTGCGTCGGCGGGCGGGCTTGGCCGGAGCCTCGGCGGCCTCGGTGACCGTCTCGGCGGCGGGAGCCGTCTCGACGGTCTTGCGGGTCCGGCGGCGGGCCGGCGCGGCCTGAGCCTCGGCGACGACCTCGGCGGCGGCGCTCTCGACCACGGCCTCGGCGGCGGTCACCACCGCCTCCGCCGTCTCCACGACCGTCGCGGCGGTCTTGCGGGTCCGGCGACGGCGCGGCGCGGCCGGCTCGTCGGTGACACCCTCCGCCGTCACCACGGCGGCTTCCGCGGCCTCGGTCACGGGGGCGGCGACGGCTGCCACGGCCTCGCCCGTTCCACCGCGCGTCCGCCGACGGCGGCGCGGCGTGCGGGGCTCGGCGGTCTCGACGGACGCGGGCGACTCCGTGGTCGCCGGAGCGGCCGTGGACGCGGACGTCTCGTCAGCGGGAGCACCGTTGCGGGTACGACGGCGCTGGCGGGGAGTGCGCGGCGCGCGCTCGTGCTCGGTGGGCGCGGGTGCGGCCGTACGGCCACCGCGGCCACGCGGACCGCCACGGCCGCCGGTCTCGCCCAGGTCCTCGACGGCTTCGGCCGCGAGCCCGGCGCGGGTGCGCTCGGAACGCGGCAGGACACCCTTGGTGCCGGCCGGGATGCTGAGCTCCTCGTAGAAGTGAGGAGAGGTCGAGTACGTCTCCGGCGGGTCCGGGAAACCGAGGTCCAGCGCCTTGTTGATGAGCTGCCAGCGCGGGATGTCGTCCCAGTCGACGAGGGTGATCGCGATGCCCTTGGCACCCGCGCGGCCGGTGCGGCCGATGCGGTGCAGGTACGTCTTCTCGTCCTCGGGGGACTGGTAGTTGACGACGTGGGTCACGCCCTCGACGTCGATACCGCGGGCGGCGACGTCGGTGCAGACCAGCACGTCGACCTTGCCGTTGCGGAACGCGCGCAGCGCCTGCTCGCGGGCACCCTGGCCGAGGTCGCCGTGGACCGCGCCGGAGGCGAAGCCGCGCTGCTGGAGCTGGTCGGCGAGGTCCGCCGCCGTCCGCTTGGTGCGGCAGAAGACCATCGCGAGACCGCGGCCGTCGGCCTGCAGTATGCGCGAGACCATCTCCGGCTTGTCCATGTTGTGAGCGCGGTACACGAACTGCTTCGTGTTCGCGACCGTCGCGCCCGAGTCGTCCGGCGCCGCGGCGCGGATGTGCGTGGGCTGCGACATGTAGCGGCGCGCGAGACCGATGACCGCGCCCGGCATGGTCGCCGAGAACAGCATCGTCTGACGGCGGGCCGGCAGCATGTTCATGATCTTCTCGACGTCGGGCAGGAAGCCCAGGTCGAGCATCTCGTCGGCCTCGTCGAGGACGAGCGCCTTGATGTGCTTGAGGTTGAGCTTCTTCTGGCCCGCGAGGTCCAGCAGCCGCCCGGGGGTGCCGACGATGACGTCGACGCCCTTCTTCAGGGCCTCCACCTGGGGCTCGTACGCCCGGCCGCCGTAGATGGCCAGAACGCGTACGTTGCGGACCTTGCCCGCGGTCAGCAGGTCGTTGGTCACCTGCGTGCACAGTTCGCGCGTCGGGACGACGACGAGCGCCTGCGGGGCGTCGGTGAGCTGCTCGGGCTTGGCCCGGCCCGCCTCGACGTCCGCCGGGACGGTGACGCGCTCCAGGAGCGGAAGGCCGAAGCCCAGCGTCTTGCCGGTGCCGGTCTTGGCCTGGCCGATGACGTCGCTGCCGGAGAGGGCAACGGGGAGCGTCATCTCCTGGATGGGGAAGGGGTTGATGATGCCGACGGCCTCAAGGGCTTCGGCGGTCTCAGCGAGGATTCCGAGGTCTCGGAAAGTCGTAGTCAGGGTGCTGCCTCTTCTGTGTGCGCGGTACGAGGCGAGCGCGGGGGTCGTGTCGGGACCGTGCCGGGGACGTCGGCCGCTCTTGACGGGCGGGCCGAGTGGCATGGGACCACTGCCGACGCTCGAGCTCTCGTGCCGCTGAGGGTTCCCTCCGGATGCCGTACGCAATGTGCCGTACCGACGGGGAGGGCTGTCGGGTCGGAGCCGATCGGGCCACCGACCGGGCATCCTCATTCGTGCGGCCCGTCGAATTACTCGCCGGGCGCATTACCACCATACCCCGGAATCGCGCACATGCGATGGCCGATTTGGTCACGTAGTCGTCGTCACACTGGTTGAGCAGGGACTTCCCTCGTACGGTGAGCGGGCTATTGTGCGCTTCATGACGACGCCTGACAACGCCGCTGAGAAGCCCGCCGAGGCCACCGCCGACACCGCCCCCGCGGCCACCGGAGTCGCCGCGCAGAACTGGGAGACGGCCTCGGCCGAGCCCCAGTACCGCGCCGCGGTCGTGGACCTGCTCGGAGCGCTCGCGTACGGCGAGCTCGCGGCGTTCGAGCGGCTCGCGGAGGACGCCAAGCTGGCGCCCACGCTGAGCGACAAGGCGGAACTGGCGAAGATGGCGTCCGCCGAGTTCCACCACTTCGAGCAGCTGCGGGACCGGCTCTCCGCGATCGGCGCGGAGCCCACGCAGGCGATGGAGCCCTTCGTCGCCGCGCTCGACGGCTTCCACCGGCAGACGGCTCCCTCGGACTGGCTGGAGGGGCTCGTCAAGGCGTACGTCGGCGACTCGATCGCCAGTGACTTCTACCGCGAGGTCGCGGCCCGGCTCGACTCCGACACCCGCGGGCTCGTCCTCGGCGTCCTCGACGACACCGGTCACGCCGGTTTCGCGATCGAGAAGGTGCGCGCCGCGATCGACGCCGACCCGAGGGTCGGGGGCCGGCTCGCGCTGTGGGCGCGGCGGCTGATGGGCGAGGCGCTGTCCCAGTCGCAGCGCGTGGTCGCCGACCGCGACGCCCTGTCGACGATGCTCGTGGGCGGTGTGGCGGACGGATTCGACCTCGCGGAGGTCGGCCGGATGTTCTCCAGGATCACCGAGGCGCACACCAAGCGGATGGCCGCGCTGGGCCTGGCGGCCTAGGACGGACACGCTCAGGACGGACCGCGCCTGGGGCGGACACGCCCTTGAGGACTACCGATGGGGACTACCGGCGCGGTTCGCGGTCGCGGGAGCGGGGCCTTCGCAGCGGCCTACGCCGTCGCCGAGCGGCGTCGAAAACGCTCCTCGGGGCGCAGCAGCAACGACAGCAGCGCCGCGGACACGGCCACCGCGCCGAGAAGGATGGCCAGGAAGTGGCCGGAGCCCAGTGCCGTGTGCGTCAGGAAGGCGCCGAACAGGGCTCCCGCCACGCCCGTCGACAGGACCAGGCTGCGTGCGGGCAACCGGTGGGGCAGGCGGTACGAGGCCGCCCACGCCAGCGCGAGACCGAGCAGCACGGAGCCGAACGCTTCCAAGAACATGGGTGGGGTCCCTCCCGCACGGCCGGTGCAAATCGGTCGTAGCCGGTCCTACCCCTGACGTCCGGAACGCAACCCTCCTCCGTGCCCGGCATGTGCTCCATCTGCCGAGGTGCCCGGCGCGCGGGAGCGGCGCTGATACGGATCGGAGTGCGCGCCGGATCGGAAGCGGGCGTGCGCCGGTCGGACAAACCGGCGAACCGGCGAACCCGGCGGGCCGGGCAGCAGGACGCAGTACGGACAGCGCGAAGCAGAGCGGTACGGGCGGCACGAAGCGGATGCGGGAAGGGCCCGGTGACATCGTCACCGGGCCCTTCCCGTACCGCCTCGTCGCCCAGTCGCCCTACAGGGCGCTGAATCCGACCTTGCGCTGCGTGGGCTCGCCGAGCTCCACGTACGCCAGCCGGTCGGCCGGAACCAGGACCTTGCGGCCGTGGTCGTCCACGAGGCTCAGCAGCTGCGACTTGCCGGCCAGCGCCTCGGACACCGCGCGCTCGACCTCTTCCGGGGTCTGACCGCTCTCCAGAACGATCTCGCGGGGCGCGTGCTGCACGCCGATCTTGACCTCCACGGCTTTGTCCCTCCGACGGTCAGTCATGTGCGCGTTCGTACGCGCCGTACGCAGCACACATTAGCCCGGCGAGGGGACGCGCACGCTCCGCCCGGGAACGCCAGGAGCGAACAGCCGACGGGAACAAAGAAGCGGCCGGGGGCGTGCCCCGGCCGCTTCCTTCGCGTCGGTGATCCAGCGATCCGGTGATCCGGCGGATCAGTGGTGGTCGGTGCCGTGCAGCGGGAAACCCGCGATGCCCCGCCAGGCGAGCGAGGTCAGCAGCTGGACCGCCTGGTCGCGCGGGACACTGCGGTCGCTGTGCAGCCAGGAACGGGCCACCACCTGGGCCAGACCGCCGAGGCCCGAGGCGAGGAGCATCGACTCCTCGCGGGAGAGACCGGTGTCCTCGGCGATGACGTCGCAGATCGCCTCGGCGCATTGGTGCGTCACCTTGTCGACGCGCTCGCGCACCGCCGGCTCGTTGGTCAGGTCGGACTCGAAGACCAGTCGGAACGCGCCGCCGTCGTCCTCCACGTAGGCGAAGTAGGCGTCCATCGTCGCGCGGACGCGCAGCTTGTTGTCCGAGGTCGACGCGAGAGCGGCCCGTACCGCCAGGAGCAGGGACTCGCAGTGCTGGTCCAGCAGGGCGAGGTACAGATCGAGCTTGCCCGGGAAGTGCTGGTAGAGGACCGGCTTGCTGACGCCCGCGCGCTCGGCGATGTCGTCCATGGCGGCCGAGTGGTATCCCTGCGCAACGAAAACTTCCTGGGCGGCGCCGAGGAGCTGGTTGCGTCGGGCACGGCGCGGCAGGCGAGTGCCCCGCGGGCGTGCTGCCTCTGTCTGCTCGATGGCTGTCACGCCGCCTCCCAAAATTGTCCACGTGCGGTGTGCGCCGCGCCGCCATCGTACTTTTCGGTAACCCTGCTGTGTGCGGTGCGAGCGGAGAATTTCACGGACCGGCCCCCTGCCGGGACGGCGCACAGTGTGCCGAAGGGGACGAGCTGGGCACTCGGCCGCCGCGGCGGCCCTGATCTGCGATGCCGGATCACCCGTGGATGTCAGGTCACCTGTAGTCGTCCTCGTTCAGCCGGACGACCCGGGCCTGCTCGGCCAGATCGCCGTCGTCGGCGTTGAGGCGGTCGCCCGGCGGTTCCGGGTCGACGTCGTCCGCGGGGTCCAGCTCGGCGGACTGCTCGGCGGCGTCGGCCTCGGGGGCCTCGGCGTCGGGGATCTCCCGGAACTGGTCGTCGAACGTTCCGGGGTCTGTCGGGTCGACTGTCATGGTTCCTCTTCCCGAACGGTACGAGTGCGCTCCTGATGTGCGGACGAGTGCCCTCGTTCGAAGCCTAGGAGACACGCGATCCGGACGCTATGCGATCGGCCCGCGATCTGTGACCGCGAACACATGAGCCCCCGCGTGATCGTCTCGTAACATTGCGGCATGTCTTCGACCGAACTCCCTTCCGCGCCGGCCGCCAGTGTCACGCCGCGGGTCGGCGCCGTCAGGGTCGCGGAGGGAGAGCGGCTGCGATCGGTCGGGCTGCCCGGCATCACGTTGACGATCCGGTCGAGACCCCCGGTCAGGGAGGACCTCCCGCCCGCCCTGTACGTGCACGGTCTGGGCGGTTCCTCGCAGAACTGGTCCGCGCTGATGTCCCGGCTCGACGGGCTCGTGGAGAGCGAGGCACTCGACCTGCCGGGCTTCGGCGACTCGCCGCCGCCGGACGACGGCGACTACTCGGTCACCGGACACGCGCGGGCGGTCATCCGCCACCTCGACGCGTCCGGACGTGGTCCCGTACATCTTTTCGGCAATTCCCTCGGCGGAGCCGTCACGACACGCGTCGCGGCCGTGCGGCCGGATCTCGTCCGGACGCTCACGCTGGTGTCCCCCGCGCTGCCCGAGATCCGCGCGCAGCGCACGGCCTGGCCGACCGCGCTGCTCGCTCTGCCCGGGGTGGCGGGACTGTTCACGAAACTCACCAGGGACTGGAGCGCTGAGCAGCGCGTACGAGGGGTTCTGGCCCTCTGTTACGGCGATCCCGGCATCGTGACGCCCGAGGGGTTCCGTGACGCGGTCGAGGAGATGGAGCGACGGCTCGCCCTGCCCTACTTCTGGGACGCCATGGCACGCTCCGCGCGCGGTGTCGTGAACGCCTACACGCTGGGCGGCCAGCACGGACTGTGGCGTCAGGCCGAACGGGTGCTCGCCCCCACGCTCCTGGTCTACGGCGGCCGCGACCAACTTGTCGGCTACCGTATGGCGCAGCGCGCGGCCCGTGCGTTCCGCGATTCCCGGCTGCTGTCCCTGCCGGACGCGGGGCACGTCGCCATGATGGAGTATCCGGAGACGGTCGCCACCGCCTTCCGTGAACTCCTGGCGGACCTGGGAGAGTCGACCACTTCGGTGGCAGTCGGCGCGGAGAGCTGAGGCGGGAAGTGGGACGACACAGTCGTCGGGGGCGGACCGGCAAGACGGACACCGCGCAGACGCGGGCGGTTCCGGCGGACGAGGCGGCACCGGCTCCCGCGCCGGGCCCGGACGGCGTCCGCCGCGCGGCGACACGCCCGCCCGGCTCCCTGGGTCCCTACCCGCCCTCGGGCGGCAGCCCGCAGCAGGGCGCGCCACGATTCTCCGACGGCACTCCGGCGCACGGTTTTCCGCGGGTCGCGGACGGCACTCCCGCGCGAGGGGTGCCGCGCCACCCGGACGGGACCCCGGCCCACGGAGTCCCGCGCTTCCAGGACGGCGCCCCTGTACGTGGGGTGCCGCGTTCCTTCGAGGGGACCCCGGCGCACGGAACGCCGCGTCTCCCCGACGGGACCCCCGCCCACGGAATGCCGCAGGTGCGGGGCGGGCATCCCGAGCATCGCGAACAGGGCGGCGGCTGGGGCGAGTCCAGGACCGACGGGGCTCCTCAGGGCGCGGCCGCCGGACCGCGGGTGCCCCAGCAGCGCCGGCAGGCCGTGGCGGGACCCCGGCAGGCGTACGTCGACGCGTTCGACCTCGACGAGCGGCGGAGCGGCGGCGCTGCGGGCCGGACGGCCGGCTCCCGTACGGGGTTCGACGACCCCGCCGACTGGAACGCCCAGCCCGTCGGCACCGGGGACCGGCCGCTGCCGGAGGCCGGCGACCAGGACGAGGGCAAGGCCCGCAAGGGATGGGCGTTCACCGGGATCGCGGCGGCCGCCGTCACCACCGTGCTGGCCGTCGTCGTGGCCGGACAGATGGCCACGGGAGGGCACGACGCCGACGCACGGGCGCGGTCCGCCGACGCGGGCGGCCGGGCGACCCAGGACTCCGCCTCGCGCGGCGACGACCGGCCCACCCAGTCGGGACAGCCGCAGGTGGCCGCCGCGCCCCTGACGTACGACCAGCAGATGGCCAGGACCTACCAGCTCGGGGCGAAGCTCAAGGCGTCGGGGAAGTTCACCGCGGTGCCCGGATTCGCCAAGGCGCCCGGCAAGGGCCGCAAGTACACCTACCGCGTCGACGTCGAGCAGGGCCTCGATCTCGACGGCGCGCTCTTCGCCGACGCCGTGCAGAAGACCCTGAACGACAAACGGAGCTGGGCGCACGGCGGCGCCCGGACCTTCGAGCGGATCGATTCCGGCAAACCGGACTTCGTCATCACGCTGGCGAGTCCCGGCACCACCGCCGAGTGGTGCGCCAAGTCGGGGCTCGACACCACGGAGGACAACGTGTCGTGCGACTCGGCGTCCACCGAGCGCGTCATGATCAACGCGTACCGCTGGGCCCAGGGCTCCAAGACCTACGGCTTCGGTGACGAGATTCACGCCTACCGGCAGATGCTGATCAACCACGAGGTCGGCCACCGGCTCGGATACGGGCACGTCACCTGCGAGAAGGACGGCGACCTCGCCCCGGTCATGCAGCAGCAGACCAAGTTCCTCGACCACGACGGAATCCACTGTCTGCCCAACGCCTGGCCCTATCCCACGAGTTGACGGAAAGCGACCGTATCGCTTTGACACGCGGAAAAAGATCGTTCATATTTTCCGCATGTCCTCCCGTCACGCCTCCGTTCGCGCCGCCATCGAGCTGGCGCTCATCGGCGTGACCGCGCTCTGCGTGGCCGACATCCACTGTTGCTGACGCCCGCCCCCGGCGAGTGCGTCGCTCTCCCTCCCGTCTTGTTCCCGTGCGCTCCCGAACCTCCGCGGTTCGGCGCGCCCGTGCCCCTTTCGGTCCGGTCCGACTCCGACGCCTGACGCCCTGGGCGAGCTCTGCGCTCCGCTGTCTCACTCCGTGTCATTCCGTCTCAGTATTCGAGTCATCCGAGAGGTCGTCTTCCGATGCGTCAATCGTCCGTCATAGCGCGCCGCGTGGCCGCGGCATCCGTCAGCCTGGTCGTGGCAGCGGGCGCCGCCGCCTGCGGGCCGAAGGACAACGATGCCAAGAGCTCCGGTGGCGACTCCCGGCCCCACAAGGGCGGCACGCTCACGGTCCTGAACTCCAATCCGCAGTCGGACTTCGACCCCGCGAGGCTCTACACCTCCGGCGGCGGCAACGTGCCCTCGCTCGTCTTCCGTACGCTCACCACCCGCAACCGCGAGAACGGGGCCGCCGGTGCCGAGGTCGTCCCCGACCTCGCCACGGACACCGGCCGCCCGAGCGAGAACGCGACCGTGTGGACGTACACCCTGAAGACAGGCCTCAAGTTCGAGGACGGCACGCCGATCACCTCCGCCGACGTCAAGTACGGCATCGAGCGCTCCTTCGCCGCCGAACTCTCCGGCGGCGCGCCCTACCTGAGGGACTGGCTCATCGGCGGCGCCGACTACCAGGGTCCCTACAAGGACAAGAAGGGCCTCGACTCGATCGAGACGCCGGACGCGCTGACCATCGTGTTCCACCTGAACAAGCCCGAGGGCGAGTTCCCCTACCTGGCCACGCAGACGCAGTTCACGCCCGTCCCGAAGGCCAAGGACACCGGCACGAAGTACGAGGAGCACCCGGTCTCCTCGGGCCCGTACAAGGTCGTCAAGAACGAGAACGACGGCGAGCGCCTCACCCTGGAGCGCAACACCCACTGGTCCGCGTCGACCGACGCCGAGCGCAAGGCCTACCCGGACACGATCGACGTACGGTCCGGGCTGGACTCCTCCGTGATCAACCAGCGGCTGTCCTCCTCCCAGGGCGCCGACGCCACCGCCGTCACCACGGACACCAACCTCGGCCCGGCCGAACTCGCCAAGGTGACCGGGGACAAGGCACTGGCCTCGCGCGTCGGAACCGGCCACTTCGGCTACACGAACTACCTCGCCTTCAACCCGAAGGTGAAGCCGTTCGACGACCCGAAGGTGCGCCAGGCGATCTCGTACGCCGTCGACCGCAGTTCGGTGATCAACGCCGCGGGCGGCTCGTCCCTCGCCGAGCCGGCGACGACGTACCTGCCGAACCAGAAGTCCTTCGGCTACACGCCGTACGACCTCTTCCCGGCGGGCGCCTCCGGCAACGCGGCCAAGGCCAGGGAACTGCTGGCGCAGGCGGGCCACAAGAACGGCCTGACCATCACGCTCACGCATTCCAACAGCAAGGACTTCGAGACCAGTCCGGAGATCGCGACCGCCGTCCAGGACGCGCTCAAGAAGGCCGGCATCACCGTCAAGCTCCAGGGTCTCGAGGAGAACGACTACAGCGACAAGATCCACAGCGCGAAGAACGAGCCCGGCTTCTTCCTCGCCCACTGGGGTGCCGACTGGCCCTCCGGCGGTCCCTTCCTGGCCCCGATCTTCGACGGCCGGCAGATCGTCAAGGACGGCGCCAACTTCAACTCCGGCTTCCTCGACGACAAGTCGGTCAACGACGAGATCGACGCGATCAACAAGCTGACCGATCTCGACGAGGCCGCCGAGCGCTGGGGCGCGCTGGACAAGAAGATCGGTGAGCGGGCGCTGACCGTGCCGCTGTTCCACCCCGTCTACAAGCGCCTGTACGGCGAGGGCGTCAAGAACATCGTGATCAGCGACTGGACCGGCGTTCTGGACATCTCCCAGGTCGCGGTGAAGTAGCACCGTGAGCGAGGCACTCGTCGCCTCCCCGGCCCCCGTGGCGGACTCGTCCGCCGCGGGGGCCTCGGGGGCCCGTCAGTTCTGGCGGCGGCTGCGCGCGCAGCGCGCCGCCCTCGTCGCGGCGGCCGTCGTCGCGCTGCTCGTCCTGATCGCGCTCGCCGCACCACTGCTCACGGCGATCGAGGGCCAGGACCCCACCACCTACCACCCCTCGCTGGTGGACTCCGCGCGCGGCGGCGTCCCCGTCGGCCCGCTCGGCGGCATCGGCGCCGACCACTGGCTCGGCGTCGAACCCCAGACCGGCCGCGACCTGTTCGCACGCCTCGTCCACGGCGCCCGGGTCTCCCTGGGCGTCGCCCTGGGGGCGACGGTCGTGCAGGTCCTCATCGGGGTCGTGGTCGGTGTCGCCGCCACCCTCGGCGCGCGCTGGGTCGATCAGCTGCTGAGCCGGTTCACCGAGATCATCATCGCGATGCCGCTCATGATCATGTCGCTGGCGCTGCTGGCGATCGTGCCCAGCGGCTTCCCCCGGCCCCTGCTGGTCGCACTCGTCATCGGCCTGATCGCCTGGGGCAACGTCGCGAAGATCACGCGAGCCCAGACGCTCGCCCTCAAGGGACTCGACTACGTCTCCGCCGCCCGGCTCAGCGGCTGGGGCACCTGGCGGATCGCCCGCCGTGAACTGCTGCCGGGACTCGCCGCGCCGGTCATCACGTACGCCGCGCTCCTCGTCCCGATGAACATCAGCGTGGAAGCCGCGCTCTCCTTCCTGGGGGTCGGGGTCAAGCCCCCGACTCCCTCGTGGGGGCAGATGCTCACCGCCGCCGACGTCTGGTACCAGGCCGCCCCGCAGTACCTGCTGCTGCCCGCCGGCGCGCTCTTCGTGACCGTCCTGGCGCTGACCGTCCTGGGCGACGGCATCCGCACGGCCCTCGACCCGCGCGCGGCCTCCCGCCTGCGCGTCGGCACCGGCCGCAAGCAGGAGGCCAAGGCGGACGCGGACACCAGGAAGTCCCCGGCGGACACGAGCGCCGAGGCGGAAACCGCCGGCGGGAAGGGGGCCGGGGCATGAACGGCTTCGGAGGATTCCTCCTGCGCCGCTCCGCCGGCACCGTGATCACCCTGCTCGCCATCTCGGTGATCGTCTACGTCGTCTTCTTCGTCACCCCCGGCAACGTCGCCCAGATCACCTGCGGCCCCCGCTGCTCCCCGGAGCAGGTGCACCAGGTGGCGCAGCAGCTGAGGCTCGACGACCCCCTCCACGTGCGCTACTGGCACTTCCTCCAGGGCATCCTCGTCGGCCAGGACTACTCCACGGGCACGTCCGTGGAGCACTGCTCGGCACCCTGCCTCGGCCAGTCGTACCAGAGCGGCCGGCAGGTGACCCAGCTGATCCTCACGAAGCTGCCGGTCAGCCTGTCGCTCGTGTTCGGCGCGATGATCCTCTGGCTGGTCCTCGGCGTCGGCACCGGCGTCCTGTCCGCATGGCGGCGCGGCCGGCTCACCGAGCGCGTGCTGACCGGCGTCACGCTCGCGGGCGTGGCCACGCCCGTCTTCGTGATCGGCCTCGTCCTCATGATCGTCGTCTGCGGGCAACTGCGGCTGCTGCCCTTCCCGCAGTACGTCAGCCTCACCGAGGACCCCGAACAGTGGGGCTGGAACCTGCTGCTGCCGTGGCTCTCCCTGGCCCTCATCGAGGCCGCCACGTTCGCCCGGCTCACCCGGGCGTCGATGCTCGAGACGCTCGCCGAGGACCACATCCGGACCTTCCGCGCGTACGGGGTCGGCGAGCGGTCGATCATCGGCCGGCACGCGCTGCGCGGGGCGTTCGCGCCGATCATCGCGCTCAACGCCAACAACGTCGGCGGTGCCATCGGTGGAGCGGTGCTCACCGAGACACTCTTCGGGCTGCCCGGCATCGGCCAGGAACTGGTCCACGCGGTGAACGTCGTCGACCTTCCCGTGGTCGTCGGCATGGTCCTGGTCGTCGGCTTCTTCGTGGTCATCGCCAACGCCGTCGCGGACGTGCTCTACGCGGTGGCCGACCGACGGGTGGTGCTGGCATGAGCGACTCTTCCCCGACCCTCTCCACGCTTCACGAGGCGGGCCCGGGTTCGTCACCCGGTACCTCCGCGGACTCCTCCCCGGCCGGTTCCGCCGCCCCGCTGGTCGAAGTGGACGACCTCGTCGTCGACTTCGGGGGCCTGCGTGCCGTCGACGGGCTCTCCTTCCGGCTGGAGAAGGGCGCCGCACTGGGCCTGGTCGGCGAGTCCGGCTCGGGCAAGTCCACCGTGGCGTCGGCCCTGCTGGCGCTCCACCGGGGCACCGGAGCACGCGTCGACGGCGCGGTCCGCGTGGCCGACGTCGACGTGCAGCGGGCGTCCGACGACGAACTGCGGCGGCTGCGCGGCGGAAAGGCCGCCATGGTCTTCCAGGACCCGCTGTCCTCCCTCGACCCGTACTACGCGGTGGGTGACCAGATCGCCGAGGTGTACCGGGTGCACACCAGGGCGTCCCGGCGAGCGGCACGCGCGCGTGCGGTGCGGGTGCTGGACCGTGTCGGCATCCCCGACGCGGCCCGCCGGTCCCGCTCGCGCCCGCACGAGTTCAGCGGCGGCATGCGCCAGCGCGCCCTCATCGCCATGGCGCTGGTCTGCGAACCCGAGCTCCTGATCGCCGACGAGCCCACCACGGCCCTGGACGTGACCGTCCAGGCGCAGATCCTCGACCTCCTGCACGCCCTGCGGCAGGAGACCGGCACAGGGCTGCTGCTGGTCACCCACGACGTCGGGGTCGCGGCCGAGAGCGTCGACGAGATCCTGGTCATGCGGCACGGACGCGCGGTCGAGCACGGCCCCGTGGGTGCTGTCCTGGGCGCGCCCCGGGAGCCGTACACCCGCGAACTCCTCGGCGCCGTCCCGCGGGTGGACACACCTCGGGCGGCCGGGCCGGCCAAGCGCGAGGACGGTGCCGCTCCGGCCGGGGAAGCCGGTCCGGACGACGTCCTCCGGTCCGACGACGTCATCCTCGAAGCGGTCGGGCTCCGGCGGGAGTTCGGGCGCGGGAAGCGGCGGTTCGCCGCCGTCGACGACGTGTCGCTGAGCGTCCGCCGGGGCGAGACCCTCGGCGTCGTCGGCGAGAGCGGCAGCGGGAAGACGACCCTGGGAAGGATGCTGGTCGGGCTCCTGGAACCCACCGCCGGCGTGGTCCGTCACGAGGGGCGCGAACAGTCCGGCGTCCGCCCCTCGGTGCAGATGGTCTTCCAGGACCCGGTGTCGTCCCTCAACCCCCGGCGCAGTGTGGGCGAGTCCATCGCCGACCCCCTGCGGGCGCGAGGGGAGCGGGACGAGGAGCGCATCCGGGGGCGCGTACGGGAACTGCTGGAGCGCGTGGGGCTCGACGGGGCGCACTACGACCGCTACCCGCACGAGTTCAGCGGCGGACAGCGCCAGCGCGTCGGCATCGCACGGGCCCTGGCCGCCGAACCGCACGCCATCGTGTGCGACGAGCCGGTCTCCGCGCTCGACGTCACCACGCAGGCCCAGGTGGTCGCCCTGCTCGGCGAGCTGCAACGGGAGCTCGGTCTCGCGCTGGTGTTCGTGGCGCACGATCTCGCGGTCGTACGCCAGGTCAGCGACCATGTGGCCGTGATGCGGAGCGGCCGGCTCGTCGAGTACGGTCCCGCCGACGAGGTCTACGAGAGCCCCCGGGACCCGTACACCCGGCAGCTGCTGGCCGCCGTACCGGCGCTCGACCCGGAGACCGCGGCACGGCGCCGGGCGCGGCGCGAGGAGGTGTCCCCGGCGTGATCCGGGGGCCGGTGGCCCTCGGACGCGTGCCCGCGTGATCTCGTAGCGCGACGAAACGCGACCTGCGCGGGAAAGTTACGACCGTTCACCCCTTTTGGTGGTGCGATGGACAACCGTCCGTCGTACCACCTCCTTGTCCGCATACCTTCGTCCCGCTGTGAGCCGCCGGGTCAACGGCGGCTCCCCATACGGGAGATCGGGGGTGTGCTCGTGCGCATCGGACTGCTTACGGAGGGTGGCTATCCGTATGTGAGCGGTGACGCCGGACTCTGGTGCGACCGGCTCGTGCGCGGGCTCGGGCAGCACACGTTCGACATCTACGCGCTCAGCCGCACCGAGCGCCAGGAGGACCAGGGCTGGATCCAGCTGCCGCCCCAGGTCGGCCGTGTCCGCACGGCACCGCTGTGGACGGCGCACGACGACGGCGTGGTGCACGGGCGCCGGGCCCGGCGCCGGTTCTCCGAGGCGTACGGAGAGCTGCTCGCGGCGGTGTGCGGGGGACCGCGGGCCGCGAGCCCCGGAGTCCCCGGAGCCCACGAAGTCCCCGGAGACCCGGCGGATTCCGTCGGCGCCGAGGCGGACCGTTTCGCCAGTGCCCTGTACGGACTGGCCGAACTCGCCCGGGACGAGGGCGGACTGGTGGGCGCCCTGCGCTCCGAGAACGCGGTGCGTGTCCTCGAACGCGCCTGCCGCGCACCGGGCGCACTCCGTACGGCCCGCACCGCGCGCGTTCCCGACCTGCTCACCGTCGCCGCGCACATCGAGCGCGCCCTGCGGCCCCTCTCGCTGGACTGGTACGAGGACGACGCGCTCGGCTCGGCGGACCTCTGCCACGCCGCGGCCGGTGGGGCGGCGGCGCTGCCCGGCCTCCTCGCCCGGCACTTCCTCGGCGTCCCGCTGCTGGTCACCGAGTACGGCGTGCACCTGCGGGCGCACTACCTGGCCGCCGCGACCCTCGAAGAGGCCCCCGCCGTCCGGGCGCTGCTCGCCGCGTTCCACGGCCGGCTCGCCACCGAGGTCTACCGCGCGGCCGTGCTCGTCACGCCCGGCAACGCGCACGCCCGCCGCTGGCAGGAGCGCTGCGGCGCCGACCGCGCCAAGCTGCGCACCGTCCACCCCGGCATGGAGGCCGCCCGCTTCGCGGACGTCGGGGAGGGAGTGCGGGGCAGCCGGTGCGCGGACCCCGACACGCTGGTGTGGGTCGGCCGCGTCGAGCCGGCCAAGGACCTGATGTCCCTGCTGCACTCCTTCGCCGAGATCCGCAGGGCCGAGCCGCGGACCCGGCTGCGGATCGTCGGCGCCCCCGCCGAGGACCCGGACGCCGCCGCCTATCTGGCCCACTGCAAGGCGCTGGCCGCGCAGCTCTTCCCCGACGAGGCGGAGGGGGTGCACGCCGTCGGCGACAACCCGGTCTCCTTCGAGGAGATCGGCGGCCCCGACATCCCGAGCCTCGCGGAGGCCTACGCCTGCGGAGCCCTGGTCGTCCTGTCCAGCGTCGTCGAGGGCTTCCCGGTCAGCCTCGTCGAAGCCATGCTCTGCGGCCGGGCCACCGTCTCCACGGACGTGGGCGCGGTCGTCGAGGTCATCGGCGGTACGGGTCTCGTGGTCCCGCCGCGCAATCCGCGAGCGCTGGCGGAGGCGTGCGTGGCACTGCTGCGCGACCCCGAGCGCCGTGAGCGGCTCGGCGCGGCCGCCCGCGCCCGCGCCCTCGAACTCTTCACCGTCGAGCAGAACATCACGGCATTTCACGGCATTTACCTGGAGATCGTCTCGCACTCCCCGGTGCGTCGCCCCGTCGTGGACGACGAGGGGGAGCCGCTGCCCTTCGGCGTTCCCGCCGAGGCCCATGTGCCGGGGCGCTGGACCGAGACCCGCTTCATGACCGCGTGCCGGCCGCGCTGGGCGGAAGGGGCACCTGTACGGGCCACCCTGCCCCCGTCCACGCCGGTACCCGTTTCCGCGGGGGAGGGCGCGTGACGATCGACAGCGCGGGACCGGGCGCCCCGCACGAATGCGACGACCCGGGCGAACCGGCCCGACCCGCCCCGACGACCCCCGCCCCGACGGCGACCCCCAGGACGCCGATCCCCGCCCTGGCCGGGCTGACGACACGTCCTGGCACGACGACCGGCCCCGGCACGGGGGACGAGCGGTCGGCCCGCGCCGCCGGTCCCTTCGGGGACACGGACAGCGGCGGGGACGGCGAGGGCAGGAGCGGGGCCGGGGGCGGCGACTCGGCACGCGGCATCGCTCCCCTCCGCGAGGGCGACTTCGCGCGTGAGGGCCTCCAGGGCACGCGCGGGTCCGCCGGGCGGCGTGGCGCGGTGGACCCCGTGAAGGCACTCATGCACCGGCACCGCGAGCTCTGCGAACGGGCCGTGGACCCCCTGGAGATCGCGGCGGGTCTGGAGGCGCACGGGGTCACCGACCGGACCGCCGCCCGCCTGCGCCACCGGGACGTCTTCTCGCTCGCCGAGGAGATGTACGCCCGCGCGGCCCGCGACGGGGAGGCGATCCCCCGCACCGGGCCTTCCGGACACCCGGGGCCGCGTGCCTACTGGGCGGCGCTCGCCCTGGTGCCCGGCGCCCTCGGCGCGGCCGTCGTCGTCGGGCTGCGGCTCACCGGCGGGCAAACTCGTCCGGCCGTCGCCGCGTTCGGCGCCCTGGCCGTCGCGTCGGGCCTGTACCTCGCCTTCCGTCGCGGCCCCTTGAGCACCCCGCACCGCACGACGGGCGCCGCACGCGTGGGGACCTGCTGGCTCATCGCGTACGCCCTCGCCGGAGACGGACTGCTGAGCGCCGCCCGGGACGGCGGCCCGCACGGCCCCTGGCCCCTGGCCGCCGCACCCGTGCTGGCTCTCCTGCTGGCCTGCGCCCCGGCGGCCTGGTGCGCCCACCTCTTCGCCGCCCGCGCCCGCCGCCGGCTGGGCGCGAGCCGCGGCCTGGAGGAGTTCGCCACCTCCGTACGCCCCCTGCTCCTCGGGGCGTTCGGCCTGTTCACGGTCGCGCTGTACGGGCTTCTCGCGCTGTGCGGGACGGCACTGGACGAGCCTCCCGCCCACGCCGGAGCCGGTGCCCTCGGCGTACTGATCCTCCTGGCGCGGCTGCTCACGGCACGCGGCTTCACCCGCGTCCCGGGCCGTGCGCTGGCCGGCGCGGGTGCGGTGGAGGCCACGGCCCTCGCCATGGTCTTCGCCGCGCGACTGCCCGGCTGCTCGCTCCTGGCCGCCCCCGTCGACAGCCTGGTCGAAGCGGCGGGCGCCGGGGCCGTGCCGGCCCTGGCCTGCGGGGCGGGCGCCCTCGTCCTCCTCGTCCAGGCGACCCGCACACTCACCCGCGCCTCGGCCCACGCCCTGCCCCGCGAGGGCCCATGAGCCGCGATCGATCCGAGCCCCCCGGCGCACCGAGCACGCCGGCCCGGCGGTCCGTCTCGCCGGGCGGCCGGGCGGCCGAGGCCATCCGGAACCGGCCCACGACGGCTCCACCGCCGTGATCCCTCCCCGGAGTCCGGGCAGTTTCCCGGATCCGGACCCCCCTTCTCCCGCGGGGCCGACACCGCGGGCCCTCTCCCCGACCTATGGCATCACCTTGAAGGAGACAGTCAGATGATCACCTCCCGAACCGGAGAATCCGCCCCGGGAGCCGCCCGATGAGGGTCCTGCTGATCGGAGCCAACGGCTACCTCGGCCGCTTCGTCGCCGACAGACTGCTCGCCGACCCGGCCGTGCAGCTCACCGCGCTCGGCCGGGGCGACGACGCCGACGTACGGTTCGACCTCGCCTCGGGCAGCCCCGGCGCGCTCACCCGCTTCCTGGACGCGGTGCACCCCGGAGTCGTCATCAACTGCGCGGGCGCCACCCGCGGCGGTGCCCGCGAACTGACCCGGCACAACACCGTCGCCGTCGCCACCGTCTGCGAGGCCCTGCGCCGCAGTGGCTGCGGGGCCCGGCTCGTCCAGCTCGGCTGCGGCGCCGAGTACGGGCCCAGCCAGCCCGGCTCCTCCACCGCGGAGGACGCCGTGCCGCGCCCGGGCGGCCCGTACGGAGTGAGCAAACTCGCCGCGACGGAACTCGTCCTCGGCTCCGGCCTGGACGCCGTCGTCCTGCGTGTCTTCTCACCCGCGGGACCCGGCACGCCCGCCGGATCCCCGCTCGGCCGGCTCGCCGAAGCCCTGCGCCGCGCCATGCAGGCCAGCGACGGCGAACTCAAGCTCGGCGGCCTCGGCGTCCAGCGCGACTTCATCGACGTCCGTGATGTCGCCCGCGCCGTCCACGCCGCCTCCCTGTCCGCCGCGCAGGGGGTGATCAACATCGGCTCGGGCCGCGCCGTACGCCTCCGCGACGCCGCCGCCGTCCTCGCGCGCGTGGCCGGCTACAGCGGCAGCCTGCACGAACTCGACGGCCCGTCCGGTCCGTCCATGAGGTCGTCCATCGGCCACCCCCGTCCCGAACCCGACCATGTGGCCCCGGTGTCGTACCCCTACCCGGACGGCTGCGGCAGCTGGCAGCAGGCCGACGTGCGCACCGCGCGCGACCGGCTCGGCTGGCGCCCCCGGATCAACCTCGAGGAATCCCTGGCCGACATCTGGATGGAGGCGGCATGTCGTATCTGACCAGGACCGCGACCGGCAGCGCGAGCACCGATCTGGGACTCGGCTTCGGTGTCCCCGGCTATGCGCATCCCCTCGTCGCTCCGCTGGAATGGGACGAACTCACCCGCCCCGGCACCCCCTTGCACTGGGTCGTGCTGAACGTGGACAGCGGCCCCGGCGAGCGGCCCGACCCGCGCTGCCTGGAGGCCACTGGACGGCTGCGCAACGCGGGCGTCCGGGTGCTGGGACTTCTCGACGCCGCCCACGGCGTACGCCCCTTCGGCGAGACGATCGCCGACGCGCGCCGCCATCTCGACTGGTACAAGGCCGACGGATTCCTCCTCGACCGCTGCCCCACCGAACGCGCCGCGCTGCCCGACGTCCGCCGGACGGCCGGCGCGCTGCGCGCGCTCCGGGACGGCGCCCACATCGTGTTCGGCCACGGCACCCACCCGCATCCGGGATATGCCGAGAACGCCGACCAACTGGTGACCTTCTCGGGCCCCTGGAGCGAATACCGCTGGTCGCAGGTCGCCGAATGGACCGCCGACTATCCCCCGGAGCGCTTCTGCCATTTCGTGCACGGCGTGCCGCGCGGTCACCTGGACGAGGCGCTGCGCATCGCCCGCTGGCAGGGCGCCTCGACGATCTACTTCACCGACCGCACCGATCACGGCGGGACGGCCGACCCCTGGGAGACGATGCCCGGCTACTGGGACGAGATCGTCTCGCGGATCGGAACGGGTGTCTCGGAATGAAGAAGGGCGTGGCAGTGTTACGGGGAGAACAACTGTAGTGATAGACCGACCAACGGAGTCCCCGTGTCGCTGCCACCCCTGGTCGAGCCAGCCTCTGAGCTCACCGTAGACGAGGTCCGCAGGTACTCCCGCCACCTGATCATTCCCGATGTGGGCATGGACGGGCAGAAGCGGCTGAAGAACGCCAAGGTGCTCTGTGTGGGCGCCGGCGGCCTCGGATCGCCGGCGCTGATGTACCTGGCCGCGGCGGGCGTCGGCACGCTCGGCATCGTGGAGTTCGACGAAGTCGACGAGTCGAACCTGCAGCGCCAGATCATCCACAGTCAGGCGGACATCGGCCGTTCCAAGGCCGCGTCCGCGCGCGATTCCGTACTGGGCATCAACCCGTACGTGAACGTGGTCCTTCACGAAGAGCGGCTCGAGGCCGAGAACGTGATGGACATCTTCAGCCAGTACGACCTGATCGTCGACGGCACCGACAACTTCGCGACCCGTTACCTGGTCAACGACGCCTGCGTGCTGCTCAACAAGCCGTACGTGTGGGGCTCGATCTACCGCTTCGACGGCCAGGCCTCCGTCTTCTGGTCCGAGCACGGCCCCTGCTACCGCTGCCTCTACCCGGAGCCCCCGCCGCCGGGCATGGTCCCCTCCTGCGCCGAGGGCGGCGTCCTCGGCGTGCTGTGCGCGTCCATCGGCTCCATCCAGGTCAACGAAGCGATCAAGCTCCTCGCGGGCATCGGTGAGCCGCTCGTCGGCCGCCTGATGATCTACGACGCCCTGGAGATGCAGTACCGCCAGGTCAAGGTCCGCAAGGACCCGAACTGCGCGGTCTGCGGCGAGAACCCCACCGTCACCGAGCTCATCGACTACGAGGCCTTCTGCGGCGTCGTGTCCGAGGAGGCCCAGGAGGCGGCCGCCGGTTCGACGATCACTCCCAAGCAGCTCAAGGAGTGGATCGACGACGGCGAGAACATCGAGATCATCGACGTCCGCGAGGTCAACGAGTACGAGATCGTCTCGATCCCCGGCGCCAAGCTGATCCCGAAGAACGAGTTCCTCATGGGTACCGCCCTGGAGGGCCTGCCGCAGGACAAGAAGATCGTCCTGCACTGCAAGACGGGTGTCCGCAGCGCGGAGGTCCTCGCCGTCCTGAAGTCCGCCGGTTTCTCCGACGCGGTGCACGTCGGCGGCGGTGTGATCGGCTGGGTTCACCAGATCGAGCCCGAGAAGCCGGTGTACTGACCGGCGGACCGGACCGCACTTTCGGTGGCGGGGGTTTCGTGGACCTGGTGTCCGTGGAACCCCCGCCGTCGTCATGAACAGACCTTGCCGTCCTTCGGCACCGTTCCGTCCAGCAGATAGCTGTTCACGGTCGAGTCGACACAGTCGCTCCCGCTCCCGTAGGCGCCATGGCCCTCGCCCTTCCAGGTGAGCACCACTCCCACGCCCTCGCCGAGCTCGTCCGCCATTCTGCGCGCGCCCTCGTAGGGTGTCGCCGGGTCCCCGGTGTTGCCGACGACCAGGACGGGTCCGGCTCCCGGCGCACTGACCTCGGGAGTGTCGTACTGGCCGGCCACCGGCCAGTCGTGACACCAGCCCGCCGTGTCCCAGCCCATGAAGGCCCCGAAGACGGGCGAGATCTTCTCGAACTCGGGCAGCCGCTTCCTGGTCTCCTCGGGAGTCGGCCGCTCCTTGTCGTCCAAGCACGATATGACCCGCTGGGACTGGGTCGTCGTGCCGTAGTGCCCCGAGGCGTCACGGTCGTTGTAGTTGTCGGCGAGCGCCAGCAGGGCCGAACCGTCCCCGTCCTCGGCGTTCTTCAGAGCCTCGGTGAGGCTCGGCCAGCGCTCCTGGCTGTAGAGCGGCAGCACGATGCCGGTGAGGGCCAGTGTCTGGCTCAGCTCGCGCCCGCCGGAAGCGGGCAGCGGGTTCGCGTCGATCCGCTTCAGCAGGTCCGCGATCTTCCGGGAGCCCTGCTTCGGGTCCTGCCCGGTGGACTTGAGGTAGTCGTCCAGGGCGCGCTGGAAGCCCAGCGTCTGGTTCTTGGCGTGGCCCACGGTGTCGGCGCTCGGGTCGACGACCGCGTCCAGCGCCAGGCGTCCCACGTTCTTCGGGAACAAGTGGGCGTACACACCGCCCAGTTCGGTGCCGTACGAGATGCCGAAGTAGTGCATCCGGCGGTCGCCGAGGACCTGGCGCATCAGGTCCATGTCGCGGGCCGTGTCCGTCGTCGAGACGTGGGACAGCAGCTTCCCCGCGGCCTTCGCGCAGGCTTTCCCGAAGTCCGTGGCGTCCTTCAGGTACGCGGCCTCCTCGGCCGCGTCGTCCGGTGTCGCGTCCACCGACTCGGAAGCCTGGATCGCCTTGTCCCCGCGGCACCGCACCCCTTCGCTGGCAGCCACCCCGCGCGGGTCCCAGCTCACCAGGTCGTAGCGCTGGTGGAGCGGGCCGACGATGCTCTCGTACCACGGCATCGTGGAGACCCCCGAGCCGCCGGGACCGCCGAAGTTGAAGAGGAGGGAGCCGATGCGCTTGCTCCGGCCACCGGTCGCCTTGGAGCGGATGAGGGCCAGATCGATCGTCGCACCGCCGGGCCTCGCGTAGTCCAGCGGCGCCTTGAGCGTGGTGCACTGCCAGCCGTTCCCGGGTGCGGGGGAGTCCGAAGTGCCTTTGCACCGGCCCCAGTCGAGCCTCTGCGAGGTGAGCGAGGCGGGCAGCCCCGGCGACCCGCCGGAGGGCGGCGCGGTGGAAGGCGCCTTGTCGCCGTTCTTCTCCTCGTTCTTGCCGCCGTCCGGCGAGCCCCCGCCGCAGCCGGCCAGCAGCAACGCGGCGGCGGCCGCGGCCGTCCACCGTGCGAAACGTGTCATGAGTGCCCCCCTCGCCAGTGGTCCGCACGAGTTCGCGGATCACATGCAGGCCATAGTAGGCGCCCGCCACCGACCGCCGTCGAGGCCTGTGGATAACGCTCTGACCTGCCGCTTTCTAGGAACAGACGGTGCCGGTCGACGGCACGGTTCCCTCCAGCAGGTAGCCGTTCACCGCACCCTGCACACACTTGTTCCTGCTGTCGTACGCCCCGTGCCCCTGGCCCTTGTACGTCAGCTCGACCCCGACGCCCTTGCCGAGCGCGTTCACCATCGCCCGGGCTCCCTCGTACGGCGTCGCGGGGTCGCCGGTGTTGCCGACCACGAGGATCGGTGCCGAGCCGGGGGCGCTGACGTCCGGGTGCTCGGCGGCTCCCGGCACCGCCCAGTCGGTGCAGCTGACCATGCCCCAGGCCAGATAGTCGCCGAACAGCGGTGAGGCGGCCCGGAAGCCGGGAAGCTTCGACTTCACATAGTCCGCGGTGTAACGCGGCTTGTCGTCGGCGCAGTTGATGGAGATGTTCGCGGGGGTGATGTTGCTGTACTGGCCGTTCTCGCTGCGCCCGTTCATCGAGTCCGACAGCAGCATCAGCACCTTGCCGTCGCCGTCGTAGGCCTGCTGGAGTCCCTCCGTCAGGTACTCCCAGAAGTCCTTGGAGTACAGCGACTGCGCGATGCCGCTCGTCGCGGCGGTCTGGGTGAGCCGGCGGGGGAAGACACCGGGGATCGGGTTGCTGTCGAGGTCCTTCAGCAGTCGGGCGATGCGGTCCTTGACGTCCTGCGGGCTGTCGCCGATGGGGCAGTCCTCGACCTTGGAGGTGCAGTCCTCGGCGAAGTTGTCCAGCGCGAGCTGGAAGCCCCTGGCCTGGCCGAGGGAGCTCTGTTCCGCGTTCTGGGTCGGGTCGACGACCCCGTCGAACACGGCTCGGCCCACGTTCTTGGGGAACAGGTGGGCGTAGACGCCGCCCAGTTCGGTGCCGTACGAGATGCCGAAGTAGTGCAGTTTGTCGTCGCCGAGCACCTGCCGCATCAGATCCATGTCGCGAGCGGCGTCCGTCGTGCGCACATGGGGGAGGACCTTGCCGGAGTTGTTCTCGCAGGCCGCGTTGAACGTCCTGGTGTTCCGCAGGAGCGCCTGCTGCTCGGCGTCGTCGTCCGGAGTGGCGTCCTGCTGGAAGAACCTGTCGAGCTGCTGGTCGTTCTCGCACTTCACCCCCGCGCTGCGGCCGACTCCGCGGGGGTCGAAGCTCACCAGGTCGTACCGGGTGCGCAGGGCGTCGTAGTCCTGGCCGAAGGCGGGCAGCGTGGCGACGCCCGAGCCGCCGGGGCCGCCGAAGTTGAAGACGAGCGAGCCGATGCGCCTGCCGGGGTCGCCGCTCGCCTTCGCCCGGATCAGCGCGATCCCGATCGTGTCGCCCTTGGGGTCGGACCAGTCGAGGGGCGCCTTCAAGGTGGCGCACTGCCATTCCGCGCCACCGGGCAGAGGCGAGGGGGCGCTGCCGCCGCCCTGGGCCTCGGACGGCGCCGGGCACGCCTTCCAGTCCAGCTTCTGCGCCGTCAGATCCTCCTCCTCGGAGTCACCGTCGCAACCGGACACCCACGAGGCCAGCAGGACGGCGGTGACGAACACGGCGGCGGCGCGCGGGGACGGGTTCGGCATGTTCCCCATCCTGCGGGCGGGCGTGGTGGGGCGCTCGGGCACGAGCCGTGTGGGTGAGGGCGGGACCGGGGGCCCGCGCCCGTGGGCGCGGGCCGGGACGGGGCCGTCCGCCCGCCGCCGGTGCGGACGGGGACGGGCCGTCCGTCAATCGCTGTCACGGACGGTGCCGGGGCCCGGTCCGGCCGCTGGTACGGGCCGGTGCGGGACGCGTACGGGCGGTGTACGGGCGGTCCTCACGGAGGTCCCGCGGGTGCCCTAGAGCGCGCCCTTGCGTGTCAGGTGGTTGAAGAACAGCCATCCGGGCAGCACCGGGAGCCACAGTGTCAGCAGCCGGTACAGCAGCACCGCCGGCGCCGCGACCTCCTTGGGCAGTCCGACGGCGATCAGGCCGACGGTGAGGGTCGCCTCGACCGCGCCCACACCGCCCGGGGTCGGGGCCGCCGAGCCGAGCGCGTTGCCGGCGAGGAAGACGACGGCGACGCTGGCGAGGCTGAGCGAGGTCGTCTCCTCGTTGCCGAACGCCCGGATCGACGCGTCCAGGCACATCACGAAGCAGGCCGTCAGCAGCAGCATGCCGCCGATGCCGGTGACGAGCTTCTGCGGCCGCTGCAGCACGTCCAGCATGCGCGGCACGACGCCCGCGAACAGCGACCTCACGCGCGTGGAGACGAACTTGCGCAGCAGCGGCACCGACGTCACCACGAGGATGAACACCGCGACCGTCAGCAGGCCCGCGATGACCGTGCGGGACGGCGACAGGGACGGCGTCTTCTCCGTACCGGTCAGATAGCCGAAGGACAGCAGCATCAGGATGTGGCAGCCGAGCCCGAACAACTGCGACGCGCCGACACTCGCCACCGCGAGCCCCGGCCGTACCCCGGCACGCTGGAGGAAGCGCGTGTTGAGGGCGACGCCACCGACCGCGGCGGGTGCCACGATCTTCACGAACGAGCCGGCGACCTGGGCCGCCGCCGTCCGCAGGAAGGGCACCCGCTCGGGTACGAAGCCGAGGAGGCTCATCGCCGCCGCGAAGTAGCTCAGGGCGGAGAACAGCGCGGCCGCCGCCACCCAGCCCCATTCGGCGTTGTCGAAGAGGGTCCCGAACTCGATGTGGGTGAGCTGGGTGAGCAGGAAGTACGCGCCGATCGCCCCGGCGATGAGACTGATCAGCGTGCGGGGCTTGACCCGCTCCAGCCGGGCCGGCTCCACGGGCGCCTGGGGTCTGATCAGCAGGACCTGATGGCGGATCTGGGTGAGCAGATCCTCTTCGCGTGCCTCGTCCAGGGCCTCGTCGATGGCTCGCTTCTCGGCGCGCTGCTCGGCGCGTACGGCCTTCTTCCCGGCCTTCTCCGGCAGGGCCGGGGCCGCTTCCCCGCCTTCTTCGGCCGCTTCCGCGGCGCGGGCGAGTTTGGCCTGCCGCGAGGCTTCCAGTACCGCCTCGCGTTCGCGCTGCGCGCGCTCCCGGGCGAGTCTGCGCAGCGTCGCGCGCGTGGAGCGCGTCAACGCGATCGGCTGGAGCATGGGCAGGCAGTCCGCGACGGCGTCAGGACCGAGCACGCCCACCGCGGACGCCACCGCGCGCTCGGCGCCCACGCGCAGCCCCAGGGTGGTCACGAGCTGGGCGATGTCCATGCGCAGCACCAGATCGCCCGCCGCGATCTCGCCGCCGCGCAGATCCGTGAGGATCACCGTGCCGGAACGATCCACCAGAATCGCGTCGCCCGCGAGCCGGCGGTGCGCGATGCGCCGGGACTGGAGCGCCTGCACCTGGTGCCAGGTGTCGCGCAGCAGTTCGTCGGTGATCAGCTCGTCGGGCAGGGAGTCCAGGGTGTGCGCGCCGGTGTGCTCGTAGACGAGCATCACGGCGTCCGGGCCCAGCTCGGAGGTCGCGATCAGCTTGGGCGCGTTGGCGCCGGCCGCGATGGCCGCGTAGGCGAGGAGGGCTTCCTGCTCCAGGGCCTGGCGCAGTGACTGGAGGCTGCGGCGCGTGGTGATGCCGCGCAGCGTCAGCCGGCGCCAGGCGCGGTAGAAGAAGCCCTGTGCCTGCTGCTCGCGGTCGACGACCGTGACGTCGAGCGGCGGGCCGTCCTCCAGGGTGACGAAGTAGCGCCGGCCGCGGTCTCCGCTCTCCGTGCTCTCCGGAATCTCCTCGCGGGCCGCGCTGACCGGGTGGAAGCCGACGTGCCGAAGGCCCGCCATCAGCGTCCGTCCGGTCGGCCGTACGTTCGGCGAACCGACCGCGTACAGCGTTCCGTAGGCGACGGTCCAGCCGATCAGCACCGTCAGGATGATCGAGAACGGGGTCGTGTAGCCGGTGACCAGCATGGAGAAGGCGTCGAGGAGCAGCACGACCCACAGGACCCCGCGCCAGCGCGGTCTGCGGGACATGCCGACCGCCGTCATGTAGGCGATGACGGGTGCGAGATAGCCGTGCACCGGGTCGGTGAGGGCGTGGACGTCACCGGGCGAGGGCTGGGTGAGCGCCTCCTGGATGGAGCCGGGGGCGCCCTTGGCGACCCACAGGTCCGTGGCGAGTGTCACTCCGTGCGCGAGGACCGCGGCGAGGACGCCGTCGGCGATGCGCAGTCCGTCCCGTTTGATCAGCCGCTCGATGGCGAAGGCGACCGGCACCAGGAGGATCGCGATGCTGGACGCCAGTCCGGCGATCTTGATCAGCAGATCGGGTGCCTGGCCGGTGCCCTTGTTGATGTCCTGTTCGAGACCCGAGGTGGTGCCGTGCGCGAACGCGGCGATGGCCAGCAGCACCACGATCGCGAGAACGCCGACCAGGAGCCGCATCAGGTCGGAGGGGCGGTGCACGCGCGCGGGAAGCAGCGGTTCGTCGCCCTCGACCTCGTCCGCGTGGACCTCGTCGGCGCAGAGGGCGCCGCGCTCGGCCTGCCGCTTCTCGTCCCCGGGGGTCGGGGACGGGTTCGCCCGGGTCTCAGGAGACGGGGTCTCCCGGGCCTCGGGAGAGGATTCCGCGGCCTCGCCGGAGTCCGTCCCGCCCGTCACGGAGGCGGACTCGTTCGTCCGGTCGTCCGAGTCCTTCTCGCCGACGCCGTCGGTGTCCGGGCGTGACGAGGCAGCGGAGGTGCCCTCCGCGTCTTCGGGGTGCACGCCCTGCTGCCTCATCGTCTCTTCTTGATCTCGTATCACCAGTCACCGCCCGCACGATGGTGGCATGCCCGACCGACACACGGGGGCATCAGGGTGCAAATGCGGGGCGCGCAATCTGCTACAAGCGTCACCCGGCGGGAAGGAATATGCACAGTCGCCGCGGGGTCGCGTTGTCGGTGGGGTGGGGCAGGATGGGGCGGATGAGCGAGGAGAGCCTTCCGGCGGACGCGCTGCCGGAGTACGCGGAGCGGGTCCTCGACGTCGCCGAGCAGATCCCGCCCGGCCGCGTCATGACGTACGGCGACATCGCCGAATGGCTGGAGGAGGGCGGGCCGCGCCAGGTGGGCCGGGTGCTGGCCCTGTACGGCGGAGCGGTTCCGTGGTGGCGCGTCACGCGTGCCGACGGTGTGCTGCTGCCCGGCCACGAACTGGACGCGCTGGCCCGCTACCGCGCCGAGGGGACGCCTCTGAAGGAGGCGAGCCGGGCCGCCGCGGGTCATCTGCCACGCGTCGACATGAGACGGGCCCGATGGGACGGCGGCGAACGCGCGGAAGGTCACACCTGACAGCTTCCGGCATTCACGGGGCCGAAGGGGACACTGAGGCCCGTACGAGGGAAACGAGGCACATCCGTGACATGCCGTACGTTCGTGCACCACGGGACGCACGGGACGTGCGAGTCGTGAGGGAAGAATCGGAAGCCCTCCTTCCGTGAACGGCACCGGCGTAGCGTCGTCGGCACGTGTCCCCCTCACCCCGCGGTCACCGCCCCGCAGGCGGCCGTCCGCCCACCCGTACGACCACCAGGACCGGCGAACCACGTGAGCTCGACTTCCTCCACCAGGCGCCTGACGCACCCCTCCGTGCGCCAGGGGGCCCGCGGCGCGTACCGACTGGTGCGTACCGCCCCGGCCCGGGTGGATCCCCCTCGTCTTGACGCAGGACAGCGCGCGGTGGTTGACCACGGGAGCGGGCCGCTGCTCGTTCTCGCGGGTCCCGGTACGGGCAAGACGACCACGCTCGTCGAATCCGTGGCCGCGCGGATCGAGCGCGGCGGCGACCCGGAACGGATCCTGGTGCTCACGTTCAGCCGCAAGGCGGCCGTCGAACTCCGCGACCGCATGGCGCTGCGCATAGGGGCCGCCCGTGCGCCCCGGGCCACCACGTTCCACTCCTTCTGCTACGCCCTGATCCGGGCCCACCAGGACAGCGACCTGTTCGTGGAGCCCCTGCGGCTGCTGTCCGGCCCCGAGCAGGACGTGGCCGTGCGCGAGCTGCTCGCGGGCCAGCCCGATCTGGAGCGGCTGGGTCTCGCCCATGTGCGCTGGCCGGACGAACTGCGCGCCTGCCTGACCACGCGCGGCTTCGCGGACGAGGTCCGCGCGGTTCTCGCCCGCAGCCGGGAACTCGGGCTCGGCCCCGACGCCCTGGAGGCCTTCGCGCGGCGCATCGGCCGCCCGGACTGGGGCGCGGCGGCCGCCTTCCTCGCCGAGTACCTCGACGTCCTCGACATGCAAGGAGTCCTCGACTACGCGGAACTGGTCCACCGCGCGGTGCTCCTCGTCCGCCGCCCCGAGGTCGCCGAGCGGCTCGCGGCGCAGTACGACGCCGTCTACGTGGACGAGTACCAGGACACCGACCCCGCGCAGGTGCGGCTGCTGCGCGGCCTCGCCGGCGGCGGGCGCACCCTCGTCGCCTTCGGTGACCCCGATCAGTCGATCTACGCTTTCCGCGGTGCCGACGTGAACGGCATCCTGGAGTTCCCCGACGCCTTCCCGCGCGTGGACGGCCGTCCGGCCCCGGTCGAGGTTCTCGGCACGTCCCGCCGCTCGGGCGCCGATCTGCTGGAGGCCACCCGCCGGCTCACCCTGCGCATGCCGCTGACCCGGCTGCCGGCGCAGAAGGTGCGCGCCCACCGCGAGCTGTCCCCGGTACGGGACGGAGGGCATGTCGAGGTCTACACGTACCCGACGTCCGGGACGGAGCTCGACAACATCGCGGACATCCTGCGACGCGCCCACCTGGAGGACGGTGTTCCCTGGGGAGAGATGGCCGTCCTGGTGCGCGCCGGTTCCCGCACGATCCCCACGATCCGGCGGGCGCTCACCTCGGCCGGCGTGCCCCTCGACATCGACGGCGACGATCTGCCCCTGCGGCACGAACCCGCGGTCGCGCCGCTGCTGACGGCGCTGCGGGCGGTGGCCCGCGCGGAGTCGGAGACCGGTACGGAAGGGCCGTCCGGTACGGAAGGAGCGTCCGGCGCGGCTGAGATGTCCGGCGCGGACGAGGTGTCGGATCCGGGTGGGATCTCCGGCGCCGCCGACGATCCGAGGGAGGGGACGGCCGGCGTCCGCGCCGCGTCCTGGCTCGACACCGAGACCGCGCTCACCCTCCTGGCCTCGCCTCTCGCGAGCATGGACGCCGCCGACCTGAGGCGCCTGGGGCGTGCCCTGCGGGAGGAGGAGCGGGCCGGCGGAAACCTCGTACCGCCGCCGTCCGACGTCCTGCTCGCCCGCGCGCTGGCCGAGCCGGAGCGGCTCGTCGCGCACGATCCCGCGTACGCCCGGGGTGCCCAGCGCCTCGGCGCGCTGCTGCGCAAGGCGCGTGAGCGTCTCGCGGGCGGCGGAACGGCCGAGGAGGCCCTGTGGGACCTGTGGGACGGCACGCCCTGGCCGCAGCGCCTGGAGCGGGCCGCCCGGCGCGGCGGCGCGGCCGGCCGCAACGCCGACCGGGACCTCGACGCCGTGTGCGCGCTGTTCGCGACCGCCGAACGCGCGGAGGAGCGCACCGGAGGCCGTGGCGCCCTGAACTTCCTGGAGGAGATCGACGCCGAGGACATCGCGGCCGACACGCTCACCCGCAGGGCTTTCCGCCCCGAAGCCGTACGCCTGATGACCGCCCACCGCTCCAAGGGCCTGGAGTGGCGCCTCGTCGTCGTCGCGGGCGTCCAGGAGGGTCTGTGGCCGGATCTGCGCCGCCGCGGCTCCCTGCTGGAGGCCGACCGCATCGGGCGGGACGGACTCGCCGAACCCCTCACCCCCGGGGCACTCCTGTCCGAGGAGCGCCGGCTGTTCTACGTGGCCGCCACCCGCGCGCGTGAACGGCTCGTCGTGACGGCGGTGAAGGCACCGGCCGACGACGGTGACCAGCCCTCCCGTTTCCTCACCGAGCTCGGCGTCGAACCCAAGGACGTGACCGGCCGCCCGCGCCGCCCGCTGGCCGTCGCCCCGCTGGTCGCCGAGCTGCGCGCCACCACGGTCGACCCGCGTGTCTCGGAGAGCCTCAGGCAGGCCGCCGCACGCCGCCTCGCGCGGCTCGCCGCGCTCGCCGACGAGGACGGCCGCCCGCTGGTCCCCTCCGCGCACCCCTACCGCTGGTGGGGCATGTACGAGCCGACGGAGAGCAAGATCCCGCTGCGCGACCGCGACCAGCCCGTCGTGCTCTCCGGCAGTGCCCTCGACCAGCTCGCCAACACCTGCGCCCTGCAGTGGTTCCTCGGGCGGGAGGTGAAGGCCGACGCGCCCGCGACGGCCGCCCAGGGCTTCGGCAACGTGGTGCACGTCCTCGCCGACGAGGTCGCGTCGGGGCGCACCCCCGCGGACCTCGACGTCCTCATGGAGCGCCTCGACTCCGTGTGGAACGCGCTCGCCTTCGACGCGCCCTGGAAGTCCGCGCAGGAGAAGGAGCACGCGCGCGTGGCGCTCGAACGCTTCCTGAAGTGGCACGTCATGGACCGCACCGGCCGTACGCCGGTGGCCAGTGAGCACGACTTCGACGTGACGCTCGAAGCGGGCTCCTACGAAGTGCGCATCCGCGGCTCCATGGACCGTGTCGAGGCCGACACCGAGGGCCGCGCCTACGTGGTCGACTTCAAGACCGGCAAGCAGGCGCCGAGCGCCGCCGAGGTGACCCACCACCCGCAGCTCGCCGTCTACCAGCTCGCCGTCGGCGAAGGCGCGGTCGACGACGTCTTCGACGGCGTACGTCCCGAAGCGGGCGGCGCCGAACTCGTCCAGCTCCGCCAGGGCGCCGCCAAGAAGAACGGCGGCGAGACCCTTCCCAAGGTGCAGGCGCAGGAGCCGCTGGAGGGCGAGTGGGTCGGCGACCTGCTGGCGAACGCCGCCGGCAAGGTCCTCGACGAGCGGTTCTCGCCGACGACGGGCCAGCACTGCACGCACTGCTCCTTCCGGGCGTCCTGCAGCGCCCGGCCGGAGGGCCGCCAGGTGGTCGACTGAGCGGCTCCGGGGACATGACGTCAGCGAGTGACGCATAGCACCACATGTGCTGACCTGCTGTTCTTTCGCCCCGAGCGCCGATCTGCGCCGATCTGGCCACCGCTGTCAGCGGACGCCGCTAGCCTCTGCGACATGCCCGCCCGCATCACCGACCCCGAACAGCTCAAAGAGCTCCTCGGCATCCCGTTCACCCCGGAACAGACGCAGTGCATCACCGCGGAGCCCGCCCCGCAGGTGATCGTGGCCGGAGCGGGTTCGGGCAAGACCACGGTGATGGCGGCCCGCGTGGTGTGGCTGGTCGGCACCGGGCAGGTGGCCCCCGAGCAGGTCCTCGGCCTGACGTTCACCAACAAGGCGGCGGGCGAACTCGCCGAACGGGTCCGCAAGGCGCTCGTCAAGGCGGGAGTCACCGACCCGGACGTCATCGACCCCGACAACCCGCCGGGCGAGCCGGTCATCTCCACGTACCACGCCTTCGCGGGCCGGCTGCTGACCGACCACGGTCTGCGCATCGGTCTCGAACCGACGTCCCGGCTCCTCGCCGACGCCACCCGCTACCAGCTCGCCGCGCGCGTGCTGCGCGAGGCACCGGGCCCGTACCCGGCACTGACCCGCTCCTTCCCCGACCTGGTCGGGGACCTCCTGACCCTCGACTCCGAGCTCTCCGAACACCTCGTGACGGCCGGGGACCTGCGCGCCCACGACGCCGAGCTGCTGCGCACCCTGGAGAGCGCGCGACTGACCAACGCGGATCTGCGCAAGGTCCCCGAGGCCGCCGCGGCCCGGCGCGAACTCGCCGAGCTGGTGGGCCGCTACCGCGCGGCGAAACGAGAGCGTGACCTCCTCGACTTCGGCGACCAGATCGCCCTCTCGGCCACCCTCGCCAGCACCCGTCCCGAGGTCGGGGAGATCCTGCGCGACGAGTTCCGGGTGGTCCTGCTGGACGAGTACCAGGACACGTCGGTGGCCCAGCGCATCCTGCTCGCCGGGCTGTTCGGCGGCGGCACAGGGCACCCCGTCACGGCGGTCGGCGACCCCTGCCAGGCGATCTACGGCTGGCGCGGCGCCTCCGTCGCCAACCTCGACGACTTCCCCGAGCACTTCGCGCGCCCCGACGGCCGCCCCGCCACCCGCCAGTCGCTCAGCGAGAACCGCCGCAGCGGCGGCCGCCTCCTCGACCTCGCCAACGGCCTTGCGGAGCCACTGCGCGCCATGCACGCGGGCGTGGAGGCCCTGCGGCCCGCCCCCGGGGCCGAGCGGGACGGCCTGGTGCGCTGCGCGCTGCTGCGCACCCACGCCGAGGAGATCGGCTGGCTCGCCGACTCGATCGCCCATCTCGTCCGCACCGGAAAGGCACCCGCCGAGATCGCCGTCCTGTGCCGCACAGCCACCGACTTCGCCGAGATCCAGGGCGCGCTCGTCGCCCGTGACATCCCCGTCGAGGTGGTGGGCCTCTCCGGCCTGCTGCACCTGCCCGAGGTGGCCGACCTCGTGGCTGTCTGCGAAGTCCTCCAGGACCCGGGGGCGAACGCCTCCCTCGTCCGGCTGCTCACCGGTCCGCGCTGGCGGATCGGTCCGCGCGACCTCGCCCTCCTCGGGCGCCGCGCCCGGCTGCTCGTCTCCCACGCGCGCGCGGGGGCCGACGACGATCCGGACCGCAGGCTCGCGGCGGCCGTCGAGGGGGTCGACCCGGCCGAGGTGATATCGCTCGCCGACGCCCTCGACACGTTCCTGGAGACGCCCTTCGAGGCCGCGGGGGACGACGACGGGCTGCCCTTCTCGCCGGACGCGCGCGTGCGCTTCGCGCGGCTCGCCGCCGAACTGCGCGACCTGCGCCGCTCGCTGGCCGACCCGCTCATGGACGTCCTGCACCGGGTCCTCGCCGTCACCGGCCTCGAGGTCGAGCTCTCCGCGTCCCCGCACGCCCTGGCCGCCCGCCGCCGCGAGACCCTGTCCAACTTCCTGGACGTCGCCGCGTCCTTCGCCTCCGGCGACGGCGAGGCGAGCCTGCTGGCCTTCCTCGGGTTCCTGCGCACCGCCGCGCAGTACGAGAAGGGACTGGACAACGCCCTGCCCGGCGGCGAGAACACGGTCAAGGTGCTCACCGCGCACAAGTCCAAGGGCCTGGAATGGGACGTGGTGGCCGTCCCCGGCCTCGTCGAGGGCACCTTCCCCAGCGGCCAGGGCCGCGAGAAATGGACCGCCCAGGGCAAGGTCCTGCCGCACCGGCTGCGCGGCGACGCCGACACGCTGCCCGACGTCGACACCTGGGACGCCAAGGGCATCAAGGCCTTCCACGAGGCCATGAAGGCTCACCAGCACACCGAGGAACTGCGCCTCGGCTACGTGACGTTCACCCGCCCCCGTTCGCTCCTCCTCGGCTCCGGCCACTGGTGGGGGCCCTCCCAGAAGCGGACGCGCGGCCCCTCGGACTTCCTGCACGCCCTCTACGACCACTGCGTGGCCGGACACGGCGAGATCGAGGTCTGGGCGGACGAACCGGCCGAGGACGAGGAGAACCCGGCCCTGCGCGAGGCCGCCGCCGACCACGCCTGGCCGCTCCCGCTCGACGACGAGGCCCTCGCCCGCCGCCGCGCGGCGGCGGAGACCGTACTCGCCCACCTGGAGCGGGTCGCCTCTCACGACGGGGCCCACCCGGGCGACGACGCCGACGGAGGTAAGGGGCACTCCTACCCGGCCGCCCACGACCCCGGCTCGTACGACGATCCGGAATGGCCGCCCCCGCCCGAGGACGACACCCCGCCCTACGACGAGTACGACGGGTACGACGAGTACGACGAGGACGGCCTCCCAGAAGACGGGTTCCCCGAAGGGGGCCTTCCCGGAGAGCACTCCCCGCGGGGCGGTGTCCCGGAGGGTGCCCTTCCCGAAGGCGACGGCTCGGACTGGGACTTCTGGGCGACGGAGCGGCCGGGAGAGCGCCCGGCCGGCCGCGGGGGCGAGCGTCCCACGGTGCCGCACCAGGCCCAGGGCCCCGCCGACCGCCGGCACCCCCGGGAGACCGGGACCGAGCGCCTCACGCCCGAGGAGGCGCGCACCCTCGCGTCCTGGGACCGCGACCTGGACGCGCTCGCCGGGGAGCTCATGCGCGCCCGCGCGAGCGTCACCCACGTCCCCCTGCCCGCCTCGCTCACCGCCTCCCAGCTGGTGCGCCTGGCCGCCGACCCGGACGGCTTCGCACAGGAACTCGCCCGCCCCATGCCGCGTCCCCCGCAGCCCGCCGCACGCCGGGGCACGCGCTTCCACGCCTGGGTGGAGTCCCGCTTCGAAGAACTGCGGCTGCCGATGCTGGACCCCGACGACCTGCCCGGCGGTGAGGCGGAGATCGCCGACGAGCACGACCTGGAGACCCTGAAGGACGCCTTCGAACACAGTCCCTACGCGCAGCGCACCCCGTACCGCGTCGAGGTGCCCTTCCAGCTCTCGATCGCCGGCCGGGTCGTCCGCGGCCGGATCGACGCCGTCTACAGGAACGGCGAAGGCGAGGAGACGACGTACGAGATCGTCGACTGGAAGACCGGCCACGGCCGCACGGCCGACCCGCTCCAGCTCGCGCTGTACCGCCTGGGCTGGGCCGAGCGGCAGGGAGTGCCCGTGGAATCCGTCACGGCCGCGTTCCTGTACGTCCGCGACGGGGAGGTCGTACGACCGGACGGCCTCCCGGACCGCGCGGCGCTGGAACGGCTGCTCACCGAGGACCCGACGGGGGTACAGGACGAGGCCCCGGGAGAACCGCCGGACGAACACGCCTTCGTGGGCGGATAGGCTCAGGAACATGAGCAAGCCCGTTGACAACGCCGTCAGCACCGTCCGTACGTACATCGAGACCCATCGCGCCGCCTTCCTCGACGACCTCGGTCGGTGGCTGCGCATCCCCTCGGTCTCGGCTCAGCCCGAGCACGCCGCGGACGTGGCACGCAGCGCCGACTGGCTCGCCGCCGAACTCCGGAGGACGGGCTTCCCGACCTGCGAGGTCTGGCCGACCGCGGGCGCGCCGGCCGTCTTCGCCGAGTGGCCCTCCGCGGACCCCGACGCACCCACGGTCCTCGTCTACGGACACCACGACGTGCAGCCCGCCGCCCGCGAGGACGGCTGGGACACCGACCCCTTCGAGCCGGTGATCCGGGGCAACCGCCTCCACGCGCGCGGGGCCGCGGACGACAAGGGCCAGGTGTTCTTCCACACACTCGGCGTCCGGGCCCACCTCGCCGCCACGGGCCGCACCACCCCGGCCGTGCACCTCAAGCTGCTGATCGAGGGCGAGGAGGAGTCCGGCTCCCCGCACTTCCGCGAGCTCGTCGAGAAGCACGCGCGGAGGCTCGCCGCCGACGCCGTGATCGTCTCCGACACCGGCATGTGGTCCGAGGACACCCCCACCGTCTGTACGGGCATGCGGGGCCTCGCCGAGTGCGAGATCGTCCTGCACGGACCCGAGCAGGACATCCACTCCGGATCCTTCGGCGGTGCCGTGCCCAACCCCGCCACCGCGGTCGCCCGCCTGGTCGCGGCCCTGCACGACGAGCACGCGCGCGTGGCCGTGCCCGGCTTCTACGACGGGGTCACCGAACTCACCGACCGCGAGCGCGAGCTCTTCGCCGAGCTGCCCTTCGACGAGGAACGCTGGCTGCGCACGGCCAGGTCGACGGCCACCCACGGAGAGGCCGGTCACACCACCCTGGAGCGCGTCTGGGCCCGCCCGACCGCCGAGGTCAACGGCATCGGCGGCGGCTACCAGGGCGCGGGCAGCAAGACGGTCATCCCGTCCTCGGCGCTGGTGAAGCTCTCCTTCCGGCTCGTCGCCGGGCAGGACCCGGACCACATCGAGAAGGCCGTACGCGCCTGGGCGGCCGGGCAGGTCCCCGACGGCATCCGGCACGAGATCACGTTCGGCGCGGCCACCCGCCCGTGCCTGACCCCGCTGGACCACCCCGCCCTGCAGTCCGTCGTACGCGCCATGGGCAGGGCCTTCGAGCAGCCGGTCCGCTACACCCGCGAGGGCGGCTCGGGACCGGCGGCCGACCTCCAGGAAGTCCTCGGCGCCCCGGTGCTCTTCCTGGGCATCTCCGTTCCCTCCGACGGCTGGCACGCCCCCAACGAGAAGGTCGAACTCGACCTCCTCATGAAGGGCGTGGAGACGGCCGCCTACCTGTGGGGCGACCTCGCCGAGAACTGGCGCGAGACACACTGAACAAGCCGAACCGCAGCCCCAAGAGCGCACCGCACGCGCGTCCTGCTGAACCGCCCGCCGAAATAACCGTTCCACCGGGGGAGTTGGAAGCATCCGTGACCACCTGGACCGACCACAGCGCCGACCGTCCCATCTCGCTCACCGCTCCGAGCGGCATTGACCGGGCCGCCCACCACCGGCTCGACGAGGCCTGGCTCGCGGCGGCCTGGAGCCACCCCACGACCCGCGCCTTCGTGGTCTCCGGCGGTCAGGTGCTCATCGACGAGATGGCCGACGGCACCACCGAACTGCTGATGACGCCCTCCTTCGAGGCCCCGCTCACCGAGGCCCACCGCTATTTCCTGGGCACGGACGACGACGGGGTGAGCTACTTCGCGCTCCAGAAGGACGCGCTTCCCGGCCGGATCGACCAGTCCGCCCGCCCGGCGGGCCTGCGCGAGGCCGGTCTCCTGCTGTCCCCGCGCGACGCCGGTCTGATGGTCCACGCGGTCGCGCTGGAGAACTGGCAGCGACTGCACCGTTTCTGCTCCCGCTGCGGCGAGCGCACCGTCATCGCGGCCGCCGGTCACATCCGCCGCTGCCCGGCGTGCGGCGCCGAGCACTACCCGCGCACCGACCCGGCCGTGATCATGGCCGTCACGGACGACGAGGACCGCATCCTGCTGGGCCGGCAGGTGCACTGGCCCGAAGGCCGCTTCTCCACCCTCGCGGGCTTCGTCGAGCCCGGCGAGTCGATCGAGCAGTCGGTGCGCCGTGAGGTCTTCGAGGAGGTCGGAGTCACGGTCGGCGAGGTCGACTACGTCGCCAGCCAGCCCTGGCCGTTCCCCTCCAGCCTCATGCTGGGCTTCCGGGCCCGCGCCACCTCGTCGGAGATCGACGTCGACGGCGAGGAGATCGAGGAAGCCCGCTGGTTCTCCCGGGACGACCTGCGGTCCGCCTTCGAGTCCGGGGAGGTCCTGCCTCCCTACGGGATCTCGATCGCGGCCCGCCTGATCGAGCTCTGGTACGGCAAGCCCCTGCCGACCCGCAACGCCCCCTGAGCACGCCCCGGACATGACGCTGCCCCTCCGGCGAGCTCGCCGGAGGGGCATTGCCGTGCGCGCGTGAGGTCAGGCGGTGAGGGCCTGCTTCACCTGGGCGAGACTCGGGTTCGTCATGACGACCTCGGCGCCGCCGGCGGCGACCACCAGGACCGTCGGAACGGTCTGGTTGCCACCGTTCGCCTTCTCGACGAACGCCGCGGACTGCGGGTCCTGCTCGATGTTGATCTCGTTGTACGCGATGCCCTCACGGTCCATCTGGCTCTTGAGCCGACGGCAGTAGCCGCACCACGTGGTGCTGTACATCGTCACAGTTCCCTGCATGTCTCATGCGCTCCTTCACGGCTTCGGGTGCGTGGTCGCTGCAAGTGGAACGCAGGTCGTCCGGTCACCATTCCCGTGGGGGGTATCGGGGCCGCCCGCCGGGACGTGACGCTCGCCGCACCCGCGTCCCACCGCAGGTGACACGGTCGCGGCGAAGCAGGAGCGTGACACCGGGGCATGGCCGAAAGGCGCCCCCGGAACACCCGGCGCACGTGACGCTCGCCGCATTCGTACGACCGCAGCCGTCTCCCTGTGGACAACCGGCTCACCCGCCTCCGCCGACCTGGCAGCATGGCTGTGTGACAGCAGCAACGCACTCCACCCTCTTCCCGCAGGTTCCGGACACGGCCGACGCGGTGCTCGACGGGCTCGACCCCGAGCAGCGCGCGGTCGCGACCGCCCTGCACGGTCCGGTGTGCGTGCTGGCGGGAGCCGGCACGGGCAAGACGCGGGCGATCACCCACCGCATCGCCTACGGGGTGCGCGCGGGGATCCTCCAGCCCTCCAGCGTGCTCGCGGTCACCTTCACCAACCGGGCCGCGGGAGAGATGCGCGGCCGGCTGCGCCAGCTCGGCGCCGGAGGAGTCCAGGCCCGCACCTTCCACTCGGCCGCGCTGCGCCAGCTCCAGTACTTCTGGCCGAAAGCCGTCGGTGGCGGACTGCCCCGGCTGGTGGACCGCAAGATCCAGCTCGTCGCGGACGCGGCGGCCGCCTGCCGCATCCGCCTCGACCGGGGAGAGCTGCGGGACGTCACGGGCGAGATCGAGTGGTGCAAGGTCACCCAGACCATCCCCGCCGACTACGCCGCGGCCGCCGCCCGCGCCGGACGCGAAGCCCCCCGGGACCCGGCCGAGACCGCCAAGATCTACTCGGCGTACGAGGACCTCAAGCGTGACCGCGCGGTCATCGACTTCGAGGACGTCCTGCTGCTCACGGTCGCCATCCTCCAGGACCGGCACGACATCGCCGAGCAGGTCCGCTCCCAGTACCAGCACTTCGTGGTCGACGAGTACCAGGACGTCAGCCCGCTCCAACAGCGCCTCCTGGAGCTGTGGCTCGGCGAGCGGGACAGTCTCTGCGTGGTGGGCGACGCCAGCCAGACGATCTACTCGTTCACCGGTGCGACCCCCGACCACCTTCTCGACTTCCGCACCCGCCACCCCGGAGCCACCGTCGTCAAGCTCGTCCGCGACTACCGCTCCTCGCCCCAGGTCGTCCACCTGGCCAACGGACTGCTCTCCCAGGCCCGCGGCCGGGCCGCCGAGCACCGTCTCGAACTGATCTCCCAGCGGCCCCCGGGCGCCGAGCCCGTCTACGCCGAGTACACGGACGAGCCCACCGAGGCCGAGGGCGCCGCCCGCCGCATCCGCGACCTCATCGCCTCGGGCGTCCCCGCCGGCGAGATCGCGATCCTGTTCCGCACGAACTCCCAGTCCGAGACCTACGAACAGGCGCTCGCCGACGCGGGTGTGCCCTACCAGCTGCGTGGCGCCGAGCGGTTCTTCGACCGCCCCGAGGTGCGCAAGGCGGGTGCGGCCCTGCGCGCCGCGGCCCGTTTCGGCGGCAACGACTCGCTCCTCGACGACGTCGTCGACCTGCCGTCGCAGGTCCGCGCCGTGCTCTCGGGAGAGGGCTGGACCGGCAAACCCCCGGCGGGCTCCGGCGCGGTCAGAGAGCGCTGGGAGTCGCTGGCCGCCCTGGTGAACCTCGCGCAGGACTTCGCGATCGCCAAGCCCGGCGCGACGCTCGGCGACCTGGTGGCCGAACTCGACGAACGCGCGAGTGCCCAGCACGCCCCGACCGTGCAGGGCGTCACCCTCGCCTCCCTGCATTCCTCCAAGGGGCTGGAGTGGGACGTCGTCTTCCTGGTGGGGGTCGCCGAGGGCATGATGCCGATCACCTACGCAAAGACCGAAGAACAGATCGAGGAGGAGCGCCGCCTGCTCTACGTCGGTGTCACCCGCGCCAGAGAGCACCTCTTCGTCTCCTGGGCGCTCGCCCGCTCGCCCGGAGGCCGCGCGGGCCGGCGCCCCAGCCGGTTCCTCGACGGTCTGCGTCCCGGCTCCGTCGCCACGGCGGGCGGTCGCGCCGGCGCCGCCGGCGGCGGTATCGAGCGCGGCGCCGCGAGAGCGGGCCTCGCCGCCGAACGGCGTACGAGCCGCAGCCCCGCGCGCTGCCGGGTCTGCGGCCGCACGCTCACCGACGCGGGTGAGATGAAGCTGATGCGCTGCGACGGCTGCCCCTCCGACATGGACGAGGGTCTCTACGAGCGGCTGCGCGAGTGGCGCGCGGTGCAGGCGGAGCGCAGCGGACAGCCCGCGTTCTGCGTCTTCACCGACAGAACGCTGATGGCGATCGCGGAGACCGCGCCGGACGACGGGGGCGAGCTCGCTCGCATCCCCGGCGTCGGTGTCCGCAAACTGAACCGTTTTGGAGCCGATGTTCTGGCCATCTGCGCAGGTCGGGAGGTCGCGGAACACGATGAGGGCAACTGATTCAAACTCGTCGGGAAAATAGTTTGCGCATGCCCCGGCAGTCCCCATAGGTTCTTAACCACGGCAGCAGCGGCCTTCTCGAAGGCCCTGGTTCCGTGCTGTACTTAATATCCGTCGGATCGGTTCGCCCCGGTCCCCCAAGACGCCGAGAGGAGGCGATTCCAGTGATCAGCATCGACACCAGCTTCATCAACACCGTGAAAATGACCGATCCCTCGGTCGTCGTCTCCACGTGCCCGCTCGGCGTCTCGAACCTGGGTACCGGTCTGTCCGGCGTTCCTGCCGTCCGGCCGGCGTCCTCCCTGTCTCTCACGGGTCTTCCCGTCCGTGAGCGCAATGAGCGACCGATTCAGGCACTGGAAGCGGCAGTAGTGGCAGAAGCACATGCCTATGCCTTTGCGGCAGCCGGTGCCGGATCCCTGAAGCAGACGCAGCAGCACCACACGATGTGGGCCTTCCGTGGGCCTGAACCCTGGAGTGATCCAGCCTGATCCACCATCAGGCCGGCGCCTTCAGGGCCGCGGAACCCCACCCGGGATCCGCGGCCCTTCTGTTTGTCCCCGACCGGGGACGGCAGAGCGAAGGGGCCTCGGGACAAGAAAAGAACCCGGTACCAGCCGCCAACCGGCCGACCCCGGCCGGCACGACCAGACGAGGAAGACGAACCGTGCAACTCGAAGCGCACGCCCCGTCCGTACCGCCTTCCGAAACGATCCCCCCGCCCGGCCTCACGGAGGACTCCACCTTGATCCCCCTCACCGCGCTCACCGCGCTCGACGACGCCATCGAGAACCTCGGCGTGCCCGTCCCCTGCCGTTCCTACGACCCGGAGGTCTTCTTCGCCGAGTCGCCGGCCGATGTCGAGTACGCCAAGTCCCTCTGCCGCACCTGCCCGCTGATGGAGGCCTGCCTCGCCGGCGCCAAGGAGCGGCGTGAGCCCTGGGGCGTCTGGGGTGGCGAGCTCTTCGTCCAGGGTGTTGTCGTGGCCCGCAAGCGGCCGCGTGGCCGCCCGCGCAAGAACCCGGTCGCCGCATGAACATCCGAGGAACGATCGACCGCCCCCTGACGCACGACCCCAAGAAGCAGGCCCCGATGAAGCCGTCCACGAGCGAGCCCGCAGGCTCCGCGACCCCAGACTTCGCCAGCACCGGCGCGAACGACTCGCGTCAGAACAGGACCCGAGAGATGCAACTCATCCCAGAAGCCTTGGCTCGTGCGCATATGCACGAGCGACTGCACCAGGCCGAGCAGGAACGCCGGGCCATGCGCCTGGTGACCGCTCGCCGCATGCAGCGCAAGGCCGAGCGCGCTTCGATGCGAGCCCGGCGCGCGCTGGCCATGGCGGTCATGCAGTAATCGACGCACGCCGTCGTAGCAGCCGTTGCAGTCGCAGCACTCACACGCAGGAAAGCCCGCGGGGGCCGGTCCGAAGGGGACCGGCCCCCGCGGTGCGTTGCACCGCGCGAACCGCCCGCCGCGGCGATATCGTCGCCTAGGTGACGAGTCTTCCCGAAGACAGTGACAGCACCGGCCCCGCACCGAAGCCCGACGCCGACGAAGCCGAGAAGATCGTGTGCGCCCTCTGCGGCACCACGGCCACCGGCCCCCGGCCGACGTGGACCTGTTCCGTCGAGAACGGCACCCGTCACTACTTCTGCGACGACTGCGCCCGCAGCAACCTCAGAGCGATCGAGGGCCGTCTCGACTCGGCCTGGTGGTAGCCGGACCCGACGACCGCCCCGCCCCGCCGCCCCGCCGCCCCGCTGTCCGGACCCGACGGCCGCTCCTTCCGCCCCCGGCCGGGCCGCGACGGGACGCGGACTCACGCCTCGGCCGCCGCCACTTCCTCGCCCAGTTCCCCGACTTCCAGTTCCCCGATTTCCAGGTCCTCGGCTTCCAGGCCCTCCTTCGGCACGAACCCCGGCAGCCACTCCTCCAGTTCGTCGCGCAGCCTGACCGTCGCGCCGAGCTGGCACAGGACACCTATGGTGCTGAGGGTCACCCGGTGTATGAGGAGATACGCGGGCGGCAGGTTCAACTGCCTGCCCAACTGATGGGCGGGGGAGCGCGGGTCGGCGATGCGGGCGGCCTGGTTGCGCATCCAGCCTCGGGTGAAGGTGAACTCGTCCACCTCGGCCGGCTCGATGATCGGCAGCAGATAGTCCAGGACCGCGTCGGGTGCGAGGTCTATCGACTCCTTGACGAAGCCTTCCTCGCAGAGCAGTTCGTAGACCGACTCGGCGTCGCCGTCCAGGGTCATCCGGAGGGAATCGCCGATCGGCTGGGGCAGACCGCCGGGAAGCCGGTCCACCGTGCCGAAGTCCAGGACACCCAGTCGCCAGCCGCCCTCCCCGTCCGGCAGGAGACGGAAGTTGCCCGGGTGCGGATCGGCGTGCAGCAGGCCGGTGCGGGCCGGGCCCGAGAAGAGGAACCGGGCCAGCAACTGGCCGGCGCGGTCCCGCTGTTCCGGCGTGCCGTCGGTGATCACCTCCGACAGCGGAACACCGTCGATCCACTCCGTCACCAGGACCTGCTCGCACTGGTGGACCACCGCGGGCACCAGCACGTCCGGGTCGTCCGCGAACTCCTCGGCGTGCGCTGCCTGAGCCTGCGCCTCCAGGCAGTAGTCGAGTTCCTCGGAGACCCGGTCGCGCAGCTCCGCGATGAGCGGCTTGATGTCCATTCCGGGGATCAGGGGCCCCAGGAGCCGGGCGAAGCGGCTGAGTTGGGTCAGGTCGGACAGAAGGGCCTCGCCCGCCCCCGGATACTGAACCTTGACGGCGACCTCCCGTCCGTCGTGCCACACCGCCCGGTGCACCTGGCCGATCGAGGCGGCCGCCGACGGCTTGTCCTCGAACTCCACGAACAGCTCGGCCCAGTTCGCGCCGAGCCGCTCCTCCAGAACGGAGTGGACCGTGCGCGTCGGCATGGGAGGCGCCGCGTCCTGGAGTTTCGTCAGCGCCGCACGATAAGGGCCCGCGATCTCCTCCGGCAGCGCCGACTCGAACACGGACATCGCCTGCCCGAACTTCATCGCACCGCCCTTCAGCTCTCCGAGGACCTTGAAGAGCTGTTCGGCCGTGCGCTGCTGGAGTTCGCGGCCCACGATCTCCGCCGACTTCCCGCCGATCCGCTTCCCGAGTCCCCAGGTCGCCCGCCCGGCGAAGCCGAGTGGCAGCGCGGCCAGTTTGGCAGTCCGGGTGACTGCCTTCCGGGGAAGATCAGACATGCGCCCTCCAGGTCCCAGCAAGCTGTGCCGCGTGCGGCTGTCGCCCTGACATTGTCGCGTGTGCTTCGCCGTCCTCGGGGGTTCGCCCACCATTTGTTTTCGTAGCGGTGCCGCAGGAGCAGGCGGGGTGCGCCCGGACCGGTGTCGACCGCCACTCGCATCCGGGCAGGGACGCCTCCCAGCGGACCCCCGTGCAGGCGGGCGGATCCCCGTCCAGGAAGGTGAGCGCGTGGCTCGCGGCGAGTCCGGCGACCATCGCGGACAGGGCGAGATCGCACGCGGCCACCCGGCGCTGCCGCCCCGAGCGCCACTGCGCGACCAGCCGCGGCCAGGTCGGATCCATGTCGGCACGTTGCTGGTCCAGGCAGCCCGCGCAGCCGGTGTCGCCCGGCAGGACCAGGGGACCCACGACTCCGGTCGCTTCGGCGACCCCCGCGTAGAGGTGGGGCGTCCCCGAGATGATCAGGCCCTCGGCCGAGACGGGGTCCGGCGCGTGGACGGCGAGGCCGTCCCGGGGAGCGAGGATCACGAGGGACAGTCCGCGCGTCTCCTCCCCCTTCTCGTCCCTGGCGGACGCGCGGGGAGGACGGTCCGGGGCGGCGCGGCGCACCGCCCGCCGGGCGGCGTCCTCCCGGCGCTCACCGATGGACTCGACGGGAAGGCCGCCGGGCGCCACGTCCCACGGTTCGACACGGCCGGGGTCACGCACCTCGACCTCCCCCACACCGGCGCCCGCGAGCAGCGCGGCCAGCAGGACCCCCACCCGGCCGGCGCCCCGCACCCGTACGCGCAGGTGGCGGCGGGCGGCCAGGCGCTCGACGGCCCCGCCCGGCTCGCGGGAGAGAAGGGAGAGGGAGGCGAGGTCAGGCCGCAGCCGTTCCATGACCTCCTTCCTCTCGCGCAGAGCGTCCGCGGCCGGGCCGCCCCCGGTCGTGTCGTCCAGGAGGCCGGACCCGGCCAGCCGGTCCACCAGCCCGTCCACATGGCCGTCGGGCAGCCCCATCTCGCGTCCCTGCTCGCGTAGCAGCGGCATTCCGCGTGTCCCGTCGAGCAGTTCGAGGAAGCTGCCTGTCGCCGTGTCCACCGGGCCCAGCACCATCGCGTGCGCCGGTGTCATCCCGAACTGCACGGTGTTGAGATCCCGCCAGCCGCGCCGCAGAGCGGGCTTCACGATCGGATGCATGACCTACCCCCGTAGACCCGTAGTACGTCCCCGTATGTC
This sequence comes from Streptomyces sp. NPDC002698, assembly GCF_042888945.1. Taxonomy (NCBI): domain Bacteria; kingdom Bacillati; phylum Actinomycetota; class Actinomycetes; order Kitasatosporales; family Streptomycetaceae; genus Streptomyces; species Streptomyces sp. NPDC002698. The sequence goes on from NZ_JBIAQM010000001.1 coordinate 259,838, forward strand.
CGCGACGCACTCCCGCAGCGCGGACCGAGTGCCAGCATGCCCGTGCCCGCCGGACCCCGCCGAAAGTTGTCCACAGACGGCACCGTTCGTCGTACGAATCAGACGGGCAGAGCGCGGATCGGCATCGAACCGTCCCGGGGGCGGGACTTCAGCCATGTGCAGCAGGTAACGTCGGGGCGTGCCCGCCGACCCACCGCACAGCGCCGCGACATCACAGCGCAGCACGACGAGCCCGCCGCCGAGCGGTTCGGGGGCGAGCGCGATCGAGGTCCGCAGGAGCGCCCGACGGCGCAGAACGGTCTCCGCGTACCGCGAGGGCGACCGCACCGTCGTCCTCATCCCCGCCCGGATGTCCGAGGCGGAGGAGAAGCGCTGGGTGACCGTCATGCTCGACAAACTGGCCGCCCAGGAGAGCCGGCGGGTGCTCGGCGACACCGAGCTGGCCGAACGCGCCGAGCGGCTGTCGGCCCACTACTTCGACGGTCGCGCGCGGCCCAAGTCGGTGCGCTGGGTCACCAACCAGAACACCCGCTGGGGCTCCTGCACCCCCGCCGAGGGCAGCATCCGCCTGTCGCACCGGCTGCAGGGCATGCCCGAGTACGTCGTCGACTACGTCCTCCTCCACGAGCTCGCCCATCTGCTCGTACCCGGTCACGGGCCCCGATTCTGGCGGCTCCTGGAGGCCTATCCGCGCACCGAGCGCGCCCGCGGCTATCTCGAGGGCGTCGTCGCCGCGGAGCGGCTGCCCCACCTCCCGGCGGCACGCGACGAGTAGGGGCGCGCGGACCGTCCCGTCCGGAGTGCGATTGTGTACCGGGTCTGTACCGGCTTCTTCCACTTCCGGACTTTGCCGTTAGCCTGGCGCGACGCACTCGCATTCGGGATGGGGGACGGTCGTTACGCATGGCCAGGGAATTCCAACGCGGCCACAAGGCCAAGATCAGTGACCTCACCGCGGGCACGGACCTGTACGTAGGCGTGCAGATCACCGGCCCCGGGCTCACCTTCGACATCAGCTGCTTCGGTCTGGACGCCGACGAACGGCTGTCGGACGACCGGTACTTCGTCTTCTTCAACCAGCCGAAGTCCCCCGAGGAGTCCATCCAGCTCCTCGGCGCGCAGTCGGGCGACACGGAGTCCTTCCGGGTCACTCTCGACCGGATTCCGGCGCAGATCCAGAAGCTGTCGTTCACGGCGACGATCGACGGCGCCGGACAGATGTCGCAGATCGCTCCCGGATACCTCCGCGTCGTCGCGGGCGGCGAGGAGGTGGCCCGGTACGCGTTCAGCGGTACCGAGTTCTCCACCGAGCGCGCCGTGATGCTGGGCGACTTCTACCTCAAGGACGTCTGGCGCTTCGCCGCGGTGGGACAGGGCTTCGACGGCGGTCTCGACGCGCTGCTGAAGAACTTCGGCGGCGAGGTCGCCGAGGAGGAGCCCGCCGCCGCCCCGCAGCCGCAGTCCGGCGCGGCTCCGTCCTTCGCCCCGCCCGCGTTCGGCGCGCCGCCGGCGCCCGCTCCCGCGCCTCCCGCTCCGGCGCCCGCGCAGGGCTTCGCGCCGCCCCCCGGGGTCGCGCCGCCCGCCCCCGCGCCATCGATGCACGGCGCGCCGACGATCGTGGCGCCGCTGCACACCCCGCCGGGCGGCACCGTCCCGCCGCCGGGCCCCGCGCCCTACGGGCAGCCGCCCGGCCCCCCGCCCGGCTACGGCCAGCAGCCGCCCGGCCAGACGGCTCACATGCCGCCCGGCTACGGCCAGCAGGCACCGACCGCTCCTCCCGGATACGGCCAGCAGCCCCCGACGGCGCCCCCCGGCTACGGCCAGCAGCCGCCGTACGGCCAGATCCCCGGCCAGGCACCCGGGCAGTACCCGGGCCAGCCCGGCGCCCCGTCCCCCTACGGCGCACCCCAGGGCGCTCCGCAGGGCGGGGCCGGTGTGGCCGCGGCGCTGGGAGCCTTCAAGGAGACGCCCACCGGCCAGCGGTGGACTCCGCAGAACAAGAAGCTCATCCGTGTCGACCTCGGCGTCGGAGGCCAGCCCGTACTCGCCCGCCAAGGCAGCATGGTGCTGTACCAGGGCAAGGTCGACTTCAGCTACAAGGGCGCCGGATTCGCCGGCCGCATCGTGGGCAACGCCACCGGCCAGGAGATGCAGCTGATGCGCTGCACCGGCCAGGGCCAGGTGTTCTTCGCCGAGAACGCCACCCATGTGCACCCCATCGAGCTCCAGGGGGACGCGATCTGTGTCTCCGCGGAGAACGTCCTCGCCTTCGACGAGTCCCTCCAGTACGAGGTCCGTCGCATCGAGGGCCACGGCATCCCCGGGGGCGCCCTGTTCACGATGCAGTTCCAGGGGACGGGCACCATCGTCGTCAAGACGCACGGCGCGCCCGTCGTCCTGCCGGTGACGCCCACGACGTTCGCCGACTGCAACGCCGTCGTCGCCTGGTCCGCCGCGGCGCAGGTGATCGTCTCCAGCCAGGTGAGGATGCGCCGGAACGCCTACGCCGGTGACACCGGGGAGAGCGTGAACCTCCAGTTCCGTGCCGCGCCCGGCAATTTCGTCGTCGTCCAGCCGTACGAGGTCTGAGGGAGCCCGTCATGAACCAGCCACTCGCGGGCTTCGCCCCTGCGCCCGTCACCGCGCGCATGGAGAACCACGGCAATCACATGCTGAAGGTCGCCATGCAGACCGGAAACGACCTCCTCGCGCGCGTGGGGTCGATGGTCGCCTACGAAGGGTTCGTCCAGTACGAGCCCAACCCGCCCGCCGTACGCCAGATCGCCCGCGACTGGATGACCGGCGAGGGCGCGCCCCTCATGAAGTGCTCCGGCGACGGCCTGCTCTACCTCGCCGACTACGGGGCGAACGTCGTCGTGATCAACCTCAACGGGGACGCGATCTCCGTCAACGCGACGAATCTGCTCGCCTTCGACGCCCACCTCACGTGGGGCGTCGAGCGCGTGAAGGGGCTCGCCAAGTTCGCCGGACAGGGTCTGTGGAACACCAAGATCTCCGGTCAGGGCTGGGTGGCGCTGACCTCCCGCGGCAAGCCGATCGTCGTCGACTGCGGCGGCGGTGAGGACGAGACGTACGTCGACCCGGACGCGCTCGTCGCCTGGTCCCCGAACCTCAAGGTGAAGGGCAAGCGCAGCTTCAAGGCGCAGTCGCTGATCGGACGCGGCAGCGGCGAGGCGTACCAGATGGCGTTCTCCGGGCAGGGCATCGTCGTCGTCCAGCCCAGCGAGGACAGCACCGACCGCCTCCGAGTCCGGGGCTGAGGGGGAGCAGGACATCATGCAGAGCCCGCTTTTCGGCTACAACGAGCAGCAGACCCAGGACCGCTACAGCCTGCAGAACTCGCAGATGCTGCGCGTCGTCCTGGGGGGTCACGACGACATCCTCGCCCGCAAGGGCACCATGGTCGCGTACCAGGGTCTCGTCGAGTTCGACGCCGAGTACCAGAACAACGGCCAGCGCCGCTCGCGTGCGCACACCGGCGAGGGCCTCGACCTGATGCGCTGCCACGGGCAGGGCACGGTCTACCTCGCCAACCTCGGCCAGCACGTGCACGTGGTCGACATCGAGCAGGAAGGCCTCACCGTCGACAGCAGTTATGTGCTGGCGATGGACTCCGGTCTGCACCACGAGGTCATCGCCGTGGACAGCCAGTACGGCATCTCCGGCTCCGGCAAGTACCAGCTCAACATCACGGGACGCGGCAAGGTCGCGCTGATGACCTCCGGGATGCCGCTGATGATGCAGGTCACCCCGGACAAGTACGTCAACTGCGACGCCGACGCGATCGTCGCGTGGTCCACCGGTCTGCGCGTGCAGATGCAGGCCCAGACCCACTCCTCGGGAGTGTGGCGGCGCCGGGGCAACACCGGTGAGGGCTGGGAGCTCAGCTTCATGGGCAGCGGTTACGCGCTCATTCAGCCCAGTGAACTGCTGCCGCCGCAGAACGCGGTGATCGGCCAGGGGCTGCGTGCCCAGTACGGCATGGGGCAGCAGGGCGTGCAAGCGCAGAACCAGGGCAACGCCTGGAGCTGACGTCCGCCCGTCCCGGAAGGCGACGGGCCGGGCGAACGGAGGTCGGACAGGTGAGGGGCGACCGCAAGGGCGGTCGCCCCTCACCCCTGCCCGGCCGCGCGCCGGTCACAGCCGGGCGCGGGCCGCCTCCAGGAGCCGTACGACAGAATCGTCGGCCGCCTCGGCGACCTCGTCGTAGGCGAACCAGCGCAGGTCGAGGGACTCGTCGCTGATGGCCTCGACGGCGTCGGCGGGGGCGAGGACGGCGTACTGGACGTCCAGGTGCCAGTGGCACGGCGCCGGGATGGCGTGCCGGTCCAGCGTCACGGGGCCGCCCGGCAGCAGGGTCAGACCCTCGATGCCCGACTCCTCCGCCGCCTCGCGCAGGGCGGCCTCGGCCAGGGTCGAGTCGCCCGGCTCGCAGTGTCCGCCCGTCTGGAGCCACATCTGGAGCTTGCGGTGCAGCGTCAGCAGGACGCGGCCGCGTGACGGGTCCATCACCAGGGCGCTCGCCGTGAGATGCCCGGTCCGGCAGGACTTCCACATCCCGTCCGGATGCGCGGACAGGTGGTCCAGATAGACCTGGCGCAGCTCTTCCTGGCCCTCGTGGTTCTTCAGCACGAGGGCCGCGTCGTCGTGCAGGCTCACTCGGCGCCGTCGCCCTTGCCGGAGTCCTCCGTGTCGTCGTGCTTCTTCAGGTCCGGCTTCTCGGCGGTGCCGCTCGCGGCCTCGCCGAGCATCTTGTCGATCTCCGAGAAGTCCATGTGCTCGCGGTGCACGAAGCCGTCCGGGTCGTCCAGGTCGGACGCCGTCGGCAGCATGTCCGGGTGGGCCCACAGGCCGTCCCGGCCGTCGACACCGCGCGCGTCCGTGAGCGAGGCCCACAGGCGCGAGGCGTCGCGGAGCCGGCGCGGGCGCAGCTCCAGACCGATCAGGGTGGCGAACGTCTGCTCGGCGGGACCGCCCGTGGCGCGACGGCGGCGCAGCGTCTCGCGCAGCGCGTCGGCCGACGAGAGCCGGGGCTTGGCCGCCGAGTGGACGACCGCGTCGACCCAGCCCTCGACCAGTGCGAGCGCCGTCTCCAGGCGGGCCAGCGCCGCCTTCTGCTCCGGCGTGTCCTCGGGCTGGAACATGCCCTGCTGGAGTGCCTGCTGGAGCTCCTCGGGGTTCTGCGGGTCGAACTGGCCGACCACGTCCTCCAGCTTCGCGGTGTCGACCTTGATCCCGCGCGCGTATCCCTCGACAGCGCCGAACAGGTGCGAGCGCAGCCACGGCACGTGGGCGAAGAGGCGCTGGTGGGCGGCCTCGCGCAGGGCGAGGTAGAGCCGTACCTCTTCCTGGGGGACGCTCAGGTCCTTGCCGAACGACTCGATGTTCAGCGGCAGGAGCGCGGCCTTGCCGACCGGGCCGAGCGGCAGACCGATGTCGGTCGAGCCGACGACCTCTCCGGCGAGCACGCCCACGGCCTGGCCGATCTGCGTACCGAACATGGCGCCGCCCATGGATCGCATCATGCCGATCAGCGGGCCCGCCATGGCCTGCATCTCCTCGGGCAGCACATCGCCCATGGCCGCGCCGACCCGCTCGGCGACCGGGTCGACGAGCTCCTTCCACACCGGCAGGGTCGCCTCGACCCACTCCGCCCGGCTCCAGGCCAGCGCGGAGGCCGCGCCGGACGGCAGGGACGTCGCGTCGTCCAGCCACAGATCGGCCAGACGGACGGCCTCCTCGACCGCGAGCCGCTCGGCTTGTCCGACGCTCGCGTCCTTGGTGCCGTCGGAGGTGCCCTGGGCGACCGTCTGCCGGGCGATCTGCTTGGCCATGTCCCAGTTCACCGGGCCGCCCTCGTACGAGAGCATCTGTCCCAGTTGCTGGAACGCGGCGCCCAGGTCGTTCGGGTTCATCGAACCGAACATGGCTGCGAGCGGATTGTCGGCTCCTGGGCCTCCGGCTCCGGGCAGCCCGAAACCGAACGGTCCCTGACCACCACCGCTCTGCTGGTCCTTCTTCTTGCCCTCGTCGCCGTTGTCCGGCTCCTCCGGCGGAAGGCCGAATCCGAATGGGGTGTCACTCACGGGATTCCTCGGCTGGTAAGGCCGCCGGTTCGTTCCGACGGCGACTGCCCACAACACCACCCAGCGTAGACACCTGAACCCGATCGGGCCTCGGTGCTTCGCCGACTCGTCGCCTGCGGCAGGATGGATGCCAACTGGTAGGGACGCGTCAGACGCGTCCATTACTGAAGACAACCGCTGGAGACGCCCGGTGAGTTCCCCAGATCCGCAGGTTCGCGCAGCGCGAAACCACTCAACCAGCCCAGCCTCGCGCGGCCCCGTCGTCGCGGTCACCGGCGCGGCGGCCGGTGTGGGCGCGCTGCTCACCGAGCGGCTGGCCGCCAGCGAGGAGATCAAGCGGGTCGTCGCCATCGACGAGCGGCGTGGCGAGTGCGCCGACGCCGAGTGGCACATCCTGGACGTCCGGGACCCGGCGATCGCCGAGAAACTGCGCGGGGCGGACGTCGTGGTCCATCTGGCGCTCGACCTCGATCTGGAGACGGACGCGGCGGCCCGGACCGCCTACAACGTCCGGGGGACGCAGACCGTGCTCACCGCCGCCGCGGCGGCCGGGGTCCACCGGGTCGTGCTGTGCACGTCGGCGATGGTCTACGGAGCGCTGCCCGACAATGAACTGCCCCTGTCCGAGGACGCCGAACTGCGGGCGACGGCGGAGGCGACGGGTGTCGGCGACCTGCTGGAGATCGAGCGGCTCGCGCGCCGCGCGCCGCGGGCGCACCCCGGGCTGAACGTGACCGTCGTACGGCCCGCGGTACTCGTCGGCGGCGGTACGGACACCGCGCTGACCAGGTATTTCGAGTCCCCTCGGCTGCTCGTCGTGGCGGGGTCGAGGCCCGTGTGGCAGTTCTGTCACGTCGAGGACCTGTGCGCCGCGCTGGAGTACGCGGTCGTCGAGAAGGTCGAGGGCGAGCTGGCCGTCGGGTGCGACGGCTGGCTGGAGCAGGAGGAGGTGGAGGAGCTGAGCGGGATCCGGCGGATGGAGCTTCCCTCCGCGGTCGCGCTGGGCGCCGCCGCCCGGCTTCACCGGATCGGGCTCACTCCCTCGCCCGCCGGGGACCTCGCCTACACGATGTACCCCTGGGTGGTGAGCGGGAGCCGCCTGCACGATGCCGGGTGGCGGCCGCGCTGGACCAACGAGGAGGTCCTGGCGGAACTGCTGGAGGAGGTCGCGGGGCGCCACACGGTGGCCGGCCGGAGGCTGGGCCGCAAGGACGCGACCGCGGCGGGCGCCGCGGGCGCGACGGTGGCCCTGCTGGGCGCGGCGGCGGTGGTCCGCCGGGCCCGGAAGGCCCGGCGCAGGTTCTGACAACGGATCCGCGCCGCTACGCCACCGGGGTGACCGCCGACGAGCCACGCCGGTTCTCGCGGGGCGGCGCTGGTCCCCGACGGTTCTCGACAGGCGGCGCTGGTCCTCGACAATCCCCGACGGGCCCGCCGGTCCCAGACGGGCCGCGTCGCGCTGGGCCGCGGGCCACGCCGGGCTGAGCCGGTCCGGGCTGAGCCGGGCAGTGCAGGGCTGAGCCCGTGCCGTGCCGGGCTGCACCTTTGCGTGCCGTGCCGTGCCGTGCCGTGCCGGGCTGAGGCGCGCTGCCCTCGATCGGCCCCGCCGTGCCGCGCCGTGTCGGGCTGAGCCCCAGACCGACCCCGCCGTGCCGCGCCGTGCCGGGCCGTCTGGAGGAGGCTCCAAGCGGTACGCGTGCGTGCCGGGTGAAAGCCGTATTCCACCGGGTCGGCGGGGTGCGGCACGATGGGGGGCATGGCATCTACCTACGACCACCCCGGTGAGCGGGCCGCGCAGGACCCGATCAGGCTGCTCGCGATCCGCGACGAACCGCTCTCCCTGGACGAGGTCTTCAAGGCGGTGGGGGACGACGCCGCCGGGGGGACCGCGTTGTTCGTGGGGACCGTGCGGAACCACGACGGCGGCGCCGACGTCGACGAGCTCGGGTACTCGTCCCACCCCACCGCCGAGGCGGAGATGCGTCGCGTCGCGGAGAAGGTGGCGGCCGCCTATCCGGTACGGGCGCTGGCGGCCGTTCACCGGGTGGGCGACCTGCGGGTCGGGGACCTGGCCGTGATCGTCGCCGTGTCGTGCCCGCACCGTGGCGAGGCCTTCGAGGCCTGCCGCAAGCTCATCGACGACCTCAAGCACGAGGTGCCGATCTGGAAGCACCAGAGGTTCTCCGACGGCTCGCAGGAATGGGTCGGCGCCTGCTGAGAGCGGCCGGATCCTCCGGCGACCGGCACCCATCCGGGTCCGATCGACCGATAACCGCCGTCCGGTTGCGTAACCGGGGCCCTGCCGCGAGCGTTGGCACTGCGGATGGTTAATCTGCTGATCAGTCAGTAGCGGTCGCTCTTGGGGTTGGGAGGTCGACATGGCGGCGCTTGCCTGGTTGCTGATTCCGCTGATGGCCGCGATCGGTGCCAGTCTGTGGGGCAGTTGGGCCGGCCGGAATCGCAAGGCCGCGGGAGACGGTGTCGAGCTCGCCGGATACACGCGCTTCCGTGAGGCCATGGAGCGGACCGGGGCCCGGGAGAAGTCACACTCCGACGCGCTCTGAGGTCCACCGGTCGGTCCCTCCGGGCTCGCGCGACGCGTCCGTGTGTTCGAGGGGCCGTGTCCGCTGTCCCGGGCTGGCTCCGAACCATCCCGGGTCGGCTCCGAACCGTCCCGGGCCCGCTCGGAAAGGTCTCGGGCCGGGATCGAAGGGTCCCGTGCGGAGTGCCTCGGGGTGCCCGTCCGGAACACGCTTTTTCGTGCCTTTCGGGCGTGTTCCGGGCCCACCACGTACGGACGGCCCCGACGGTGCGCCTACACCACCGTCCCGTACTGTCGTTCCATGCCACGCCGCACCGCGACGATGCTCGCCTCCACTCTGATCCTGATCGCGCTCCTGTGCGCGGGAGTGTTCATCAAAGTGCCGTACTCGGAGATGTCACCGGGTCCCACGGTGAACACGCTGGGTGACCACGACGGTGAGCCGGTGCTGCAGATCTCGGGGCGCAAGACGTATCCGACGACCGGACACCTGAACATGACCACGGTCCGGGTCACGAGCGCCGACTACAACATGAACCTCGTCGAGGCCGTGTACGGCTGGCTGGCGCACGACAGCAAGATCGTGCCGCACGACACGCTCTACCCGAACGGCAAGACCGAGCAGGAGTCGACGCAGGAGAACGCCGAGGAGTTCAGCCAGTCGCAGGAGAGCGCCAAGGTGTCCGCCCTGAAGGAACTGGGCATCCCCGTGAAGTCCTGGGTGATCGTCTCCACCGTCGTCAAGGACTCTCCGTCCGAGGGACGGCTGCACGCGGGTGACGTGATCAAGGCCGTCGACGGTACGGCCGTGAAGGAGCCCGAGGACGTCGGGAAGCTCGTCACCAAGCACAAGCCCGGTGACAAGGTCGTGTTCAGGATCGTGCCCGCCAAGGAGCAGGCCGCCGCCACGAAGGAACACACGACGGCGACCGCGACCAAGGATGTGACGATCACCACGGTCAAGTCCGACGACGACAGCGCCGACCGCGCGGTCGTCGGGATCTCGGCCGGGATCGACCACACGTTCCCGTTCACCATCGACATCAAGCTCGCCGACGTCGGCGGCCCGAGCGCGGGTCTGATGTTCTCGCTCGGCATCGTGGACAAGCTCACTCCGGGGAACCTCACCGGAGGCAAGTTCGTGGCCGGCACCGGCACCATCGACGACGACGGCAAGGTCGGCCCGATCGGCGGCATCGACATGAAGACGGTCGGCGCGCGCAACAAGGGCGCCCAGTACTTCCTGACGCCCAAGGACAACTGCGCCGAGGCCGCCGAGGACACCCCCGACGGACTCAGGCTCGTCAAGGTCGACACCCTCGACGACGCGATGAAGGCCCTCAAGGACATCAACGCGGGCCGGACGTCCGACCTGCCCAAGTGCGGCACCAAGGGCTGACGGACACCGCCCGCCCACGGCAGGGGGCGCCTCGCGAGTCGCGGGGCGCCCCCTGCCGCGTCCGTGCGCGGATCAGTCCGCGAAGGTCGCCGACAGCGCCTCCGCCAGTCCCGGCACGAGGCCCGCGCCGGTGAGCACCTCCGTCGCCGCGTCCTTCTCGCGCAGCCGCAGCGCCGAGTCGCGGGTGCCGTCGCGCAGGACACCGACCGTCATGCGCACCTCCTGGCGGTCCGGGTGCGCCGCGACCCACTGGGTGAGCTTCTTGCCGCTCAGACCCTCCGGGACCGAGTTCTCCGCGGACGGCGGCAGCATCAGCCGCTCCACGGTGAGCGCGCAGCCGACGACGGCGTCGGGCCAGGCGATGGTGCCGAGGAACTCGTCCAGCGGCTTGCCGGCAGGGATCTCCTCCTGCTCGACGGGGGTGAGACCGGTGGTCTCCTGCTCGTGCTCCAGGCCGAGCTGAGCGGCGAGGCCGGGTTCCTGGGCCCGCAGCCGTGCGGTGTCTACGAGGGCGAAAAGGCGGGCGGGCTGATCCCAGCCGAGGCCGGAGGCGTACTCGTCGATCTCGAGTACGGCCCGGGTCAGGGGGCTCGCTGCCATGGGAGTGTTGGACATGGTCACAATCCTGCCTCGTTCGTAACCTGAATCGGGAACCGAGTAAAGCGTGAGTAAGTTGCATAGATGAGGCTCCTCGATCACGGAGCCTTGCTGACGGTCCTCCGACACGGAGGCCTGAAGGATTCGACAGCGACTTCGAGGTGCGCACCTTGGCTTTCCAGATGCCGGACCGCGGCGGAGGCCCGACGGGGCCACGGATCAGAGTGGGCCGGCCGTCCCGGCGTGTCCGGACCCTGCTCATGACACTGGGCGTGCTGGCCGTACTGGCCATGGCCTTCGTCATGTTCGCGGGGTTCTGGACGGACTGGCTCTGGTACCGCTCGGTTCACTACTCGTCGGTCTTCACCACCACACTGTGGACCAAGATCGGGCTCTTCTTCGTCTTCGGTCTGCTGATGGCGGCCGCAGTGGGCTTCAACATCTGGCTGGCGCACCGGCTGCGCCCGCCGCTGAGCGCCATGTCGATGGAGCAGCAGAGCCTCGACCGGTACCGCATGGGCATCGCGCCCTACAAGCGCTGGCTGCTGCTCGCGATCACCTCCCTGGTGGGGCTGATCGCCGGCGCGTCCGCCTCGGGCCAGTGGCGCACGTGGCTGATGTGGGTGAACGGGGTTCCCTTCCACCAGAAGGACCCCCAGTTCCACCTCGACGTCTCGTTCTACGCCTTCGACCTGCCCTGGTACCGCTTCCTGCTCGGCTTCGGCTTCGCCGCCGCCGTGCTCTCCCTGATCGCCGCCGCGCTCACGCACTACCTGTACGGCGGTCTGCGGATCACGAGCCCCGGAGCGCGTGCCACGGCCGCGGCCACCGGACACCTCTCGGTGCTCCTCGGCGTCTTCGTCGCCCTGAAGGCGGTCGCCTACTGGCTCGACCGGTACGGGCTCGCGGTGAAGTCCAGTGACTTCAAGGCGACCGGCAACTGGACGGGTCTGCGGTACGTCGACGCGAACGCGTACCTGCCGGCCAAGACGATCCTGTTCTGCATCGCCGTCATCTGCGCGCTGCTCTTCTTCGCGACGCTGTGGCGGCGCACCTGGCAGCTGCCGGTGATCGGCTTCGGCCTCATGGTGCTCTCGGCCGTCCTCATCGGCGGCCTGTACCCCGCGATAGTCCAGAAGTTCCAGGTCGAGCCGAACGAGCAGGCCAAGGAAGCGCCGTACGTCGAGAAGAACCTCAAGGCGACCCGCGACGCGTACGGGATCGCCGGCACCGACGTGCAGGACTACGCGGGGGCGAGCGACACCAAGGACAAGGCCGAGCTCCGTGACGACGCCGACACCGTCGCCAGCATCCGGCTGATGGACCCGAACATCGTGTCGCCGACCTTCCAGCAGCTCCAGCAGGTGCGGAACTACTACGGCTTCCCGTCGAACCTGGACGTCGACCGGTACACCAAGGACGGCAAGGACCAGGACACGGTCATCGGTCTGCGCGAGCTGAACCTCGCGGGCATCCCGAAGAGCAACTGGATCAACGACCACTTCCGGTACACGCACGGATACGGCGTCGTCGCGTCCAAGGGCACCACGGCCGACAGCGAGGGCCGTCCGGTCTTCACCGAGTACGACCTGCCGTCCAAGGGTGACCTGGGCGCGTACCAGCAGCAGATCTACTACGGAGAGAAGACCACCCAGTACTCGATCGTCGGCGGTCCCCAGAAGGAGATCGACTACTCCGACGACAGCGGTGAGAAGACCACCAGCTACAAGGGCAAGAGCGGCATCAGCCTCTCCGGCCCGGTCAACCGCGCCGCGTACGCGGTGGCGTTCGGCGAGCCGCAGATCATGTACTCGGGCGCGATCGGCGAGGGTTCGCGGATCCTCTACAACCGCACGCCCAAGGAGCGGGTCGAGGCGGTGGCCCCCTGGCTGACCATCGACGGCGACGCCTACCCGGCGGTCGTCGACGGGAAGATCCAGTGGATCGTCGACGCGTACACCACCACCAACGGCTATCCGTACGCCTCGCGCACCACGCTCGGCGACACCACGGCGGACTCGCTGACGGCGGCCAACGACCAGCGCGCGGTGGTGGCCCAGCAGAACCAGGTCAACTACATCCGCAACTCGGTGAAGGCGACCGTCGACGCGTACACCGGCGCGGTCAAGCTCTACCAGTGGGACACCAAGGACCCGGTCCTGAAGACCTGGATGAAGGCGTTCCCGGACACGGTGGAGTCGAGGAAGTCGATCTCGCCGGAGCTGATGGCCCATCTGCGGTATCCGCAGGACCTGTTCAAGGTCCAGCGCGAGCTGCTCACCCGCTACCACGTGAAGGACGCCCAGACGTTCCTGAGCGGCAGCGAGGTGTGGCAGGTGCCGGACGACCCGACCAACAAGTCGGGCAGCGCGGTGCCTCCGTACTACCTGAGCATGAAGCTGCCGGGGGACTCGTCGCAGGCGTTCTCGCTGACGACGACGATGACGCCGAACGGCCGTGACAACCTGAGCGCGTTCGTGTCGGTCAACGCCGAGGCGGGGACAGCTGGTTACGGCAAGATCAGCATTCTGAAACTGCCGACCGGCAGAACGGTCGACGGACCCAAGCGGGTGCAGAGCCAGTTCAACTCCGAGCCGTCCATCGCCGAGTCGATCAGGCTCCTCAGAGGCGGCGACTCGGAGGTCGAGTACGGCAACCTGCTGACCGTTCCGCTGGACGGCGGACTGCTCTACGTGGAACCGGTCTACGTCCGCGGTGGCGACCTCAAGTACCCGCTGCTGCGCAAGGTGTTGGTGACCTACGGAGGCAACACCGCCTTCGAGGACACGCTGGGCCAGGCGCTCAACAAGGTCTTCGAGGCGGAGAGTTCGACCGAGCCGCCGGACGAGGGCACCACGAAACCGCCCACGTCGAGCAACCCGACGGTCCAGGCCGCGCTCGCCGACGCGCAGAAGGCCTTCGACCAGGGGCAGGAAGCCCTCAAGAAGGGTGACTGGAAGGCGTACGGCGAGGCCCAGAACGACCTCGAGGACGCGCTGAAGCGGGCCGAGGAGGCGCAGGCCAAGGCGGACAAGGCCGCCGGCGGTTCCGGCGCGGACAAGACGGACGGCAAGGGCACCGACAAGAGCGGCGGTTCCGGCGGCGGTCCCAGTCCGAGCAGCAGCCCCAGCAGCAGTCCGAGCAGCGAGAAGAGCCCCGGAAGCAGCTGATCAGGACCCACCCCGCGCCGTGGTACGGTTGAGGAACAACAGCGCGGGGTGGAGCAGCTCGGTAGCTCGCTGGGCTCATAACCCAGAGGTCGCAGGTTCAAATCCTGTCCCCGCTACTGAAGTCGAAGGCCCGGATCCAGTTCATGGATCCGGGCCTTCGACGTGTGACGCCACGCCGGGGAGCGCCGGTGACCTGGTCACTCGCATGAAGTGCCGCGACATGCGAGGGGAGTTGAGCGTTCTGTGTTTGACTTGTCTCTCTGTGGGCATGTCGACAAAACGCTGAAGTGACCTTACGGGCTGCGGTATACCAGGTGTATCCGGGTTGCAGGTGGTGCGACGATGGACGTTATGGGGGACAAGGCAACTCTGTTGGATACAGGGCGGTTTGCGCAGTCTGCCGACTTTGAGCGGCCTGTGGATCTCACGCAGCCTTCCGACCGGGACGAGACCGGCGAGGCTGCCGAGGAGGCGCGCCGGTGGTCGGCCGCGGAGGCCGGCGACGTCGAGGCGATGAGCGTCCTCGGGGCCATGCTGCTGCGCCGCGGCGATCTCGACGCGGCCGAACCGCAGTTGCGCGCGGCCACCGCCGCGGGCGACCGTGCCGCAGCCAACAATCTGGGTGTCCTCCTCTACCAGCGCGGATATGCCGACGAGGCCGCCGGATGGTGGCGGATCGCCGCCGTGGCCGGCAGCGCCGCCGCGGCGCACGCGCTCGGCCGGCACCACCGCGAGCGCGGTGACGAGCCCGCCGCCGAGTACTGGCTGCGCCAGTCCGCCGAACAGGGCCACGCCCTGGGCGCGTACGCCCTCGCCGATCTGCTGGAGCATCGTAGCGACGTGGGTGCCGAGCAGTGGATGCGGGCCGCCGCGGAGCGCGGGCACCGCGAGGCCGCGTACCGGCTGGCGCGCGCGCTCGACCGCAAAGCCCTGGACTCGGGCGAGGCCGTGGGCGACAACGGTGTCATCGGGGCCGCGGGACAGGCCGCCGAGCAGTGGTACCGGCAGGCCGCCGCGCGCGGGCACCGCAGGGCCGCACTGCATCTCGGGGCGATCCTGGAGAAGCGCGGCGACCTCAAGGAGGCCGGGCGCTGGTATCTGACGTCCGCCAAGGACGGGGAGGCGCGCGCCGCATGCGCCCTCGGATTCCTGCTGCGCGACGCCGGGGACCCCGACAGCGCCGCCGTCTGGTGGCTGCGGGCCGCGCAGGACGGGGACGGGAACGCCGCCAACGCGCTGGGCGCGCTGCACGCCGAGCGGGGTGAGACCCAGACCGCCGAGCGGTGGTACCGGGCCGCGATGGACGCGGGCGACGTGAACGGCGCGTACAACCTCGGGCTGCTCTGCGCCGAGCAGGGGCGGACCGCGCAGGCCGAGCAGTGGTACCGCAGGGCCGCGTACGCCGGTCACCGCGAGGCCGCCAACGCCCTGGCGATCCTGCTGCTCCAGGGTGGCGACGGGGCCGGGGCCGAGCCGTGGTTCTCCAAGGCCGCGGAGGCCGGGAGCGTGGACGCCGCGTTCAACCTCGGCATCCTGCACGCGGGACGCGCCACGGAGGGCGACGACGCCGCGGCGCTGCGGTGGTACGAGCGTGCCGCCGCCGCCGGACACACGGAGGCGGCGCTCCAGGTGGGCATCGCGCGGCTGAGAGAGGGCGACGAGCCGGCTGCCGAGAGGCATCTGCGGTGCGCCGCGGGAGGGGGCAGCGCCGAGGCCGCCTACCGGCTCGCCGCCGTGCTCGACGCCCGGCGGCCCCCGGCGCCCGCGCACGAACTCGGGGAGCCCGCGCAGGAGAAGAGCGAATGCGAGGAGTGGTACGAGCGCGCCGCGTCCCAGGGGCACCGGCGTGCGCAGGTGCGGGTCGGGATGCTGGCCGCCGCGCGGGGCGATGTGGTGGAGGCGGCGCGCTGGTACCGCGAGGCCGCCGAGGCCGGATCGCGCAACGGCGCCTTCAACCTCGGGCTGCTGCTCGCCCGCGAGGGGAGCGAGCCGGAAGCGGCGCTGTGGTGGACTCGCGCGGCCGACGCGGGCCACGGGCGGGCTGCGCTCCGGCTGGCGCTCGTGTACGCGCGGCGCGGGGAGCTCGCCGAGGGGCAGCGCTGGGCCGACCGGGCCGTGTCGCTGGGGCCGGCGGAGGTCTCCGAGCGGGCGGCGCGGCTGCGGGACGCCTTGCGGGAGGAACTGTCCGCGTGAGAGGCGGCCGGGTGTCCGGGCCGACCGGGCACCCCGGCCGGGCCCCGTCGCCCGGGGAACCGCCCCGGGCGCGGGGGCGCCGGGGGCCGGAGGACGGCCTTCGGACCCCCTGGTCAATGGATTTGCGCGGGCCACGCTCTTGACGTACTGTTCAGTTCATCGACGCGGGGTGGAGCAGCTCGGTAGCTCGCTGGGCTCATAACCCAGAGGTCGCAGGTTCAAATCCTGTCCCCGCTACTGAAGGCCGAGGGCCGGAATCCGAAAGGGTTCCGGCCCTCGGTGCGTTTGCGGGCCTGCGCGGAAACGCGACAGCGAACAGCGAACGGGAAGCAGCCGCCACCACGCGGGAACGAAAAGCCCCGGCGCGCGTGGCGTGCCGGGGTTCGTGTGCGTGCGTGGGCGTCCGCGTGCCTCTACGCCGCCATGGCCGCGCAGTCGGGGCAGACGCCGCGGTAGGTCACCTCGACGTTCGAGACGGTGAAGCCGAAGCGCTCCGAGTCGGGGAGGTCGCCGAGCGGGTTGCCGATCGGATGGACGTCGCGGATCGCCCCGCACCGGGCGCACACCAGGTGGTGGTGCGGACGGTGCGCGTTCGGGTCGTAGCGCTTGGCGCGCTTGTCCGTGGCGACTTCCAGCACCTCACCGAGCGAGACCAGCTCGCCCAGCGTGTTGTAGACGGTCGCCCGGGAGATCTCGGGCAGCTTGGCCACGGCGCGGGCGTGCACCTCGTCGGCCGTCAGGTGGACGTGGTCGCCGTCGAGGACCTCGGCCACGACACGTCGCTGCGCGGTCATACGCCATCCACGTCCGCGCAGGCGTTCCAACAGGTCACTCATACCGGTCAGCCTAACAGCAGGTGAACCAGATCCCGAATGAGTGTGGTTTTAGATCTTCACCTGACTTGGACAGGGTCCAGCTCCGGGGTGAGTCCGGTGTGCCGGGTGTGGACGGCGGGCCCGAACCTCCGGGATTCGCCCGGGAGTTCGGGCCCGCCTGGGTGTCGGACGGGATCTGTCGGTCCGTTCGGGCGCGCCGACGTGCTCGCGCCGGACCCGGCGGTCCGCTCAGGCCGGTACCTGCTGCCGGACGGGTGCCCAGCAGCGGATGATGTCGCGGACCGAGACGATGCCCACCGGACCGTTGCCGTCGAGCACGACCAGGTGCCGGAAGCCGCCGTGCGACATCGCGGCCGCGGCCTCCTCCAGGGTCCAGGTGGGCGCCGCGAAGACGACGTCGGTGGTGGTGTGGCTGCCGGCTGTCTCCGAGTCCGGGTTCTGGCCGTGGGCGAGGGAGTTGAGGATGTCGCGCTCGGTGAGGATGCCGAGGCCGGACGAGTCCTCGTCGAGGACCACGGCCGCGCCGACGTGGCGTGCGGACATCAGACGGGCCGACTGGCGGAGGGTGTGTGCCGGGCCGATGGTGAGGACCACCGTGCTCATGGCGTCGCGGACGAGCATGGGCTGGAGCCACCTCCTCGGTGAGCCGCGGGCTCCCCGGCTCCTCGACGGAGCGCAAAGAGAAGCGGTTCACAAGTTCACAAGTGGGGGAGCTCTCAGAGTCGCAGTTAAAGAGAGGGTCAACAAGGGGGCGCGTGCCGCGAGTTCGGGGGCGCCCGGGGTTGCTCAGCGGTCCCGGGGTCAGGCAGGGCCGCGCAGGCGCCCCAGCGGTATCGCCGGTCCCCGGGACGCCGTACGGCGAGGCGGGACCGTCAGGGCGGCGGACCGGACCGCTCGACGAGCGATTCCTCGGGCGTGCCCGCGGCAGGCCGCCCGGCGGCGGCCGTGCGAGCCACCGTCATGTCACGGCCGCCTCCGGCCACTCGGTGGCGCCGGTAGGGAACACCCGGCCGGGCGAGGTGCGCCATCACGTCGCGCCGGACTTGTGCGACACCCTTCAGCCCTCGATGAGGGCTCGCTCCTCATCGGTGAGCCGGCCGAAGCAGGCTTCCTCCGTGGCCATGACCGTCATCCGGTCGAGCGACGGCGCTGCGACATGCCGGGCGTAGAGGTGCCAGCCCTTCTTCGCGTACGAAGCCATGAAGGAGGTGCCGTTGTCCCCGACCGGTTCCTCCTGCGGCGGCGTGCTCTCTTTCCAGCCCCGCGCCACGAGACCGGACAGCACGACTTTCAGTTGCCGCCGCGCGTCAGCCGGTGCGTCAGCCGGTGTGTTTGCCGGATCGGCGGCGTCCGGGGAGTGGTAGGAGACCACGCAGGGAGTCAGCCGGGTGGCGAGAGCGGCGGCTTTGCGTCCCTTACCGGTGTCGGCGCGGGTCTGTGGCCGCTGGGGAACGCCGAGCCCCGCCACCACCTTGCCGCCCGTCAGTCCCGCTGCCGCGACGGCCGCTCGCAGGTCCGTCCGAACGGCCTTCTGGCCGAAGGGCACCGATGCCGAGGAAGAGGAAGAAGAGGAAGAAGAGGAAGAAGCGGCAGAGGCAGTAGCCGCGACCGGGTCTGCGGGTTCGGTGCCCGCGCCGCATCCGGTGGCGAGAATCGCTCCCACGGCGACGGCGGCGGTCCGCCCGGCGTTGATCGTGTCGGTACGCATGCGCTCTTCCTCGGCACGCCGACCGCCGGGCACCATTCGGTCGGCCCGGTCGGCCCGGTCGGTCAGATCTTGACGCCGAATCCTCGCACGACGGTTTCTCGACTCAGCAGCCGCGCCGGATCCGAGATCCTCGCGGGAGGCGGTGAACCGGGCCTTTCCCGAGCGGCCCGGCCACCGATGACGGCCCCACGACGGCCCAGGGAGCCTGAAGCCAGGGGAAACGCGTTGGTCAGGACGCCGGTCGCCTCAGTAGCGCTGGTTCAAATACCCCAGCATCTCGTCGTGGAGGAGGCCGTTCGACGCGGACGCGTTGCCGCTGTGCGGGCCGGGGCGTCCGTCGAGGCCGGTGAAGGCGCCGCCGGCCTCGGTCACGATGATCGCGTTCGCCGCCATGTCCCAGAGCGACAGCTCGGGTTCGGCGCAGATGTCGACCGAGCCCTCGGCGACCATCATGTACGGCCAGAAGTCGCCGTAACCGCGGGTGCGCCAGACCGCCTTCGTGAGATCGAGGAAACCGTCCAGACGGCCCTGGTCCTCCCAGCCGGACAGCGAGGAGTACGCGAAGGACGCGTCGGCCATCCGCGAGACCTCGGACACCCGCAGACGGGACGCGGAGGACAGGCTGCGGCCGGTGAACGCGCCGTGCCCCTTCGCCGCCCACCAGCGACGGCCGAGCGCGGGGGCGGAGACGACGCCGACGACCGGCTGGTAGCCGCCCTCGCCCGCCTCCATCAGGGAGATCAGCGTGGCCCACACGGGCACACCGCGGACGTAGTTCTTGGTGCCGTCGATCGGGTCGATGACCCAGCGGCGGGGGCCCGTGCCCTCGATGCCGTACTCCTCGCCGAGGACCGCGTCGCGCGGCCTGGCCCGCTGGAGATGGCCGCGGATGAGTTCCTCGGCGGCCTTGTCCGCCTCGCTCACCGGTGTCATGTCCGGCTTGGTCTCGACCTTCAGGTCGAGCGCCTTGAAGCGGTCCATCGTCGCGGCGTCGGCGGCGTCCGCCAGGACATGGGCGAGGCGCAGGTCATCGCGGTAGTCGGGCATGGGTGAACCGTATCTGCCCGCGTCGTGACGGGGCTACACAGGACCGGCAGGTGATCCGCGGGCCCGGCCGCGCCGGCGCCCGGTGGGGGAGCGGCCCCGGGGGCTCGTGCCCGGTCCGGGCGCGCACGGCTTCGGTTGCGCGCCCCGCGGGGCCGCCGCGACCCCTTGACAGTGCTTCCGCACGCGTCAAACCTGGCTCCAGAGCCGCTCGCCCCGAGGAGGCGATGATGCCCGCAGCGCGCGAATCGCTCTTGGACGCCGCCTATACGGCACTCGCGCGCCGGCCGTGGTCCGCGGTGCGGATGGTCGATGTGGCCGCGGTGGCCGGAGTGTCACGCCAGACGCTCTACAACGAGTTCGGGAGCAAGGAAGGCCTGGCGCGCGCCCTCGTACGGCGGGAGGCCGACGCCTATCTCGCGGGTGTCGACCGGGCCCTGGCCGCTCACACGGACGCGCGGGACCGGCTGGCCGCGACCGCCGAGTGGACCACCTCGACGGCCCGCAGCAACGCGCTGGTGCGGGCGATGCTCACCGGAAGCTGGAGCGAGCGGCTGCCCTCGCCCGCGCTGTCCGCCGTGCCCTCGTCGTCTCCGGTGCCCGCGCAGCGGCGGGCCGACGGACCGCTGCCCTCGCCCGCCGACTTCGTGGTACTGGTCCGCGACCGCGCGGTCGCGGCGCTCACCCTGTCCCGGGCGGACACCCCCGAGGTCACCCGGACCTGCGAACTGGTCACCCGGCTCGCGCTGTCGTGCGTCGTCGCGCCGCCCGCCCGGGGCGGTGCCGCGGAACTGGTCAGGACCGCGCTGGCGTCCTCCCACCGGCTCGGAGTCTGAGGGCGGGCGCCTCGAGCCCGACTGCCGCCAGGGGGCGCGCACTCACGGCATGCGCGCTCATGGAGTACGCGCTCACGGCACGCGCGCTCAGGGGGTGTGTGCTCAGTGCGCCGACCCCGAGAGCTGGAGCCCGATGACACCGGCGATGACCAGGCTGATCGAGACGATCTTGAGGACCGAGACCAGGTCGTCGAGGAAGATCATGCCGTAGATGGCGGTGCCCGCCGCGCCGATGCCGGTCCACACCGCGTAGGCCGGACCGACGTCGAGCTTCTTCAGGGAGAGGGTCAGCAGCCCGAAGCTGCCGAGGGCGAAGACGCAGAAGGCCACGGTGGGCCAGAGTCTGGTGAAACCGTGGGAAAGCTTCAGGCAGACGGCGAAGCCGGTTTCGAGCAGTCCCGCCACAACGACCAGCAGCCACGCCATGTCTTGTCCTCCCGCATCGCACGTCGACTGCCGGCCCGGACCGGGTCGGTGCGATTATGCATTCACCGACCCGGAGAAGCCCTTACCGACCAGGGGCACGCGCAAACACGGGGACGTCAGTCGCCCTCGCGGCGTTCGCGTGTGGCCAGCAGCCGGCGCAGCGAGTACAGCCGCTGCGGGTCCGCGTGGCCGTCGGCCACCCACTGGTCGAGCGCGCAGTCCGGTTCGTCGTGGCTGCACGCCCGGGGGCAGCCCTCGGTGCCCGGTTCGAGATCGGGGAAGGCGTGGATGACCCGGGACGGGTCGACGTGGTTCAGGCCGAACGAACGGACGCCCGGGGTGTCGACGACCCAGCCTCCGGCGCTGCCCGCCAGCGGCAGGGCCAGTGCCGAGGTGGTGGTGTGCCGGCCGCGGCCCGTGACCGCGTTGACGTGTCCGGTCGTCCGGCGCTGCTCGGGCGGCACCAGCGCGTTCACCAGGGTCGTCTTGCCGACGCCCGAGTGACCGACGAACGCCGTGATCCTGCCGTCCAGCTGCTCGCGCACCCGGTCGGCGGCGGCCTCGCTGCGCAGCTCCTCGCGGCTGGTCACCACGTACGGGATGTCCAGCGCTCCGTACAGCTCCAGGAACTTGTCCGGCGGGGCCAGGTCCGACTTCGTGAGCACGAGGAGCGGGGTCAGGCCGCCGTCGAAGGCCGCCACCAGACAGCGGTCGATCAGGCGGGGGCGCGGCTCGGGGTCCGCGAGGGCGGTGACGATGGCGAGCTGGTCGGCGTTGGCGACGACCACGCGCTCGTACGGATCGTCGTCGTCGGCCGTGCGGCGCAGCACCGAGCCGCGCGGCTCGATGCGGACGATGCGGGCGAGGGTGTCCTTCTCGCCGGACAGGTCGCCGACGATGGCCACCCGGTCGCCGACGACGGCGGCCTTGCGGCCCAGTTCGCGCGCCTTCATGGCCATCACGGCGCGGCCCTCGACCAGACAGGTCAGCCGGCCGCGGTCGACCGTGAGGACCATGCCCTCGACGGCCTCCTCGTGCTTGGGACGGATGTTCGTACGGGGACGGTTGCCCTTGCGGTTCGGGCGCTGACGGATGTCGTCCTCGTCGGTGTTCTTGCCGTATCGGCGCATGATCCAGGTCCGCCCGTCAGTTCCCGAGCATCCCGGTCCACAGGTCGGGGAAGTCGGGCAGGGTCTTCGCCGTCGTCGCCACGTTCTCGATCTGGACGCCCTCCACCGCCAGCCCGATGATCGCGCCGGCCGTCGCCATGCGGTGGTCGTCGTACGTGTGGAAGATGCCGCCGTGCAGTCGGCGCGGTCGGATGTGCAGGCCGTCCGCGGTCTCGGTGACGTCGCCGCCGAGTTCGTTGATCTCCTTGGTGAGCGCGGCCAGCCGGTCCGTCTCGTGCAGCCGCAGATGGGCCACGCCCCGCAGCGTGGAGGGGGAGTCGGCGAGCGCCGCGACCGCGGCGATGCCCGGGGTGAGCTCACCGACCTCGCCCAGGTCCACGTCGATGCCGTGGACGGCACCCGAACCGGTGAACCGGAGCCCCGCCTCGGTCAGTTCGCAGGAACCACCCATCTCGGTGAAGATCTCCCGCAGCCGGTCACCGGGCTGGGTGGTGTGGGCCGGCCAGTCGGGGACGACGACCGTGCCGCCGGTCACCAGGGCCGCCGCCAGGAACGGCTGGGCGTTCGACAGGTCCGGCTCGATGATCAGGTCGCGGCCGAGCAGCGCGCCCGGCGTCACCCGCCACACGTTCGGCTCGCCGCCCGACTCCGGGGTGTCCACCTGGGCGCCGACCGCGCGCAGCATGTCCACGGTCATCCGGATGTGCGGCATGGACGGGAGGGTCGAGCCGGTGTGCCGGACCTCGACGCCCTGGTTGAAGCGCGGGGCGGAGAGCAGCAGGGCGGACACGAACTGGGAGGACGACGACGCGTCGATCTCCACCGGGCCGCCGTCCAGGGCGCCGCCGCCGTGCACCGTCAGCGGAAGTGCGCCGCGGCTGTCGTCGTCGATCCGGGCGCCGAGCAGGCGCAGCGCGTCGATCACGCCGTGCAGCGGACGTTCGTACGACCGCGGGTCGCCGTCGAAGCGGATGGGACCGTCCGCGAGCGCGGCGACGGGGGGAAGGAAGCGCATGACGGTGCCGGCGTTGCCGACGTCGACCGTGGCCGGGCCGCGCAGGCCCGAGGGGATGACCCGCCAGGCCTCGCCGGAGGCGTCCGGGCCCGCCGCGACCGTCGAGCTGGAGGCGACGGTCTCCTCGATGCCCACGCCCATCGCGCGCAGCGCGCCGGCCATCAGCAGGGTGTCGCGGGAACGCAGCGGGCGGCGCAGCCAGCCCGGCTCGGAGGCCAGCGCGGCCAGGACGAGAGCGCGGTTGGTGACCGACTTGGACCCCGGCACGTGAACCGTCGCGTCGACGGCTCCGCTTGCGTGCGGGGCTGGCCAGAGGGCGGTGTGGGCGGGGTTCACGGTCATGCGCCCCACTTTAGTGGCAGGGCGCTGGGCAACCGCCGGTCCGTCACCGCCGGTGACGCCCGCCCGGGGGAGCCGGACAGGGGTGTCCCGGGAGCGCGGCGGACGGCCGCGGCGCGGCTCGGCGCCCTGTGAGCGGTGGTCCGCCGCTCACAGCCCCAGCAGCCAGCGCCCGCCGCCCATCAGCGAGCACAGCGACACGGTGTGGAAGAGGAACAGCCACAGCCCGGCCGGTACGTGCGTCAGCCGTGACAGCTGGTCCGCGTCGGAGTCGCCCGCGCCGCCCCGGGTCCGCTTCGCCTGGAGTTCGAAGGCCGGGCGGACGCCGCCGAGGAGCAGGAACCACACCACGGCGTACGCGAACGCGGCCTGTACCTGGGGTCCGGCGAGCCAGGACACCAGCAGGAAGGTGCCGCCGGTGAGGATCACGGTGAGCGCGCCGTACGCGTTGCGGATCATCACCAGCATGGCTATGAGCAGGGCCGTGGCCACCCACAGCAGCAGGGTGATGTGGCCCGCGCCGAGCAGCGCGGCGCCGCCGAGGCCGAGCAGCGGGGGAGCGGTGTACCCGGCCGCCGCCGTGAGGATCATGCCGAGGCCGGTCGGCTTGCCGCGGCTGACGGTCAGGCCGCTGGTGTCGGAGTGCAGCCGGATGCCGCTGAGGCTGCGCCCGGTCAGCAGGGCGACCAGACCGTGGCCGCCCTCGTGCGCGATGGTGATGGCGTTGCGGGAGACACGCCAGACGCCGTGCGGGACGATCGCCGCGAGGGCCGCGGCCATGGTGGCGATCACCACCCACAGGTCGGGGTCCGGCTGGGTGCCGAAAACCTCGTCCCACAGGGAGCTGAGCGAGGCCAGCGAGGTGGATGCGGTGCTGTCCATTGTCGGCGGTGGCTCCCTTTCGTGGCGCGGAATCTGGCAGTGTTGCACGTATGTGCGGACGGTATGCAGCCAGTCGTGGACCCGAGGATCTCGCAGCAACCTTTGAGGTCGAGAGATGGGACGCGGAGGAGACTCTGGCGCCCGACTACAACGTGGCTCCGACGAAGGAGGTCTACGTCGTCCTCGACCGCCCTGTGAAGGACGCGGACAGCCCGGACCCGGTTCGCCAGCTGCGCAGGCTCAAGTGGGGACTCGTCCCGTCCTGGGCCAAGACGCCCGAGGGCGCCGCCCGGATGATCAACGCGCGCGCGGAGACGGTGCACGAGAAGCCCTCGTACCGCCGTGCCTTCGCCGCCCGGCGCTGTGTCATCCCCGCCGACGGCTACTACGAGTGGGTCACCGGCGACGCCGAGCGCGAGCTGGAGGTCAAGGGCAGGAAGAAGCGGCCGCGCAAGCAGCCGTACTTCGTGACGCCGGCGGACGGTTCGGTCTTCGCGATGGCGGGACTGTACGAGTTCTGGCGCGACCGGACGCTGCCGGACGAGCATCCGCTGGCCTGGTGGGCGACCTGCTCGGTCATCACGACCGAGGCGGAGACGGCACCGCTCGCGGTGGCTCCCGCTGAGGGCCCGCGGGCGCTGGCCGACATCCACCCGCGGATGCCCCTGATGCTCACCCCCGACCGCTGGGACAGCTGGCTCGACCCGTCCCGCACGGACCCGGACGAACTGCGTGACCTGCTCGCGCCGCCGCCCACCGGGCTGATGCGCGCGTACCCCGTCTCCACCGCGGTCAGCAACGTCCGCAACAACGGGGCGGAGCTGCTGACGGAGCTGGAGGGGCCCGAGGAGGGCACACTCTTCTGACGTGACGAGGATCAGCTCTGATGTGACGAGGATCAGCTCTGACGTGACGAGGATCAGCGACGTGAGCGAGACCGTCGGGACGGACGCCGGCGCGGCCCGGATCACCTGGCACCGGGCGGCCGGGGCGCGGCTCGTCCTCGCCGTGAGCCACGGCGCGGGCGGCGGCATCGAGGCCCGGGACCTGCGGGCGCTCGCCGAGGTGCTGCCCGCCCACGGGGTGAGCGTCGCGCTCGTCGAGCAGCCCTGGCGGGTGGCCGGGAAGAAGGTGGCGCCCGCGCCGAGGACGCTGGACGTGGGATGGCGGGGGGTGTGGCCGGCGCTGGCACGGCAGGGCCTGCCCGTGGTGTCCGGAGGCCGCAGCGCGGGCGCCCGGGTGGCGTGCAGGACCGCGGTGGAGCTGGGCGCCGCGGGAGTGCTCGCCCTGAGTTTTCCCCTGCACCCGCCGGGCAGGCCCGAGAAGTCCCGCGAGGAGGAACTGTTCGCGGCGGCCCTCGGCGGTGCGCCCCTGCTGGTCGTCCAGGGCGCCCATGACCCGTTCGGGCGCCCGGAGGAATTCCCCGAGGGATACGGGCCGGACGTCGTCGTGCCCTACGGCGACCACGGTTTCGCCGTCCCGAAGCGGGCCCCGCTCGCCCAGGAGGAGGCGCTGAAGATCATCACGGACGGTGTCGTCGGGTGGGCCGCGTCACTCGGGTGACGGCCGGGAATGCAGAGTGACGGTCTTCTGTTGTGCGGATCAGACAGCACGCAGCGTGCTGCACCGTTCGTACGAGAGGAAGTCCGCCGCATGGGTTCGACCTTCTGCCCGAGCCGCAGCAGCCGCGCTGACCTGGACTGGACGGTGCTGCACGCGGGCAAGAACGCCCCGATTCGGGCGGCGGGCGGGCATGATGTTCGTCTATCCTCCGATTCCAGTGGGACCGGTCTCGGTCTCGCTACGTCGCTGGAGGAGGTGGGTCCGGTCACTGGGACCGACGCAGGGACCGAAAACGGCCAGGCGGAGCAGCCCGAGGGCCAGGGCACGAGCGACGCGCCGGCGGAGACCTCCGCCGAGCGCACCGCGCGCTTCGAGCGGGACGCGCTCGAATTCCTCGACCAGATGTACTCGGCCGCCCTGCGGATGACACGCAATCCGGCCGATGCCGAGGACCTGGTGCAGGAGACGTACGCCAAGGCGTACGCGTCCTTCCACCAGTTCCGTGAGGGCACGAACCTCAAGGCGTGGCTGTACCGCATTCTCACCAACACCTTCATCAACTCGTACCGCAAGAAGCAGCGCGAACCCCAGCGCAGTGCGGCCGAGGAGATCGAGGACTGGCAGCTGGCGCGCGCCGAGTCGCACATGTCGACCGGCCTTCGTTCCGCCGAGTCGCAGGCGCTGGACCACCTGCCCGACTCCGACGTCAAGGAAGCGCTGCAGGCGATCCCCGAGGAATTCCGCATCGCCGTCTATCTCGCGGACGTAGAGGGCTTTGCGTACAAGGAGATCGCGGACATCATGGGGACACCCATCGGTACGGTGATGTCCCGGCTGCACCGGGGTCGTCGCCAACTGCGCGGCATGCTGGAGGACTACGCCCGTGACCGCGGGCTGGTCCCCGCCGGCGCCGGAGAGTCGAACGAAGCGAAAGGCTCGGGCTCATGAGCTGCGGAGAGCCGCACGAGACGGATTGCAGTGAGGTACTCGATCACCTGTACGAGTTCCTCGATCGTGAGATGCCGGACGCGGACTGCACCAAGTTCGAGGTCCACTTCGAAGAGTGCTCCCCGTGCCTGGAGAAGTACGGCCTCGAGCAGGCCGTCAAGAAGCTGGTCAAGCGGTGCTGCGGCCATGACGACGTGCCGACCGATCTGCGGGCCAAGGTCATGGGCCGCATCGATCTGATCCGCTCAGGACAGACCGTGCCCGAGCACGACGTGACCGCGACGGCCCAGGAGTCCTGACCCCGGGCGGCCCTCCTCCGCGAGGGCCCCGGCCGCGACCTCCCGGCCCTCCTTTTATCACCCGAACGTGCTAATCCGCGGGCCTGGAGCCCGCGGATTCGCACATACCCGTCCCCACTCCCTCTCTCCCGCCCTAGGCTCCGAGCCTGAGACCGGGGGAGGTACGGGGGAGGTTCGGGGATGGGTTCGGTTCCGGCGTGGGCCCGTGCGTACGTGGCCGGTGTCGTTCTCCTGGCTCTCGCCTGTCTGGCTCCCCTGCCGCAGCTGCGCGTCCCCTGGGAGATCGTCGCGCTGCTCGCCGTGCTGTACGCGGGCTGCGAGCGCGTCACGCTGCCGCTCCGGCCGCACGGAGCCGGCACACCCGGCGGCGACGCCACCCAGGGGATGGGCGCCTTCCTCCCCGTCCTGCTGGCCGGTGCGTTCCTGCTGCCCGCGCCCGCCGCCGCCCTCGTCGCACTGCCCGGGGCGCTGCTCGCCCGGGTCGAGCAGCGCCCGCGCGGCCCGCGCCGGATCTGGCGCGCGGCCCAGCTCGCCGTCTCCGTCTGGGCGGCCTCCCGGGTGTACGGGGCGCTCGGCGGCCGGGAAGCGCTCGTCGCGCCCGATTTCCCCTACGCGCTCCTGCCCGCCGGGGCCGCGGTGCTCACCTTCAGCGCCGCGCTCACCGTCCTCGACGGCGGGATCCTCGCCCTGGCCGAGCGCGCTCCGGTGCGCGGTGCCTGGCACGGACTCTTCGCGCGCTCACTGGCACCGGTCGCCGTGCACGGCCTCGCCGGACTGATGATGGCGGTGCTCTGGCGCAGCCCGTACGGCCCCGTCGCCGCGCTCCTCGTCCTGCTGCCGATGTACGTCTCCTGCTGGGTCTTCGCCCAGTACCACCGCGAACGGGCCGCCCACCAGGCCACCATCCGCGCCCTCGTCCAGGCCGTCGACATCAAGGACGGCTACACCCGCGGACACAGCGAGCGGGTCGGGCGGGCGTCCGTGCTGATCGCCCGTGAACTGGGCATGCACGACGAGCGCGTCGAGGTGCTCCGGTTCGCCGGCATCCTGCACGACGTCGGCAAACTCGGTGTCCCCACACGGTTGTTGCGCAAGGACGGACCGCTGACCCCCGAGGAGCGGCGGGTCATCGAGCTGCATCCCGAGTACGGGCACGAGATGGTCCGCGGGATCGGGTTCCTCGGCGAGGCCCGCTCGGCGATCCTGCACCACCACGAGCGGCTGGACGGAAGCGGATATCCGTACGGGCTGGCGGGGCCGCAGATCCCGGAGTTCGCCCGGGTGGTGGCCGTCGCCGACGCGTTCGACGCCATGACGTCGACCCGGTCCTACCGCAGGGCCCGCCCGGTGCGGGCGGCCCTGGAGGAACTGGGGCGCTGCGCGGGGACACAGTTCGACCCCCGGATGGTGGCGGCGCTGGTACGGGCGCTCGACCGGCACGGCTGGCATCCCGCGGTGACCGCGGACACCGCCCCGGCCCTCGCACCCGGCATGCCGGCGTATCCGTCCGACACCCTCGGGCGGAGCGCGCCGTGAGCACCACCGCCCCGCGGCGCGAGGCCCCCGCCCGCCCACCCCGTCCCGCGCCGGCCGGGAGGACCCCCGCCCTGCTCGCGGCGGTGCGCGCCCTCGCCCTTCTCCTCGCGCTCCTCGGGCTCGGCGGCACCCTCTGGGAAGGACTCGACCAGCGCGGCACGGCGCTGGCCTTCGGCCTGCTCATAGCCGTCGGCGAGCTCGCCCGGTGGAGCGGGGCCGAGGAACGGGAGTCCGCACCCCTCGGGGCCGCCGGAGCCCTCGCGTACGCGCTGCTCGGCGAGAACGCCGGGCACCGCACCGACCACGGTGTCCTCCAGGTCGTCGCCGTGGTCGTGGCGGCGGCACTGATCGGCTGCGTTCCGCACGTGGCACGGGGACAGGCGCCGACGCTCGACCATCTCTCCCGCCGCGTCCTGACCGTCACCTTCGCCGCCGTCTGCTTCCAACCCCTCTACGACCAGGGCAGGTTGCTGGAATGGAGCGGCTCGGCGCAGGCCCTGCTGCTGGTCGCGCTGCTGGTCCTCACCACCCTGTGGGACGCCGTGCTCGCGGCGGTGACGGCCCACGCGCGGACCCGGTGGCCGTTCGGGCCGCTGCTGCGCGACGAACTGCGGGCCACCCTCGGGATCGGTTCGGCGGTGTGCGCGACCGGGGCCGTGATGGCACTCGCGGTCGCGGTGGCCGGACTGTGGGCCCTGCCCGTCTTCTCGCTGCCGCTGCTGCTCACCCAGCTCTCCTTCCGGCGCTACGCGGCCGTGCGGGTCACCTACCGGCAGACGATCGCGTCCCTCGCGCGCGCGACCGAGATCGCCGGGTACACACCGGCCGGTCACGCCCGGCGGGTGGCCGCCCTCAGCCGGGCCGTGGGCCGCGAGCTGGGCCTGTCCGAGCCCGGCCTCACCGTCCTGGAGTACGCGGCGCTGATGCACGACATCGGGCAGCTCAGCCTGGTCGACCCGGTGCCGGCCGGCGCCACCGCCGCGCTTCCGGCGGCCGAGCAGCGGCGGATCGCGCTGCTCGGCGGCGCCGTCGTACGGCAGACCGGGGTGGAGGCCGAGGTCGCCGTCGTGGTGGAGCGGCAGGCGGACCCGTACCGGGAGCAGCCGGTCACCGCGCGCATCGTGCGGACCGTGAACGCATACGAGGAGATGGCCCGGGCAGCAGGGCCCACAGGGGCGCTGACCGCGCTGGAGAAGCTGCGGCTGGCCACCGCCCGCGACTACCAGCCGGAGGTCGTGGAGGCACTGGCCCGGGTCCTGTCCCGGGCCGGTCTGACCTTGCCCCGGGCTGGGTAACCCATGGGTAATGAGCGGCCGTCCGAAGGTACGTGGTTGGATGCGAGGGAGAGGGTGTCA
The DNA here is from genome assembly GCF_042888945.1 of Streptomyces sp. NPDC002698. Lineage (NCBI taxonomy): Bacteria > Bacillati > Actinomycetota > Actinomycetes > Kitasatosporales > Streptomycetaceae > Streptomyces > Streptomyces sp. NPDC002698. The sequence goes on from NZ_JBIAQM010000001.1 coordinate 289,763, forward strand.
GGGGGCGTGGGCCGGCCCGGGGCTGCACTGCCTCCCAGGGACTCTTCGAAGGACCGGCAGGCGGGTAACACCAGGAACTGGCAGGCGGGAATCGTGAGGATCTTCGGCAAGGGACGACACCGGCCCTCCGCCTCATGGCGGCAGGCCACCGACCGTGCGTTCACGCTGATCGGCGACGGCCGGTACGAGGACGCGGGAGCGCTGCTGACGCGTGCCGCTGACCTGGAGCCCTGGCTGTCCGAGTCCTGGTTCAACCTGGCTCTGCTGCACAAGTTCCGGCACGACTGGGAGCAGGCGCGGGCAGCGGGCCTGCGGGCCGTCGCCCTGCTCGACCGCGAGACCGGCGCACCCGACTGGTGGAACGTGGGGATCGCGGCCACCGCGCTGCAGGACTGGCCGCTGGCGCGGCGTTCCTGGCAGGCGTACGGGCTGCGGGTGCCCGGCGGTGCCGCCGTCTCGGGCGAGCCCGTGGGCATGGACCTCGGCAGCGCGGCCGTGAGGCTGTCGCCGGAGGGCGAGGCCGAGGTGGTGTGGGGGCGTCGGCTGGACCCCGCCCGCGTCGAGGTGCTGTCGATCCCGCTGCCGTCCTCCGGGCGCCGCTGGGGCGAGGTCGTGCTGCACGACGGCGTTCCGCACGGCGAGCGGACCACGGCCGCCGGGCACGCCTACCCGGTCTTCGACGAGATCGAGCTGTGGGCGCCCTCGCCGGTGCCCACCTGGGTCGTCCTGCTCGAGGCGGCCACCGAGGACGACCGGGACGCGCTGGAGCGGCTCGCCGCCGACGCCGGCTTCGCCGCGGAGGACTGGTCCTCGTCCGTGCGGCTGCTGTGCCGGATGTGCTCCGAGTCCCGGATGCCGTCCGACGAGGGCGACGAGGAACACCTCGACCCGCACGACCACAGCGAGCCGGGGCACCCGGGTCCGCTCGGCCACCGCACCGACGGGCAGCTGTGGGTGCCCGAGCGGGAGTGCGGGCTCGCGGCGCCGGCCTCGCTGGTGCGCGGCCTGCTCGACGGCTGGGTCGCCGACAGTCCGGACTCCCGTGACTGGCGGGATCTGGAAGAGGTCTGCTGAGCGCACCTTTAGGCTGTAGTCGCATAAATCAAAGGTCTGAGGAAGGCGTACGTCGTCATGGCGCAGCAGGAAACCGATCAGCAGCACGTGGGCGTGCTCCCCGTGGACGACGACGGCTTCGTCATCGACACCGAGGACGCCGAGGAGCGCGAGACGGGCTACCGCGAGCGCGGCACCTCGCGCCCGATCACGGTGGTCGGGAACCCGGTGCTGCACAAGGAGTGCAAGGACGTCACCGAGTTCGGCGACGAGCTCGACCAGCTGGTCGCCGACATGTTCGCGAGCCAGCGCACCGCCGAGGGCGTGGGCCTGGCGGCCAATCAGATCGGCGTCGACCTGAAGGTCTTCGTCTACGACTGCCAGGACGACCAGGGCGTCCGGCACGTCGGCGTGGTCTGCAACCCGAAGCTGGTCGACCTGCCCGCCGACCGGCGTCAGCTGGACGAGAGCAACGAGGGCTGCCTGTCGGTGCCGACCGCCTACGCGCCGCTCGCCCGCCCCGACTACGCCGAGGTCACCGGGCAGGACGAGAAGGGCAACCCGGTCCGGGTGCGCGGTACGGGCTACTTCGCGCGCTGCCTCCAGCACGAGACGGACCATCTGTACGGGTACCTGTACATCGACCGGCTCTCCAAGCGCGACCGCAAGGACGCGCTGCGGCAGATGGCCGAGAACGAGCCTCGCTACGCGACCGTGGCGAACGGCTGAGCCTCCCTTCGCAGGGCGCCCGGCGCCGCTGTGACATAAATTGACCGGCGTGACGCACGGTCTCTTGTGGGTCCACCCGAACGGTGCCTGGACAGGTGATCCGCCTGACCAGGCACCGTTCGCATGTACGTCATGCGTTCGATCCTTTGTGCTCCTTCGGTGATCCAGATTCAGTCACACAAGGGGAGATTCTCGGCATGGTCGCGTAGTCGGTGGGCCAAATCCGTTCCCAGAACGGTCAGTTGTGGTGCTGAATGGGAAGTGCGGGGATACGCAACGGCGCACGCCCGGCACAGCCGGAGGGGCGTGACGTCAACAGGCGGCTGAGAGGGGTTTGTTCGTGCGTGCTTTCTCATACGGCTCTTCATCGACAGTGCTTGCGGTACCACCGGCGCTCTCTCTCCCGGTGATCGAGTCCGAGTTTCCCCGTCGACTGCATCCGTATTGGCCGAGGCTTCAGGAGAACACCAGGACCTGGCTCCTCGAAAAGCGTCTGATGCCCGCGGACAAGGTCGAGGAGTATGCGGACGGCTTGTGCTACACGGACCTCATGGCGGGCTACTACATAGGCGCCCCCGACGGCGTCCTCCAGGCGATTGCGGACTACAGCGCGTGGTTCTTCGTCTGGGACGACCGGCACGACCGCGATGTCGTCCACGGCCGGGCGGGCGCCTGGCGGAAGCTCAGGCTCCGGCTTCATGCGGCCCTCGACACCCCCAGGGACCACCTGCACCACCAGGACCCCCTGGTCGCGGGGTTCGCGGACAGCATGGTGCGGTTGTACTCGTTCCTCGGCGAGGACTGGAACAAACGGTTCGCGCTCCACTTCCACGCGGTGATCGACGCGTACGACCGGGAGTTCCGGAACCGGGCCTCCGGCACCATTCCCACGGTCGCGGAATACCTGGAACTCCGTCGGCTCACTTTCGCGCACCAGATCTGGACCGACCTTCTGGAACCGAGCGCCGGCCGTGAACTCCCCGCCGGGGTGCGGCTGCATCCGGCATTCCAGCGGGCGGCATTGCTCAGTCAGGAATTCGCCGCCTGGTACAACGACCTCTGTTCGCTCCCCAAAGAAATAGCGGGCGACGAGGTCCACAATCTCGGAATCAGTCTCATTCACCACAAGGGACTGACACTCGAAGAAGCCGTCACCGAAGTGAGGCGGCGGGTCGAGGAATGCGTGGAACAATTCCTCGTCGCCGAGAAGGACGTCTCACGGCTCGCCGAATTACTCGCCGACGGCACGGTCCGGGGAAAAGAGACGAGCATCGCCGTCAGGGCGTGCCTCGGAAACATGCGGAACTGGTTCAGCTCCGTGTACTGGTTCCACCACGAGTCGGGCCGGTACATGGTCGACAGCTGGGACGACCGCTCCACACCCCCGTACGTCAACAATGAAGCGGCAGGTGAGAAATGACCGTCGATGCGGTACGACCCGAGATGCCCGACGTGCGGGAGCTGTCCGTCCCGCCCCTCGCCGGAGGAGGGCTGCCCGTCCTCGGCCACGGCTGGAAACTGGTCCGCGACCCACTGGGCTTCCTCGCCCGGCTGCGCGACCACGGCGATGTCGTCCGGCTCAGGATGGGACCCAAGACGGTGTACGCCGTCACCACCCCCGCGCTCACCGGCGCGCTGGCGCTCAGCCCCGACTACGAGATCGGCGGCCCCCTGTGGGAGTCGCTCGAAGGCCTGCTGGGCAAGCAGGGTGTCGCCACGGCCAACGGAGCGCTGCACCGGCGCCAGCGCCGGACCATCCAGCCCGCGTTCCGGGCCGACATCATCCCCGAGTACGGCCCGATCATGGAGGAGGAGTCGAAGGCGTTCGCGGAGCGCTGGGAGAGCGGCGCGGCGGTCGACTGCACCTCCGAGTCGTTCCGCGTCGCGGTCCGTGTCGCCGCCCGCTGTCTGCTGCGCGGCCGGTTCATGGACGAGCGCGCCGAGCGGCTGAGCCTCGCGCTCGCCACGGTGTTCCGGGGCATGTACCGCCGTATGGTCATACCCGCGGGACCGCTCTACCGGCTCCCGCTTCCCTCGATACGCGCATTCGACCGCGCATTGGCCGATTTGCACGCGCTCGTCGACGAGATCATCGACGAGCGGCGGGCATCTGGTCAAAAGCCGAACGATTTGCTGACGGCATTGCTGGAAGCGAAGAACGACGACGGCGACCCGATAGACGAACAGGAGATCCATGACCAAGTCGTCGCGATCCTCACTCCCGGCAGTGAAACCATCGCTTCCACGATCATGTGGTTGCTTCAAGTCTTGACGGAACATCCGGAACAGGCGGACAAAGTGGCCGCAGAGGTCCGGTCCGTCACGGGAGACCGGCCCGTCGGATTCGGTGACGTCCGGAAGCTGTCGCACACGAACAATGTCGTCGTCGAGGCGATGCGTTTACGCCCGGCCGTATGGATATTGACGCGGCGCGTGGTGGCCGAAACCGAGCTGGGCGGCTATCGCATTCCGGCCGGTGCCGACATCGTCTACAGCCCGTACGCGATCCAGCGCGACCCCCGTTCGTACGAGGAGCATCTGGATTTCGATCCCGACCGCTGGCTTCCGGAACGCTCCAAGGACATCCCGAAGTACGCGATGCGCCCCTTCAGCGTGGGCAACCGCAAGTGCCCGAGCGACCACTTCTCGATGGCGCTGCTCTCCCTGATCACCGCCACCGTGGCGTCCCGGTGGCGCTTCGAGCCGGTGTCCGGGTCCAGCGACGCGACCCGGGTCGGCATCACCCTGCGGCCCCACGACCTGCGGCTGAAGGCCCGGCCGCGCTAGGGCTTTTTGGCCCCGTACCTCCATCGGCGCACGTCCGGGCCGCCCTCGGGCCCCGGACGTGCGCCGCTGTCCTCACGCCTCCGGCACGACCACGGTGACCGTCCACTCCTGAAGGCCGTCGCAGGAGACCCGGGCCGGATCGCTCGGGCACAGCGGGCGGGACGAGGTCAGCCGGACCGTTCCCGCCGAGACCGCCCGGTAGGCGGCGGACGCGTCACCCGGCTGGAGGACGATCCCGCTGTTGGTGGCCTCCAGCCCGCTTCCGTCGCTCTTCACGGGAGCCCAGGGCCGGCTGGTGGTGCCGTCCAGGGAGACACGGATCGTCTCGCCGGGCGCCAGACAGTACGTGTGGCCGGTGTCGGCGGCGCCGAGCTCGGCCTCGGCCTTCGCGCAGTCCGGATGGGACGGGGCCGGGGACGGAGCCGAGGCCGAGGACGGGGGCGGAGACACGGTGTCGCTCCCGTCCGCGCCGCCTCCGCTCTGTGTGCCGCAGCCCGCGAGAAGCAGGGCCAGGGTGGCGAGGGCGATGGTCCGGGTGTGAGTCGTTCGGCGCATGGGGTGGCCTCCTCGGGGGTTGGACGTGCCACCGGGGGATCAGGATCCGTCCCCGCGCACGACAGGGCCCCGGCCACCTCGGCGGCCGGGGCCCCGCGCGGTTCGGCCGGTCGTCGGGGCGGTGCCGTCCACGACGAAGCCGGTCCGGAGCGAGGAGTCCCGACGCCGCTGGACTTCAGCGTGACGGCCGAGCCGGCCAAGGAGGCACGGGGCACGGGGGCAGGACGTGACGAGAGCCGGGCCGCACAGGGCGGCCCGGCTCTCATCGGTGACGAACGGTCAGGACGACCGGAACGGTCAGAAGTCCTCGTCGAAGTCGACGGTGCCCTCCACCGCGACCTGGTACGCGGACGGCCGGCGCTCGAAGAAGTTCGTCAGCTCCTGGACACCCTGGAGCTCCATGAAGGAGAACGGGTTCTCCGAGCCGTACACCGGCGCGAAGCCCAGCCGCTGGAGGCGCTGGTCCGCCACGCACTCCAGGTACTGCCGCATCGAGTCGGTGTTCATGCCCGGCAGACCCTCGCCGCACAGGTCGCGGCCGAACTGCAGCTCCGCCTCGACGGCCTCGCGCAGCATGTCGGTCACCTGCTCCTGGAGCAGGTCGTCGAAGAGCTCCGGCTCCTCCTTGCGGACGGTGTCGACGACCTCGAAGGCGAAGCTCATGTGCATCGTCTCGTCGCGGAACACCCAGTTGGTGCCGGTCGCCAGGCCGTGCAGCAGACCCCGGCTGCGGAACCAGTAGACGTACGCGAAGGCCCCGTAGAAGAAGAGTCCCTCGATGCACGCGGCGAAGCAGATCAGGTTCAGCAGGAAGCGGCGGCGGTCGGCCTTGCTCTCCAGCCGGTCCAGCTTCTCCACCGAGTCCATCCACTTGAAGCAGAACTGCGCCTTCTCGCGGATGGAGGGGATGTTCTCGACCGCGTCGAAGGCCGCCGCGCGGTCCTCCGGGTCGGGCAGATAGGTGTCGAGCAGCGTCAGATAGAACTGGACGTGCACGGCCTCCTCGAAGAGCTGACGGCTCAGGTAGAGCCGCGCCTCGGGGGAGTTGATGTGCTTGTACAGCGTCAGCACGAGGTTGTTCGACACGATCGAGTCGCCCGTCGCGAAGAACGCGACCAGCCGGCCGATCATGTGCTGCTCACCCGGCGTCAGCTTCGCGAGGTCGGCGACGTCCGAGTGGAGGTCGACCTCCTCGACGGTCCAGGTGTTCTTGATCGCGTCCCGGTAGCGCTCGTAGAAGTCCGGGTAGCGCATGGGGCGGAGAGTCAGTTCGAAGCCCGGGTCGAGCAGGTTCTTCTCGGACGCGGCCTTCTCGGACACGGCCTTCTCGATGGTGGTGTCGCTCATTACTGGCAGGCCTCGCAGGACTCGGGGTTTTCCAGAGAGCAGGCGACGGCGTCGGGGTCGGCGGCCTGCTGGACGGGGATGGTCTTCTCGGGCTGCGCCTGTGCCTGGGCCGCGCGGGCGATGCGCGTCGCCGGGCGGGAACGCAGGTAGTACGTCGTCTTCAGGCCCGACTTCCAGGCGTAGGAGTACATCGAGGAGAGCTTGCCGATGGTCGGCGTCTCCAGGAACAGGTTCAGCGACTGGGCCTGGTCCAGGAACGGGGTCCGGGCGGCGGCCATGTCGATCAGGCCGCGCTGCGGGATCTCCCACGCCGTGCGGTACAGGTCGCGGACGTCCTGCGGGACCCAGGTGAAGCCCTGCACCGAGCCGCTGGACTCGCGCAGCGCCTCACGGGTCTGCGCGTCCCACACGCCGAGCTTCTTCAGCTCGGCCACCAGGTAGGAGTTGACCTGGAGGAACTCGCCGGAGAGCGTCTCGCGCTTGAACAGGTTCGACACCTGCGGCTCGATGCACTCGTACACGCCCGCGATGGACGCGATGGTCGCGGTCGGCGCGATGGCCAGGAGCAGCGAGTTGCGCATGCCGACCTCGGCGATCCGCTGCCGCAGGGCCGCCCAGCGCTCCGGCCAGTTCAGCTCGACGTCGAAGTGGTCCGGGTGCAGGACGCCACGGGCGGTACGGGTCTTCTCCCAGGCCGGGAGGGGCCCGTTGCGCTCGGCGAGGTCCGCGGACGCCTCGTAGGAGGCGAGCATGATGCGCTCGGCGATCCGAGTGGACAGCGCGCGGGCCTCGGGAGAGTCGAAGGGCAGCCGCAGCTTGAAGAAGACGTCCTGGAGACCCATCGCGCCGAGGCCCACCGGACGCCACTTGGCGTTGGAGCGGCCCGCCTGCTCGGTCGGGTAGAAGTTGATGTCCACGACACGGTCGAGGAAGGTGACCGCGGTGCGCACGGTCTCGTCGAGGCGCTCCCAGTCGATGCCGTCACCGACGACGAACGCGCCCAGGTTGACCGAGCCCAGGTTGCAGACCGCCGTCTCCCCGTCGTCCGTGACCTCCAGGATCTCGGTGCACAGGTTCGAGGAGTGGACGGTGTGACCCGGCTCCGCCGTCTGGTTGGCGGTGCGGTTGGCGGCGTCCTTGAAGGTCATCCAGCCGTTGCCGGTCTGCGCGAGGGTGCGCATCATGCGGCCGTACAGGTCGCGGGCCGGGATGGTCTTCTTCGCGAGGCCCGCCTCCTCGGCCTTGCGGTACGCGGCGTCGAACTCGTCGCCCCACAGGTCGACCAGCTCCGGCACGTCGGCGGGGGAGAACAGCGACCAGACGCCGTCCTCGTTCACCCGGCGCATGAACTCGTCCGGGATCCAGTGCGCGAGGTTCAGGTTGTGCGTACGCCGGGCGTCCTCACCGGTGTTGTCGCGCAGCTCCAGGAACTCCTCGATGTCGGAGTGCCAGGTCTCCAGGTACACCGCGGCCGCGCCCTTGCGCCGGCCGCCCTGGTTCACCGCGGCGACCGAGGCGTCGAGCGTCTTGAGGAACGGGACGATGCCGTTGGAGTGCCCGTTGGTGCCGCGGATCAGCGAACCGCGCGAACGGATGCGGGAGTACGAAAGGCCGATGCCGCCCGCGTGCTTCGACAGGCGTGCCACCTGGTGATAGCGGTCGTAGATGGAGTCCAGCTCGTCCAGCGGGGAGTCGAGGAGGTAGCAGGACGACATCTGCGGGTGCCGCGTACCGGAGTTGAAGAGCGTGGGGGAGGAGGGGAGGTAGTCGAGGCGGCTCATCAGCCGGTAGAGCGCGGCGACCTCGTCCACCGAGCGGGCGGTGTCGTCCTCGGCGAGGCCGGACGCCACCCGGAGCATGAAGTGCTGGGGCGTCTCGACGACCTTGCGGGTGATCGGGTGCCGGAGCAGGTAGCGGCTGTGCAGCGTGCGCAGCCCGAAGTAGCCGAAGCGGTCGTCGCCCTCGGAGTCGACCAGCGCGTCGAGACGGGCCGTGTGCAGCCGGACGAACTCGGCCGTGCGGTCGGCGATCAGGCCCTCGCGGTGGCCGACGGCCACCGACTCGGAGAAGGTCGTGACGCCCTGGGAGGCGGCCTCCTCGGTGATGGTGATCGCCAGCAGGCGGGCGGCGAGCCGGGAGTAGACGGGGTCCTCGGAGATGAGACCCGCGGCCGCCTCGGTGGCCAGTTCGCGCAGCTCGGCCTCGTCGGCGCGGGCGGACCGGCCGCGCAGCGCCGCGGCGGCGACCCGGCCGGGGTCGGCGTCGGGGAGGTCGGCGGTGAGACCGGTCAGGGTCCGCAGCAGCGCGGTTCCGGGACCGTCGGTCTCCACCCGGGCCTGCTGCGCGGTCACTGAAGCCGGATCGGCTGGCGCGATGGTCACGTGGGGATCTCCCTCGCTCGGCACGGGGCCTTGCGGGCAGGAGCGGGGCACACGGGAGCGCTTCAGGGCAGCAGCGCACCACGCGTCCACCAGCCCATTCCGCGAGGCCCGGACGTCGTCGGCACCCGGGCCGGACGGCCGGGGCGCGCTGTCGGCAGGTCCTCGGACTGACACGAGAGCGGGCACGCGAACACGCGAACACGCACAAGTACACCGTTGCGGGACAGTTCCGGATTCGCACCGGATTCCCCTGCGGCGACAGCGACCTTGAGCATACATCTTGTGCCGGGCTTCGGGACTGCCCCCACATCTTGTGTCCGCTTGGTGCCGAAGAGCGCTACGGAGTGTGCCGGAGCGTCAACTCGTAAGTGAGCAGCCGGATGTCGTCGAGCTCCGGAAGCGGGTTCCAGTCGCGGTCGGGCGTGCGGGTGAAGCCCACGCGCTCGTAGACGCGGTGGGCGCTGCGCATGCTGCCCTGGGTGGACAGCACCACGCGCGTGCAGCCGCCCTCCAGAGCCCGTGCCCGCCCGACACAGGCGCGCACGAGGGCCTCACCGGCCCCCCGGCCGCGTGCCTCCCGGGCGACCGCGAGCATCCGGATCTCGGCCTCCCCGGCGCGCGCGAAGTCGGCCATGGGGCTGCCGTCCGTCACGAAGGTCACACTGCCGAGCACCCGCTCCCCGTCCACGGCGACCAGCACTTCGGAGACGGCCGCGCGCCCCGCGACGTCCCGCAGCTTTCCGAGGTACCGGTCGCTCTCCCCGAAGTCGAGCAGTCCGTCGCCGAGATAGGCCTCGGCCGTGATCTCGGCCACCGTGGGGTACTCCTCGGGCCGCGCGGGCCGGATGACGATGTCCATGCGGGTGAGTGTGCCCGACCGGCACGGCGACGGGCCGCCGGGTTTCCACCGGCGGCCCGTCGTTCCCGGCTGTCGCCGGGACCTGCCCCGTGGCCTCGCGGCCGGACAGGTGTCGCTCTCCTAGTGGCTCGCGTCCGCCGTGGCCGGCGGGAGCTCCGTCTCGACGCCCGGGTCGCCCGCGTCGGCCGTGTAGTCGCCGGGCGAGGTCTCGTCCACGCCCTCCGGGGCCTTGAACGCCCTGAGGGCGAAGGTCAGGACGACGGCCACGGCCACGTTCAGGACGAACGCCGTCAGGCCGATGTAGCCGATCTCCCCGATCCCCGGGATCTCCTTCGAGCTGCCGCCGAAGTGCTTCTGGGTCGGCGAGGCCACACCGTAGGCGGCGATCGTGCCGTAGAGCATGCCGACCGCCCAGCCGCCCAGCAGCGCCCAGCGGTGGAACCAGCGGGTGAACAGCCCGCCGACCAGGGAGGGGAAGGTCTGCAGGATCCAGATGCCGCCCAGCAGCTGGAAGTTGATCGCGACGGTCTTGTCCATGGTCAGGACGAAGACCAGCGCGCCCACCTTCACCAGGAGCGAGACCAGCTTGGAGACCTTGGTCTCCTGTCGCGGGGTCGCGGCCGGGTTGATGAAGTCCTTGTAGATGTTGCGGGTGAAGAGGTTCGCGGCCGCGATCGACATGATGGCCGCCGGGACGAGCGCGCCGATACCGATGGCGGCGAAGGCGACGCCCGCGAACCAGTCGGGGAACATGTTCTCGAAGAGCTGGGGGATGGCGAGCTGGCCGTTGGTGACCTTGACGCCGGCCGCGATCGCCATGAACCCGAGCAGGGCGAGCAGGCCCAGCATCAGCGAGTACAGCGGCAGGATCGTCGTGTTGCGGCGGATCACCTCCCGGCTGCGGCTGGACAGCGTCGCCGTGACCGAGTGCGGATACATGAACAGCGCCAGCGCCGAGCCGAGCGCGAGGGTGGCGTACGTCCACTGGCCCGCCTGGGCGGGGACGAGCCCCCCGGCGCCCGCGGCCGTGTACTTGTCGCTCGCCGCCTTGAAGATCTCGTCGAAGCCGCCCAGCTTGATCGGGATGTAGATGACGGCCACCGCGATCACGATGTAGATCAGGGCGTCCTTCACGAACGCGATCAGAGCGGGGGCCCGCAGGCCCGAGGAGTAGGTGTACGCGGCCAGCACGCCGAAGGCGATGAGGAGCGGCAGGTCCTTGACGAGCCAGTTGGTGCTGTCGCCTCCGCCCACGCCCATCACGTCCAGGACGGCCTGGATGCCGACGAGCTGGAGCGCGATGTACGGCATGGTGGCCAGGATGCCGGTGACGGCCACGGCGAGGGACAGGCCCTTGGAGCCGAAGCGGCCGCGCACGAAGTCCGAGGTCGTCACGTAGCCGTGCCGGTGGGAGACCGACCACAGGCGGGGCAGGAAGGTGAAGATCAGCGGATAGACCAGGATCGTGTACGGCACGGCGAAGAAGCCGGCCGCGCCCGCCGCGTAGATCGCCGCGGGCACCGCGACGAAGGTGTACGCCGTGTAGAGGTCGCCGCCGAGCAGGAACCAGGTCACCCAGGTGCCGAAGGACCGTCCGCCCAGGCCCCACTCGTCGAGGGTGTGCTCGTCGGCGGCTCTGCGCCACCGCGCGGCCAGGAAGCCCATGACCGTGACGGCCAGGAAGAAGAAGACGAAGACGCCGAGGGCGACGCCGTTCACACCGTCCTTCATGCCTCCGCACCTTCCTTCGCCGAGGTGCGGGCCCGCTGGTCACGTCGCCAGAGCTGGTACGCGACCACCGTCAGCAGCGTGGAAAGGGGTACCCACAGCAGTTGGTACCAGTAGAAGAACGGGATGCCGATGAACGCCGGGTCGGTCTTCGTGTAGGAGCCGACCCACAGCATCGCCCCGAAGGGCGCGAGCAGACAGAGGGCGATCACCACACGTACCGGTGTCACCACTGGTGGTTTCACTTCGGGCAGGTCTGACATAGGGCGGCTCCGTCCCCTCATCGATCACCTGAGCAACGCGCAGGCAATCTAGGGGACGGTTCGGCTTTAGGGAACCACCCCGCCCGGACGGCTGATGTGAAGGGTCGGTGTCGGGGCGCACACGCCCTCAGCAGCGGCGGAACCCCTCGGGCGGGTACGGCGCCTGACGGTGTGTCCGGATCCGTTCGTCGGCGCCGTCCGGTCCGGTCCGCGTGGGCGCCGTCCGGATCGGTACGGTCCGGTCCGCGGCGGCGCCGTCCGGATCAGTCCTGCGGGCGCTTGAGGCGGGCGACGAACTTGTACCGGTCGCCCCGGTACACCGACCGCACCCATTCCACCGGCTCGCCCTGCCGGTCGATCGAGTGGCGGGAGAGCATCAGCATGGGCAGGCCCACATCGGTGCCCAGCAGCCCGGCCTCGCGCGGGGTCGCCAGCGAGGTCTCGATGGTCTCCTCGGCCTCGGCGAGGTGGACGTCGTACACCTCGGCCAGCGCGGTGTAGAGGGAGGTGTACTTGACCAGCGACCTGCGCAGGGCGGGGAAACGCTTGGCGGAGAGATGGGTGGTCTCGATGGCCATGGGCTCGCCGCTCGCGAGGCGCAGCCGCTCGATGCGCAGCACCCGGCCCCCGGCGGTGATGTCGAGCAGGCCGGCGAGGGCGTCGTCCGCGGTGATGTAGCCGATGTCCAGCAGCTGTGAGGTCGGTTCGAGGCCCTGGGCCCGCATGTCCTCGGTGTACGAGGTCAGTTGGAGCGCCTGGGAGACCTTCGGCTTGGCGACGAAGGTGCCCTTGCCCTGGATGCGTTCGAGACGCCCCTCGACGACCAGCTCCTGAAGGGCCTGCCGCACCGTGGTGCGCGAGGTGTCGAACTCGGCGGCGAGGGTCCGCTCCGGCGGTACCGGCGTACCGGGCGGCAGCGTCTCCGTCATGTCGAGCAGATGCTTCTTGAGGCGGTAGTACTTGGGCACGCGCGCGGTACGGATGGGCGCCCCACCCTCGTTCTCCGCACTGCTGACGTCGGTGCTCATGCTCTGCCTTCCCGGCTCCGGATGCCGAAGCGGCCGCCATGTCGTCGGCCACGCCCCACATCGTGGCACGGCTTGTTGCGCGCGTGTTCCCCGCACGCTCCGTGATCCCCTCTATATACCGTCGGCGTACCCGTTGGTCTAGTCCATCGCGCGCAGACGGTGCCGTCGAACTCGGCGCGGGCGGACCGGGGATGGTTCCTCCGCAGGCCGCGGACGGGTCCGTAATTTGTGCCGCTTGGCTACTTAAAGGTCCTTGCATATGTAGGTCCCATAACGGCCGACTGGACGGGCTTACACACCCTTGACACCCCCCTAGGTCTAGGCCAAGCTCCCGGTACTGGTCTACACCATTGGTCCAGTCCCGGCCCCACGGGCGGTACACGGCGTATGTCACCGCGGGGAGCAGGGGGGTTTGTGGCATCCCTGAGGAGGGTGGCGTGAAGCGCAAGCTGATAGCCGCGATCGGTATCGCGGGCATGATGTTCTCCGTCGCGGCGTGCGGCAACGACGACAAGTCCGGGGGGTCGGACAAGGGCGCGGACGCCAAGGAGCTGACGGTCTGGCTCACGGTCGACGCGCAGAACAACTGGCCCGACCTGGTCAAGCAGGCCGACACGGCGATCGAGGCGAAGCACCCCGGCATCAAGATCAAGCACGAGTACTACGGCTGGCCGGACAAGAACACCAAGCTCGACGCGGTCCTCGCCACCGACAAGGCGCCGGACGTGGTCGAGATGGGCAACACCGAGATGCTCGGCTACATGGTCAAGGGCGCCTTCGCTCCCCTCGACGCCTCGAAGTTCGAGAACTCGGACGCCTGGCTGGACGGCCTCAAGGAGTCCGTGACCTACGACGGCAAGACCTACGGCGTGCCGTACTACGCCGGTGGCCGCGTCGGCAACTGGCGCAAGGACATCGCCGCCTCGGCCGGCGTGAAGTCCGCGCCGAAGACGTACGCGGAGCTCACCTCCGACCTGGACAAGATCCAGAAGAAGCAGGGCGCCAAGTTCAGCGCCTGGTACCAGCCCACCCGCGACTGGTACGCGGCCATGTCCTTCGTCTACGACGCCGGCGGCTCCATCGCGAAGGAGGAGGGCGGCACGTGGAAGGCCAACCTCTCCTCGCCCGAGTCGGTCAAGGGGCTCAACGAGTTCAAGACCATCGTCGACAAGTACATGCACGGCGACAAGACCAAGGACGAGTCCGACCGTTACATCGTCTACGGCCAGGGCAAGTCCGGCATGATCTTCGGTGCCGCCTGGGAGGGCGCGACCGCCGAGGACCCGAAGAGCGACAAGACCGGCAAGCTCAAGGGCAACCTCGAGAACTTCGTGATGCCCGGCCCGTCCGGCAAGAACCTCCCGGTCTTCCTGGGCGGCTCCGACCTCGCCGTCCCGGTGAAGTCGAAGGCGCAGGCCGTCGCCGCCGAGTGGATCAACGCGTTCACCGGCGCCAAGGGCCAGAAGTACCTCATGGGCAAGGGCAACCTGCCCAACAACAAGACCGACCTGGTCAGCCTGCAGAGCGACCCGGCGACGGCCGTTCCGGCCACCGCGGCCGAGTCCAGCTGGTTCGTCCCGATGGCGCCGGGCTGGGGTCAGGTCGAGAAGGCCCAGGTCCTGCAGACCATGCTGCAGAACATCGGCACCGGCAAGAAGTCGGTCGCGGACGCCGCGAAGGAAGCGGACGCCGCGATCGACAAGGTCATCAACACCAAGTGACCTGAGAGCAGGGCCCCGTCGGTCCTCCTTCGCGGAGGGACGGGGCCCTGCCTCCCGTACGGCCCGGCCAGGGACTCACCCCCTGACGCCCGGCCGTGCGGGCCTTCGCTTTCGAGCCTTCGCTTTCGTACGACCTGAGGGACCGCTGAGGAGCGCGCGATGAGTGCCGCAGACACGACCACCCCTGCCAAGAAGGTGCCGCCACCGCGGCAGGCACCACCACCGGCCGTCGCGAAGGCGCCACGCGCCAGGCGTACCTCGGGTGCGGCGGCGGCCCCCTGGGCCCTGCTCGCCCCGTGCCTGCTGATCCTCGCGCTCGTCCTCGGCTATCCGCTGGTGCGCCTGGTCACGCTCTCCTTCCAGAAGTTCGGGCAGTCCCAGCTCTGGGGCTTCCAGCCGGCCGAGTCGGTCGGCTTCGACAACTTCAAGGGCGTGCTCTCGGACAGCGAGTTCTGGGCGGTGGTCGTCCGGACCGTCCTGTTCGCCGGCGGGGCCGTCGTCTTCACCATGGTCATCGGCATGCTGATCGCGCTGCTCCTCCAGCGGGTGTCCGGCTGGGTGAAGACGCTGATCAACATCGTGCTGGTGGCGAGCTGGGGCATGCCCATCATCGTGGCCACCACCGTCTTCAAGTGGCTCTTCGACTCCGACTACGGCGTCTTCAACGCGCTGCTCAGCAAGCTGCCCGGCGTCGACATGGTCGGCCACAACTGGTTCGCCAGCGGGACGCAGGGCCTGAGCGTGATCATGCTCCTGGTCGTCTGGGGCGCGGTGCCCTTCGTGGTCATCACGCTCAGCGCCGGACTCACCCAGGTCCCCGCCGAGCTGGAGGAGGCCGCACGGCTCGACGGCGCGGGTGCCTGGGGCGTCTTCCGCCATGTCACGCTGCCGATCCTCAAGCCGATCATCGTCATGCTGACGACCCTCTCCGTCATCTGGGACATGGGCGTCTTCCCGCAGGTCTTCGTCATGCGGGGCGGCCACCCGGAGGCGGAGTTCCAGTTGCTCACCACGTACTCGTACGACCGCGCCTTCGTCGTCAACGACTACGCGCAGGGATCGGCGATCGCGGTGCTGACCGTGCTGCTGCTCCTGGGCGTGGTCGCCGTGTACATGCGCCAGATGCTGCAGATCGGAGAGGTCGAATGAGTGCCGTCGCCACGTCCGGGCGTACGTCCGCCACGGGGCGGAAGTCCTCCCGGCCCCGCAAGTCCAAGCTCGGCTGGAACCTGCTCGGCCTGGTCGTCTTCCTCACCGCGGGCTTCCCCGTCTACTGGATGCTCAACACGGCGGTCAAGCCGGCCAAGGACGCCATCGACCCCGATCCGAGCCTGTTCCCCACCGGGTTCACGCTCGACAACTTCCGCCGCGCGCTGGACATCGCCGACTTCTGGGGCCCTGTGGGCCGCAGCCTGATCGTGTCCGTCGCGGTGGTCGTGATCGGCGTCGTCGTCGGGATGCTGGCCGCGCTGGCCATCTCCCGCTTCGCCTTCCGCGGCCGCAAGGTCGTGATCGTGGGCATCCTCGCGGTCCAGATGATCCCGCTCGTGGCCATGATCATCCCGGTCTTCCTGCTGCTGAACGACCTGCACCAGTACGACAAGCTCTCCGGTCTGATCCTCACGTACCTGACCTTCATCCTCCCCTTCACGGTGTGGACGCTGCGCGGTTTCATCGTCAACATCCCGAAGGAGCTGGAGGAGGCGGCGATGGTCGACGGATGCAGCCGCACCGGCGCCTTCATCCGCGTGGTCTTCCCGCTGCTGGCCCCCGGCATGGTCGCGACGTCCGTCTACGCCTTCATCCAGGCCTGGAACGAGTACCTCTACGCCCTCATGCTGCTGAGCCAGCAGAACCAGACCGCCACGGTCTGGCTCGGCAACTTCACCACCAAGCACGGCACCGAGTACGCCCCGATGATGGCCGGAGCCACCATGATGGCCGTGCCGATCGTCGTCCTGTTCCTCCTCGTCCAGCGCAAGATGGCCGCGGGTCTGACCGCTGGCGCCGTGAAGGGATAACGCCCCCGATGACGACATTCGCCAGCGGTACAGACACCCTGACGCGCGACGCCCTGACCGTGCTCCAGCCCGGTTTCACCGGGACCACGGCTCCGGACTGGCTGCTGCGCCGCCTCGGTGAAGGTCTCGCCTCCGTCGGCCTGTTCGGCCGCAACATCGCCTCGCCGGAGCAACTGGCCGCCCTGACGGCCCAGCTGCGCGTCGAACGTGACGACGTCCTGGTCGCCATCGACGAGGAGGGCGGTGACGTCACCCGCCTGGAGGTGCGCACCGGCTCGTCCTTCCCGGGCAACCACGCGCTGGGCGCCGTCGACGACGTGGCGCTCACCGAACAGGTCGCCCTCGAACTCGGCCGCAGACTGGCCGCGTGCGGGGTGAACCTCAACTGGGCGCCGTCCGCCGACGTGAACTCCAACCCGGCCAACCCGGTCATCGGCGTACGGTCCTTCGGCGCCGACACGGGCCTGGTGGCCCGGCACACGGCCGCCTACGTCAGGGGCCTCCAGGCCGCGGGCGTGGCCGCCTGCACCAAGCACTTCCCGGGCCACGGGGACACCGCGGTGGACTCCCACCACGCCCTGCCGCGCATCGACGCGGACCTGTCGGTCCTCCAGTCCCGCGAACTCGTTCCCTTCCGGGCCGCCATCGCCGCGGGCAGCCGTGCCGTGATGAGCGCGCACATCCTCGTTCCGGCGCTGGACCCGGACCGCCCGGCCACCCTCTCCCGCCGCATCCTCACGGGACTGCTGCGCGAGGAGCTCGGCTACGAGGGCCTCATCGTCACCGACGGCATGGAGATGCAGGCCATCGCGGCGACGTACGGCATCGAGCGGGGCAGCGTGCTGGCCATCGCGGCCGGTGCGGACGCCATCTGCGTCGGCGGCGGGCTGGCGGACGACGACACCGTGCGCCGGCTGCGCGACGCCCTGGTCTCCGCCGTCCGGTCCGGCGAGCTCCCCGAGGAACGCCTCGCGGACGCGGCGAACCGGGTGCGGGCGCTGGCCGAGTGGACGGCCGCGGCCGCCGCCCGGAAGGCCTCCCCGGCCGCCTCCGGCCCGGCGGCCGGCTCTCCCACGAATGGCTTGAACAGCTCGAACGGATCGAACAGCTCGGGCGGTACGGGTGGTGCGAGCGGTACGGATGGCGTGAACGGTACCGGTGGTACGGATGTCACCAGCCGTGCGAACGGTACAGCGGGTGCAGGCGGTACGGGCAGCCCGGACGGAACCGGCGGGTCGGACGGAGCGGGCGGCGGTACGGCCCGGACCGCCGATGTGGGCCTGGTCGCCGCGCGGCGCGCGCTGACCGTGACCCGCTCGGCGTCGTACACCCCGCTCACCGAGGCACCCTTCGTCGCCGCGCTCACCCCGGTCGCGAACATCGCCGTGGGCGACGAGACCCCCTGGGGCGTGGCGGCGGAACTGGCCCGGCTGCTTCCCGGCACCGAGACCGGCAGCTTCACCGGTGAGGACGCGGGCTCCTCGGCGCTCGCGGCCGCCGCCGGGCGGCCCCTCGTCGCGGTGGTCCGCGACGAACACCGTCACCCCTGGATGGCGGCGGCCCTCGACACCCTGCTCGCCGCCCGCCCCGACACCGTCGTGGTCGAGATGGGCGTCCCCCAGTCGGCTCCCCGGGGCGCCCTGCACATCGCCACCCACGGCGCGGCACGGGTGTGCGGCCGCGCGGCGGCGGAGGTCATCGCGGGCCCGTAGCGGCCCGGGCCCAGGGCCTGGCCTCCGGGCTTCGGCCTCCGGGCTTCGGCCTCCGGGCTTCGGCCTCCGGGCCTGGCCCCTCCGGGCCTGGCCCCTCCGGGCCTGGCCCCTCCGGGCCTGGCCCCTCCGGGCCTGGCCCGGGTCTCAGCCCCGGGCCTGGCCCGGGTCTCGCCCCTGGGCTTCCGGGCCCTGGTCCGGGCCACCACGCACCGGTGCCGGGCACTCCCTCGGGAGTGCCCGGCACCGTTCTGTCTCCGCGGCGCGGCGCGCCGGCCCGCCTCTAGATGCCCTGCCAGTCCGGCTTGGCGGCGAACGTCTGGCGGAAGTAGTCCCCGAGCTTCAGCTTGGACGCGGCGGCGTCGTCGACGACCACCGTCGCGTGCGGGTGCAGCTGAAGCGCCGACGCGGGGCAGACCGCCGCGACCGGCCCCTCGACCGTCGCCGCCACGGCGTCCGCCTTGCCCTCGCCGGTCGCGAGCAGCACCAGGTGCCGTGCCTCCAGGATCGTGCCGATGCCCTGGGTGATGACGTGGTGCGGCACCTGCTCGATGTCGCCGTCGAAGAAGCGGGCGTTGTCCACCCGGGTCTGCTCGGTCAGCGTCTTGATGCGGGTCCGGGAGGCGAGCGAGGAGCACGGTTCGTTGAACCCGATGTGCCCGTCCGTCCCGATCCCCAGCAGTTGGAGGTCGACCCCGCCGGCCGCCGCCAGCGCCCTGTCGTACGCCTCGCACGCGGCCTGGACGTCCGCCGCCGTTCCGTCGGGCCCCATGAACGCGTCCATGCCGATGCCCAGCGGCTCCAGCACCTCGCGCCGCAGTACGGAGCGGTAGGACTCGGGGTGCTCGGCCGGCAGCCCCACGTACTCGTCGAGCTGCGCGATGCGCGCACCCGAGGTGTCCACGGCACCGGAACCCGCTCGGGCCGCCAGCGCCGCGTAGATGGGCAGCGGTGTCGAGCCGGTGGCCACGCCGAGGAGCGCGTCGGGCTTGCGCCTGAGCAGTTCCGCCATGGCCTCGGCGATCAGCTCGCCGCCCGCCTTGGCGTCCGGGACGATGACAACTTCCACGCTGGGCCTGCCGATCTGGAGAGGGGACTCAGGAACGCATCCGAATCCGAAGGGGGACACATGTGGTATAGACCAATCTAGCAGAGCGTCACCCTTTCGTCGCCCCGTCGCGGGGCGCGTCGCGGGGTGTACCGCAGCCCCGCGGGGCTCCGCCCCGGCCCGCCTCGGCCCGCTCCGCCCGTCCGGGGACTCCGCCCCTGCGGTGACGCCTCCCGTTCGCGAACCGAAGCGGGATAGTCTGACGGGCGCTCCTGGTGTTGGATGAGCGGGCGACGGCCAACACGACCGGAGCGCAAGGGCCGTGGACGCGGCCGCGGGTGCGGACGCATGGACGCGGAACCATGGTCTAGTCCACAATGCTCTGAGAAACTGAACAAGCCTCCGTCTTCCCCGCACAGGAAGACGGACCGAGGAACCGGCGCTCTCTGCCCTGACTGCACCGGCTCCTCTCTTCGGCCGACCGGGACCGCACACCCCACGGCCGTTGTTGCTCCGGGCTGCGGTGCCGGGAGGGTTGAGGGTCCCTCTCAGGCGCCGCGGCCCGCGGGTGTTTCCGGGGCCGGGCGAGGCCCTCGGGAGCCCCCGGGCGCGCGGCCCATTTCGGGACCTGTCGGATCCTCCGGGTACGCTCGCACACGTGCCCTCCATGAACGACCTCGTACGCCAGCACACAGCCCTCGACGACTCCGATCTCGAGTGGCTTCATCTGCTGGTCTCGGAGTGGCAGCTGCTCTCCGACCTCTCCTTCGCCGACCTCGTCCTGTGGGTCCCCACGCGCGACGGCACCCGCTACGTCTCGGTCGCCCAGATGCGCCCCAACACCGGGCCCACCTCGTACCAGGACGACATGGTCGGCCATCTGGTCCCGCGCGGCCGCCGCCCCCTGCTGGACGCCGCGCTCGACGAGGGCCGGATCGTGCGCGAGGGCGATCCCGAGTGGCGCGAGGAGGTGCCGGTCCGGGTCGAGTCCATTCCCGTACGGCGTGAGGGCCGGGTCCTCGGCGTCATCGCGCGCAACACCAACCTGCTCACCGTGCGCACCCCGAGCCGCCTCGAGCTGACGTATCTCCAGAGCGCCTCCGACCTCGCGCAGATGATCGCGGCGGGGACCTTCCCGTTCCCCGACCAGCAGGTCGACATGGACGCCTCGCCCAGGGTCGGCGACGGACTGATCCGCCTCGACGCGGACGGCATCGTCCAGTACGCCTCGCCGAACGCGCTCTCGGCGTACCACCGCATCGGCCTGGCCTCCGACCTGGTGGGTCACAACCTCGGCTCCACGACCGCCGAACTCGCCCCGTCCCGGGGTCCGGTGGACGAGGCGCTGTCGAAGGTGGCCAGCGGCTGGGCGCCCCGCGAGTTCGAGATCGAGAGCGCCGACGGGGTGATCCAGCTCCGGGCGATCCCGCTCAAGCCCAAGGGCACCCGCGTCGGTTCCCTGGTCCTGCTCCGCGACGTCACCGAACTGCGCCGCCGCGAGCGCGAATTGATCACCAAGGACGCCACCATCCGGGAGATCCACCACCGGGTGAAGAACAACCTCCAGACGGTGGCGGCCCTGCTGCGGCTCCAGGCCCGTCGCATCGAGTCGGACCGGGGCCGGGAAGCCCTGGAGGAGGCCGTGCGCCGGGTCGGCTCGATCGCGATCGTGCACGAGACGCTCTCCCAGAACCTGGACGAGCGGGTGGAGTTCGACGAGATCGCCGACCGGGTGCTCGCCATGGTCGCCGAGATCTCGCCGGGCAAGGTCACCGGCCGGCGCACCGGACGCTTCGGCATCCTGGACGCCGAGGTCGCGACCCCGCTCTCCATGGTCCTCACCGAGATCCTCCAGAACGCGCTGGAGCACGGCTTCCGCGAGGGCGACCGGGGCACCGTCGAGGTCTCCGCGGTGCGCGGCGGCACCTCCAAGGACGCCCGGCTGCTGGTCACCGTCCAGGACGACGGGGTCGGACTGCCCGAGGGCTTCGACCCGCACCGCTCGGGCAACCTCGGCCTGCAGATCGTACGGACGCTGGTGGAGGGCGAGTTGGGCGGCACCTTCGACATGGTGGCCGCTCCGGAGCGTGGCACCCAGGTGCTCCTGGACATCCCGGTGGTCGTGCCGAAGTAGCGGGCCCGGACGAACAGCCGGACAAACACCCGCACAAGTGGCCTATGGGCAGGGGCATTCGACGCCCACGGATGCCCGTCACTCACTGTGACCGACGCTGGACGCCGGGAGCGCCGGGCACCGGACGCGAACAGCAATGAGCCCCGGACCACCAGGTGGTCCGGGGCTGAAAGCTCGTTGCATCAAGCGCATCGGGGTACTGCGCGCTGCGGCTCGGGGGCGGGAGTTGCGTACTCGCTGTACGCGCCGCCAAGCTCAGGCTCGTGCGGGGTGGAACGTCAGGCGGTGGCCTGACGAGCTCGGTTGCGGGCGGCACGGCGCTTCATTGCGCGGCGCTCGTCCTCGCTGAGGCCACCCCAGACGCCGGAGTCCTGGCCGGACTCGAGCGCCCACTGCAGGCACTGCTCCATGACGGGGCAGCGGCGGCAGACGGCCTTGGCTTCCTCGATCTGCAGCAGCGCAGGACCGGTGTTGCCGATGGGGAAGAAGAGCTCGGGGTCTTCCTCGCGGCAAACGGCGTTGTGACGCCAGTCCATGGCTGCTACCTCTCCTTGGTATTACATGCACGTTGCTTGTGAATGTGAACGCTTTCACGAATCCCTCAACAAGTGAAGGGCCGACAGCCAGACGGACTGGTGTGGTCCTGTGATTTGAGGAGGGGTTCCGGTGCTCTGGGGGCCGATGGTGCGGGCCGTCCCGAGCGCCACGTAGAGACTCGCAAACCTCAGCGGCGGATACAACCCCTTCCGGAAAGTTTTTTTTGATTCCTCGGTGTCGGCTGAGTCACAGCCGTACTTCCATGGGGTGGACCCTGGCCTAAACGTTCGAGTGAAAGGAGTTTGGCCCCTTCCGCTCACACAATCACACGCAGTGCACGGCGTACGCCTGTGAACGTCACGCTCGTACGCAGTCCCAGATGGTCGCCGTCCATCTGAAGGGGGAGTGGCACCTTCGAATGCAAGGTGAAGTCCGCCAGGTCATGCAGAGTGACGGCGTGCTTGCCGTGGGGTCCACGCTCGGGGGACGAAGTGAGCAACTGGGTGGCATACCGGGCGACCGCGGGCGTCGACATGCGGCTGAGCGCCAGTACGTCGAGTCCGGTATCGAACGAGGCCTTAGGCGCCGCGTACACCGGACGATTGCCGAGAAACGTCCACGGCGAGGTGTTGCAGATGATGGACAGGACCAGATCGGTGACCGGGTCGGCGCCGGGGCGCTCCAGGGTGATCGCTCCGTGCCGGCGGTGAGGATCGTCCAGAAACTGACGCAGCACTTGGCGGAGATAGAGCGCATGTGTGGAGCGCCGGCCGAGCTCGCGCTGCTGTTCGACCCGGCCCACCACCCCGGCGTCGAAGCCGAGGCCGGCGCAGAAGGTGAACCAGCGGGAGGGGACGGACTCGTCCTCGGTGCCGGGTGTGCCCGCGGCCAGACCGAGGCCGACCGTGCGCTCGCGCTCCTCGCGCAGCGCGTCCAGCAGGGCGCCCGTCGCCTCCACGGCGTCGTTCGGCAGGCCCAGGGCGCGGGCGAAGACGTTGGTGGAGCCGCCGGGGACCACGGCGAGGCCGGGGAGGCGGGAGTCGGGGCCCCGGTGCAGCAGACCGTTCACGACCTCGTTGACCGTGCCGTCCCCGCCGAGGGCCACGACCAGATCTATGTCGTCGCTGTCCGCGGCCTGGCGCCCGACGTCCCGGGCGTGCCCGCGGTACTCGGTCATGACCACTTCGAGTTTCATCTCACTGGCCAACGCGTGGATCAAGACGTCACGCGTACGCGCACTGGTGGTGGTTGCCGCCGGATTGACCACAAGAAGTGCACGCATGCGATGCAGCGTACCTACTGGGTGGTACTCGTCCCAGACCGAGGTAGGGATCCAGTAAGAGTCCGCGGGTGCGGCAGGGGTGCGAAACCGGATCGCCGCACCACCCGTGACCGTGCGGTTCCCGGCCCCGGGGCACTCGGGCGTCCGGAGCCGACGGCTACTCTTCGGGGGTGAGCCGTGAGCAGAATCCCACCCCCGACGCCCCCCGGACCGACCCCCGCCCCGGACGGCTGACCGCCGCCGCGGCGCTGGCCGCACTGGAGGGGACCGCCCTCGTGGCGGGCGGCGTCTGCGTCCTCGTCCTCGGTCTCACCGGCGATCCCGACAACCGGCGGCAGGCCGTCACCGGCGGCGTCACGCTGATCGCGCTCGCGCTGCTGCCGCTGCTCGCCGCGCGCGGACTGCTGCTGCGCCGCGCCTGGAGCCGGGGCCCGGCCCTCGTCACCCAGATCCTGGCGCTGCCCGTCGCCTACACCCTGCTCCAGGCCGACAGCGTCGCGATCCCCGCCGGTATCGCCCTCGCCGTCGTCGCCGTGGTGGCCCTGGTGCTGCTGGCGAACCCGGCGACGACACGGGCCCTCGGCATCCGAGGGCCCGGCGGCGACGCACACGACGAGAAGTAGCGGGACGCGCTTCCCGGCGCGCACCACGGGAACCGGCGCGGCTCACTCCTCGACGAGGAGCTTCTCCCGGAGCTGGGCCAGGGTGCGGGCCAGCAGCCGCGAGACGTGCATCTGCGAGATGCCGACCTCCTGCGCGATCTGCGACTGCGTCATGTTGCCGAAGAAGCGAAGGAGCAGGATCCGCTTCTCCCGCGGGGGCAGGTCCTCCAGCAGCGGCTTGAGCGACTCGCGGTACTCGACGCCCTCCAGCGCCTCGTCCTCGGCGCCCAGGGTGTCCGCGACCGCCGGGGACTCGTCGTCCGTGTCGGGGACGTCCAGGGACAGCGTGGAGTACGCGTTGGCGGACTCCAGGCCCTCCAGGACCTCCTCCTCCGAGATGGCCAGCTTCTCGGCCAGCTCGTGCACCGTCGGGGAGCGCCCGTGCAGCTGGGAGAGCTCCGCGGTCGCCGTGGTCAGCGCGAGGCGCAGCTCCTGAAGACGGCGCGGGACGCGCACCGCCCAGCCCTTGTCGCGGAAGTGCCGCTTGATCTCGCCGACCACCGTCGGGGTCGCGTACGTCGAGAACTCGACACCGCGCTCCGGGTCGAACCGGTCGACCGACTTGATCAGCCCGATCGTCGCGACCTGGGTCAGGTCGTCCAGCGGCTCACCGCGGTTGCGGAAGCGGCGGGCCAGGTGCTCGACGAGCGGCAGGTGCATGCGGACGAGCTGGTTGCGCAGCTCCGCGTACTCGGCGCTGCCGTCCTGGAGTTTGCGCAGCTCGATGAACATCGCCCGCGCCCCGCTGCGGTCCTGCGGGTCGTGCCGGACGTGCCGCTCGCTCGGCCCGCGCAGGATCTGCTGGGCCTCCTGCACATGGGCCTCCTGCACACCCTGCGCGCCCTGCTCGGGCTCTCGCTCGTGCTGCGCGCCCTGCACGTTCTGCTCCGCGTTTCGCTCGTGCTCGCTCATAGTCCCGCCCGTCACCATTTCCCGAGCTCGAGGCTCTTCCCCCGTGTCCTCGGCCGCGCTCGAACCGGGGGGACCTCCCCGGCCGGGGAAGGCTCCCGGCTGCGCCGCTGCCGCCGAGGAGACGCCGATCTCCGGATGCGGCCGGGCCTGCTCGGGGATGCCGTCGACGCCGTCCGCCGTGTGCCGCGGCCCGCCCGGACCGTCGGCGCGCCCCGCGGGAGGCTCCCGTGTGCCGCGCTCTTCGTCCCGCACCGGCCCGTCCCCGTTCCTCACGCCGGCCCGGGTCCCGCGCCGCGTTGTTTGTAGAGGCTGATCGAAACGGTCTTGTCCTCGGAGACGGTGGAGTCGACCTTGCCCGCGAGAGCGGACAGGACGGTCCACGCGAAGGTGTCACGTGACGGAGCGTGACCATCGGTGGTCGGCGCCGAGACCGTGACCTCGAGTGAGTCGTCGATCAGCCGGAAGACACAACTGAGCACCGAGCCGGGGACGGCCTGCTGCAGCAGGATCGCGCAGGCCTCGTCCACGGCGATGCGCAGATCCTCGATCTCGTCGAGGGTGAAGTCCAAACGGGCCGCCAGCCCGGCCGTGGCCGTGCGCAGTACCGACAGGTAGGCACCCGCGGCCGGCAGCCGGACTTCCACGAAGTCCTTCGTCGCGGGCTCGCCTGCGATCTGGGACACCCTCACCTCCATGGTGGTACAAGCTCATTCGAGCTCTTTCGGGGGCCGAGGGTCGCCCCCCGGGGTAACGCGCTACGTCGTTCAGCGGTGACGCTACCGCGCTCCCGACTTTCCTGTCCTGGGGACCCCGTCCCTTGCTGTCACTCATAGTAAGCCTATGAGTACGGACAGTGGCTAGAGGTCTGCGGCCCCAAATAGGAAGAGCGCGCGCCGGGTTGACGTACCCAGACGTCAGACGGTCGAACCGTCCGGATCGGGAGTCACGCGCGTACGTGATCCACGGCTCAGACGAGGACGTGGTCCACGAAACACCAACGCCAGTTCTCCCCCTGCTCGAACGTGCGCATGATCGGATGTCCGGTGGTGTTGTGATGCTCCGAGGCGTGCCGCAGCGGGGAGGAGTCGCAACAGGCGAGATGCCCGCACTCCAGACACAGCCGAAGCTGCACCGGGTGGGTGCCGGCGGCCTCGCACTCCAGGCAGGTCTCGCTCCCGGGGTCGGGTTCGGGCTGCGGCAGCGCGTCGGCGTGCGTGCACTGTTTCATGATTGCCAGGTTACGTCGGGCGTGCGGGACACCGCGCGGAAATGTCGGGCGCGCGGGACACCGCGCGGAAAACGAGGGCGGGCGGAAGACGATGGACGTGTTGCCACTGCTGTTGCTGGTCGCGGGGAGCGCGGCGGTCGCCGGGGCCGCCCGCCGCACCCCGGTCCCGGCACCCCTGCTGATCGTCGCCGTGGCCCTGCTGGTCTCGTACATCCCCGGAGTGCCGACGTACGAACTCGACCCCGACGTCGTGCTCCCGCTGGTGCTGCCCCCGCTGCTGTACACGGCGGCCACCGACAGCTCCTACCTCGACCTGAGGGCCCAGTTGAGGCCCGTCGCGCTGTTGTCGGTCGGCTACGTCCTGTTCGCGACCCTCGCCGTCGGCTGGGCCGCCTACCTGCTCGTACCGGGCCTGCCGCTGCCCGCGGCGCTCGTCCTCGGCGCCGTGGTCGCGCCGCCGGACGCGGTGGCCGCGACGGCCGTGGCCCGCCGTGTGGGACTGCCCTCACGGATCACCACGATCCTCCAGGGCGAGTCCCTGGTGAACGACGCGACCGCGATCACCGCCTACAAGGTGGCGCTCGCGGCGGCGGTCGGCGAGGGCGCGACCTGGGCGGGCGGCATCGGCGAGTTCCTGCTCGCGGCGGTCGGCGGGGTCGCCGTCGGACTCGTGCTGATGATCCCCATCCACTGGCTGCGCACCCACATGAACGAGGCGCTCCTGCAGAACACCCTCTCCCTGCTGATCCCCTTCGTCGCCTACGGCATCGCCGAGCAGTTCCACGCCTCCGGTGTGCTCGCGGTGGTCGTCGTCGCGCTCTACCTCGGACACCGCTCCTGGGAGGTGGACTTCGCGACCCGGCTCCAGGAGGAGGCGGTGTGGAAGATGGTCGCCTTCGTCCTGGAGTCCGCGGTGTTCGCGCTGATCGGACTCCAGCTCCCGGTCGTCCTCAAGGGCCTCGGCGCCTACGAGGGGACGACCGCCGCCTGGTACGCCCTCGCCCTCTTCCTCGTCGTCGTCGTGACCCGCTTCGTGTGGGTGTACCCCGCCACCTTCCTGCCCCGCCTCCTGTCGGCGCGCATCCGCGAGCGCGAGGCCAACCCCACCTGGAAGGGGCCGTTCGTCATCGGCTGGGCCGGCATGCGCGGCGTCGTCTCGCTCGCCATCGCCTTCTCCGTCCCGCTCACCGTGGACGGCGGTGACGCCTTCCCCGAACGCAACCTGATCCTCTTCCTGACCTTCACCACCGTCATCGGCACCCTGGTCGTGCAGGGCCTGACCCTGCCCCCGCTCATCCGGCTGCTGAAACTGCCGGGACGCGACACGCAGGCCGAGACCCTCGCCGAGGCCAACGCCCAGGCACAGGCCTCCCGCGCCGCCGAGGAGCGCCTCGACGAACTCCTCGCCGACGAGCGCAACGCCCTGCCGCCGCCGCTCGCCGAGCGCCTGCGCACGGTCATGGAGCGGCGCCGCAACGCCGTCTGGGAGCGGCTCGGCGCGGTCAACCCGGTCACCGGCGAGACCGCGGACGACACCTACCGCCGGCTCTCCCGCGAGATGATCGGCACCGAGCGCGACGTCTTCGTCAAGCTGCGCGACCACCGGTACATCGACGACGAGATGCTGCGCACGCTGCTGCGCCGGCTGGACCTGGAGGAGGCGGCGGCCTACCGGGAGGCGGCCTGAGGTCCGGTCCCCGGGGCGGGGAACGGCGCTCCTGTGATCACCGCCGCCACCGTCGTGCCGCGCGGGAACGCCCCTTCCTCGACGAGGGCGACAAGTCCGTAGAGCATCTTGGCGACATAGAGACGTTCGACGGGCAGCCCGTGCCGCTGCTCGAAGTCCTCGGCGAAGGCGTCGAGTTCGGGTGTGATGCGGGCGTAGCCGCCGAAGTGGAACCGGTCGTCGAGGGACCAGGTTCCGCGCCGGGCGCCGAACGCGTCCCGCTGGAGCGCCTCCGTGTCGGCGTCGAGGAAGCCGCCGCGCAGGACCGGGACGCCCAGCGCCCGCCGGCCGGCGCCGAGGCCCGCGGCCATCCCGGCGAGGGTGCCGCCGGTGCCGCAGGCGAGGGCGGCCACGTCGATGCCGTCCTCGTCGCGCAGTTCCTCGCCGAGTGTCCGGCAGCCGCGCACGGCGAGGGCGTTGCTGCCGCCCTCGGGCACGACGTACGCGTCCTCGGCGCCCGCCGCCCGCAGGATCCCGGCCAGCGTCCGGGGTTCCGTCTTGTGCCGGTACGTCGATCTGTCGACGAAGTGAAGGCGCATGCCGTCGGCGGCGCAGCGGGCCAGTGAGGGGTTCAGGGGGCGGTCGGCCAGTTCCTGGCCGCGGACCACGCCCACGGTGGGCCGCCCGAGGAGACGGCCCGCGGCGGCGGTGGCGCGCAGATGGTTCGAGTAGGCCCCGCCGAAGGTGACCAGCGTGCGGCCGGCCGCCGCTTCGAGGTTCGGCGTCAGCTTGCGCCACTTGTTGCCGATCAGCTCCGGGTGGATCAGGTCGTCCCGCTTCAGCGCCAACCGCACGCCGCGCCGCGCGAACCGCTCGTCCCCGGCCTCCACCAGCGGCGACGGGAGCCGCGGCGGGGGGCCGACGGGAGCGGGAGTCCCGCGCGGGGTGCGCGGGCCCACGGGAGGGGCCGTGACGGCCGGGTGCGGCACGACACGCGCGGTGCGGGAGTCCGGGGGACCGGCCGTGACCACCGGGTCCGCCGGGTGGGCGGCGCGGCGCGTGGCGGCCGGATCGGGGGCTTCCGGGCCGCCGGGGGCGGGCCCGGGGCGGTCCGGGCCGTCGTCCGGGGTGTCGGGGCTGGTCACGGGTCCATTGTCGGACACCTGTCCGGGTGCGGCCGGACGCGGGAGCCCGCGGCGCCGGCCGCCCGCGCCGGCCCTCGGCGCCTCAGCTCACTTCAGCAGCTCGCGGACGCGTCCCCGCAGCGAGCTCATCGTGAAGCCCCGCGGGTCCACCTTCCCCGGCTGCCACTCCAGGTGGCCGATGACCGAGCGCTCCGTCCAGCCGTGGAACCGGCAGATCGCGGCGGAGACCTTGGCGATGGCGTCGAGCTGCGCCTCGGGCCACGGGTCCTTGCCGTCGCCGAGGTTCTCGCACTCGAAGCCGTAGAAGTGGCGGTTGCCGTCGGTGTTCGCCTCGTTGTCGTGCGGCAGCGCCTTCTCGGCGATCACCGCGCGCAGCACGTCGTCGTCGCCGAGGCCCGCGTGGTTGGCGCGGCCGTAGCCGATCAGGTGCACGACGCCGTCCTTGGTGATGACCCCGTGGCACAGCGGTCCGGGCAGGTCCTCGCGGCCCTCGCGGCACAGCCCGACCGTGAGCGCGCCGCCCGAGGTCACCGTGTGGTGGATCATCACCCCGTGCACCGGCCCCCACGGGCCCTTGTGATTGCGGTTGTGGTGCTCCCAGTCGCCGACCTCGACGACATGGACTCCTTCGTCCCTGATCCGGTCGAGGAACCTGCCCGCGGACATGGGCGATGCCATGGCCGACTCCTTCGCGCTGTTCGTCGGCCGCCCTGCCGCGGCCGTCTGGTACCGCAGCTTCTATAACCGGCCGGGTGGCCGGAACCAGCCGTTCGCACAGCGTGCGAGCCGATCCGGTCAGCCCGGGAGAAGCGGAATCGGCCCTCCCTGCCCACGCCCGGAGTGATCCATTCCCCCTCATTCGTGTAATGGCATCAGCACACACAGTGATGAAAGGCTTGGCCGCGAAGATCAGTGCACGACCGGGAGGGCAATTTTCATGTCGGTAGGCGAAGAGGTCCGCGCGGAGCAGAACCGTCCGCAGCAGAGTCTCGGCACATCAGCCGCGCGGAACCTGGCCACCACCACCAAGTCCGCGCCACAGATGCAGGAGATCAGCTCACGGTGGCTGCTGCGCATGCTTCCGTGGGTGAACGTGCAAGGTGGCACGTACCGCGTGAACCGGCGGCTCAGCTACTCCGTGGGCGACGGGCGCGTGACGTTCGTCAAGACGGGCGACCGCGTCCAGGTCATCCCCGCGGAGCTCGGAGAACTGTCCGTGCTGCGGGCGTACGAGGACCACGACGTGCTGGGCGAGCTCGCCCAGCGGTGCCAGCAGCGGGAGTTCGCACCGGGGGAGGTGCTGACCTCGTTCGGCAGCCGGGCCGAGGAGGTGTTCCTCCTGGCGCACGGCAAGGTCGAGAAGATCGGTACCGGCCCCTACGGGGGCGACACGGTGCTCGGTGTCCTCGCCGACGGCGCGTACTTCGGCGAACAGGCGCTCATCGACCCGGAGGCCATCTGGGAGTACACGGCCCGCGCGGTGACGGCGGTGACCGTGCTCGTACTGCCCCGCCAGGACCTCGAACAGGTGGCGGAACGTTCCGAGTCCCTGAGCGGACACCTTCGGGAACTGCGCGCGATTCCGTCGCAGCGCACCAACAAGTACGGCGAGAAGGAGATCGACCTCGCGGCCGGCCACACCGGTGAGCAGGACATCCCGGGCACCTTCGTGGACTACGAGGCGGCCCCGCGCGAGTACGAACTGAGCATCGCCCAGACCGTCCTGCGCCTGCACACGCGCGTGGCGGATCTCTACAACCAGCCGATGAACCAGACCGAGCAGCAGTTGCGGCTCACCGTGGAGGCGTTGAAGGAGCGCCAGGAGCACGAGCTCATCAACAACCGCGAGTTCGGCATGCTCAACAACTGCGAGTACGACCAGCGGCTCCAGCCGCACGACGGCGTACCGAGCCCGGACGACATGGACGAGCTGCTCAGCCGCCGCCGCGGCACCAAGCTGTTCCTCGCCCATCCGCGCGCGATCTCCGCGTTCGGCCGGGAGCTGAACAAGCGCGGGCTCGTCCCCGAGAGCATCGAGGTGGCCGGCAACCGCATCCCGACCTGGCGCGGGGTGCCGATCTTCCCGTGCAACAAGATCCCCGTCAGCGACGCCCGTACGACCTCGATCATCGCCATG
Source organism: Streptomyces sp. NPDC002698 (assembly GCF_042888945.1). Classification (NCBI taxonomy): domain Bacteria; kingdom Bacillati; phylum Actinomycetota; class Actinomycetes; order Kitasatosporales; family Streptomycetaceae; genus Streptomyces; species Streptomyces sp. NPDC002698. The sequence goes on from NZ_JBIAQM010000001.1 coordinate 320,695, forward strand.
CGTACCGGCGAGGCCGAACAGGGAGTGGTCGGGCTCCAGCAGGCGGGCATCCCGGACGAGATCGAGCCGAGCCTGTCGGTGCGCTTCATGGGCATCAACGAACAGGCGATCATCTCCTACCTGGTGACGGCGTACTACTCGGCCGCGGTACTCGTGCCGGACGCGCTCGGCATCCTGGAGAACGTCGAGATCGGGCGCTGGCGGTGACGTTCCGCGAAGCGGAGCCCGGTGCGGTCCCGCCTCCCGGGGCGGGACCGCACCGGGGACGAGCGCCCTCGCACGGCGGCCTCCTCGGCGCCACCGTCAGCAGGTGTTCCGGAGCGATCGAGAGGGTGAGGGCATGACGACCCGGACACGGCAGGGACCGGCCGGAATCCCCGGCGGACGGCGCCCGACGAGGCCTTCGGACCGACGGGGTCCCGGCCCGAGCCCCATGGAGAGACCGGGGAGACCGGGCTCGCCGGGCCCGCTCGACGCGCAGGAGGCCGCGGTCGTCCTGGAGCGGGCGCGGGCGTGCGTCGACCCCGAGCTGCGCCGGGCCGTCGACTCGCTGCCGGGCTCCATGCGCCGGATCGCGCTGTACCACTTCGGCTGGGAGCAGGCGGACGGCACCCCGGCGGCCGGGAACGCCGGCAAGGCCATCCGGCCGGCGCTGGTGCTGACCGCGGTCCAGGCGCTCGGCGGACAGCGCGCGGCGGCCGTACGGGCGGCCGCCGCGGTGGAGCTGATCCACAACTTCACCCTGCTGCACGACGACGTGATGGACCGGGACACCACCCGCAGACACCGTCCCACCGCGTGGACCGTGTTCGGCGACGCCGACGCGATCCTCGCCGGGGACGCCCTCCAGGCCCTGGCCCTGGGGATGCTCGCCGAGGACCCGCACCCCGCGTCCTCGGCCGCCGCCGCGCGGCTCGCGGGCTGCGTCGTCGAACTGTGCGCGGGACAGCACACGGACACGGCCATGGAGAAGCTCGGCCCGCACGAGGTCACCCTCGACGAGTGCCTCGCCATGGCCGAGGCGAAGACGGGCGCCCTGCTCGGCAGCGCCTGCGCCATCGGCGGGCTGTACGCGGGGGCGCGCGCCGAGGACGTCGAGGCTCTCGACGCGTTCGGCCGGGAGGCGGGACTCGCGTTCCAGCTCATCGACGACGTGATCGGGATCTGGGGAGACCCGGGCCGCACCGGCAAACCGGCCGGGGCGGACCTCGCCGTCCGCAAGAAGTCGCTGCCCGTGGTCGCCGCGCTCGCCTCGGGCACCCCGGCGGCCGCCGAACTCGCCGAGCTGTACGCGGCGCCCTACCGGGAAGGGGAGCTGGAGCGCACGGCGCTGGCGGTCGAGCGGGCGGGCGGGCGTGACTGGGCGCAGGCCCAGGCGGCCGACCGGATGTCCCGGGCGATGCACGAACTGTCCCGCGCGGTGCCCGACCCCGAGGCGGCGGGCGGCCTTCTCGCACTCGCCGAGTTCGTCACGCGGCGCAGCACCTGACCGGTTCCGGTGCCGCTGGTCGACGGCCCCGGAACCCCGGGCGCCGTACGGAACCTGACATCCGTGCGGTGCCCGGCTCCGTGTGCGGGCACGGGGGCGTAATAGGCTCAACCGCCGTACGGTCGAGGCTGGTTGGGGCGAAGGGCGGGGCTGGTCATGGGTGTGGCGATCCGGGTGGCGGACGAGGCGGACCGGGGGCTGGTCGTCCGGCTGCTGGACGAGGCCTTCCAGGACGATCCGGTGAGCAGCTGGGTCTTCCCCGACCCGGCGCAGCGCCGCGCGAAGCACCCCGGGCTGATGGCGGCCTTCACCGACGTGGTGCTCGCCGAGGGGCGTGTCGATCTGACCGAGGACGGTTCGGCGTGCGCCCTGTGGCTGTCCGTCCCCGCCGCCGGGAACCACGACGGCGAGGGCGGGAACCAGGGGGACGGCGAAGCCGACGGGGCGGACGAGGACGGTCCCGCGCAGCTCCGCGAGGCCGTCGACCCGGACAACGAGCGCGTCGAGCTGATCGGCCGGCTGACGGCCGCCGTCCACCCCGAGGGGCGGGCCCACGCCTACCTGTGGATGATCGGGGTGACGCCGGAGCGCCAGGGCGAGGGCCTCGGCCGCGCGCTGATCGAGTCGGTCCTCGACCGCTGCGACCGCGAGGGACTGGCCGCCTACCTGGAGGCGAGCAACGCCCGCAGCCGCGCACTGTACGAACGGCTCGGCTTCGCGCTCTCGGGCCGCCCCCTCGACCTGCCGGACGGCCCGCGGATGTGGCCGATGTGGCGCGAGCCGCGTCCCGGGGGACCGGCGCGGGCCTAGGCAGGGGACAGGGGGCCGGGGCTGGGGCCGGGGCTTGTTCCGGACGTACGACAGGAAGCGGTGGGTCCGCCGTCCTACCCTGAAGGCATGGGCACGGATGAGCATGTATGTCCAGAATGCGGGCAGCCGGTCGCCACGGTCGTGCACCGGTACAAGACGCTGGGCGCCTGGGTGCCCAGATGGGGCCCCGGACCCTGCCGCAACCCGGACTGCTCGGCCTACGCGGACGAGCCAGGACACGGACACGGACACGGCCACCACGAGGGCGAGGGCCAAGAGCAAGGCGAGGGGCAAGAGCAAGGCCAAGGCGGGGGCGAGGGGCGGGATCTGCCGGAGGAGGCCGCGGCGGAGCCGTCCTGACGCACGCCGGACACCGCCGCGCGAGGTCGTGAAAAGTCGTGCGGGGAACGTGTAGAGAAACGCGGGCCGGCTCCGACGTCCCCTGTGAGAGCCGCCCACGACGGGCGGTCCGAGCCGAGGAAGCCGAAGGAGCGGACTCATGAAGTACCTGGTGATGGTGCAGGGCACACAGGCCGACTACGAGGGCATGCGGGGCAACGCCTCCGCGCAGGCGCCGGTCTGGAGCGAGCAGGAACTGCAGGCCATGTACGCCTACATGGGCGCGATCGGCGACGACCTCTCCGAGTCCGGCGAACTCGTCGACGCCCAGGGACTGACCGAACCCGCGCGGGCCCGCCAGGTGTCCCTGGACGCGGACGGCAAGGCCGTGATCACCGACGGCCCGTACAGCGAGACCAAGGAGCTGATGGCCGGCTACTGGGTGGTCGACTGCGCGAGCCTGGAGCGGGTCACCGAGATCGCCGAGCGGGTCACCCGTTGCCCCGGCCCCGAGGGCCAGACCGGCCACCCGGTGGTCATCCGGCCCGTCCAGGAGGGGGCCGGGGACATCTGAGCGGGATGAGGGACACGACCGAGGTCGAGGACCTGCTGCGCCACCACGCGCCGCAGGTCCTCGGCGCGCTCGTCCGCCGCTACGGGCATTTCGACTCGGCCGAGGACGCGGTGCAGGAGGCGCTGCTCGCGGCCGCCGGACAATGGCCCGGGAAGGGTGTGCCGGACAACCCGCGCGGATGGCTGATCAAGGTCGCCTCGCGCCGGCTCGTCGACGCCCTGCGCGCGGAGGAGGCACGGCGGCTGCGGGAGGAGAAGGCCGCGGCGCTGACACCGCGGGACGCCTTCACGGCGCCGCCGCCGGGCTCGGACCGTGCCCCGTCGCCGGACGACACCCTCTCCCTGCTCTTCCTGTGCTGCCATCCCGCGCTGCCCCCGGCCGCGCGGATCGCCCTCACCCTGCGCGCGGTCGGCGGCCTGACCACGGCGGAGATCGCGCGGGCGTACCTGGTGCCCGAGGCGACCATGGCACAGCGGATCAGCCGGGCCAAGCAGCGGATCCGGGGGGTGGGTCTCGGCCGCCCCGACCACTGGGAGGAACGGCTCCCCGCCGTCCTGCACACGCTCTACCTGATCTTCAACGAGGGATACACGGCGACCTCCGGCTCGGCCCTCCAGCGTGCCGAACTCGCCCATGAGGCGATCCGGCTGACCCGCACGGTCCGGCAACTGCTGCCGGAGGACGGCGAGGTGACCGGACTGCTCGCCCTGATGCTGCTCACCGACGCCCGGCGCGCGGCGCGGACCGGGCCGCACGGAGAACTCGTCCCCCTCGACGAACAGGACCGCGCCCGCTGGGACAGGGCGGCGATCGAGGAGGGGGTGACCCTGGTGACCGAGGCGCTGGCGCTGGGACCGGCGGGCCCGTACGCGCTCCGCGCCGCGATCGCCGCGGTCCACGACGAGGCGCCGTCGGCGGAGGCGACGGACTGGACCGAGATCCTCGGCCTGTACGACCTCCTCGTCCGCCGGGTCCCGGGTCCCGTCGAACACCTCAACCGCGCGGTCGCCGTGGCCATGGTGCACGGGCCGCGTGCCGCCCTCGCCGAACTCGACCGGCTGGAGGGGGAGCCGGCGGCCGGGCACCGGCTGGACGCGGTCCGGGCCCACCTGCTGGAGCGCGCGGGCGAACCGGACGCGGCGCGGGAGGCCTACGCGTCGGCGGCGGCCAAGACCCTCAGCCTGCCCGAGCGCCGCTATTTGGAGGTGCGGGCGGCCCGGCTGCGTACGTAGCGTGGTCCGCATGTCCGAACCTCTGCTGCATCTGACCGAGCGTTCCCTGTGGGAAGCGGCCCGCGCGTCGGGCACCTTCGAGATCTCCACCCGCGGCCGGACCCTCCATGAGGAGGGCTTCATCCACTGCTCGCTGCGCCGCCAACTCCCCGCCGTGGCCGCCATGGTGTACGGCTCCTACACCGGACCCGACGAACTCGTGGTCCTCGTGATCGACTCCGAACGGCTCACGGCGCCGGTCCGCTTCGAGGCGATGGACCCCGGCGGGGAGGAATTCCCCCACGTCTACGGGCCCATCGAGGTAGACGCGGTCGTGGACGTGGAGGCCTGGGACCAGGGCGGGGTGGCCCCGGCGTGAGCGCGGCGGGGGAGCGGCGCCGGGTGCGGCGCCGGCTCCTGGTGCTGTGGGCGGTCGCCGTGGCCGGCGGCGGCATCCTCACGCTCTGGCTCCAGGCCTCGGCGCAGCCGCCACCGCCCACCGGCTGGTACACCTCCGAGCAGGACGGCCGTGACGGGCCCTAGTGCCCCGGCAGGCTGCCCGTCGCGGGATCGCGGCCGGTCAGGCAGTAGGTGCCGCCGGCGGGGTCCCGCATCACCGTCCACCGCGCGCCCCGGCCGACCGCCGTCGCGCCCAGGGATTCGTGGTGGGCCCGGACCGCCTCGACGTCCGAGCAGGCGAGGTCCAGGTGGGCCGAGGCGGGACGTCCGGTGCCCAGGCGTTGCAGCAGGATGCGCAGCGGCAGTCCGGAGGGCGGCCTGACCAGATGGAACTCGGGCAGCGCTCCGGGGAGGGACTCCCACCCCGTGAGCTCGCTCCAGAAGACGGTCTCGGCGTCGTACACGCCCGGCGCCAGGTCGATGCTCACCTGGTCCAGCCGGCTCGTCGCCCCGTCCGGTCCCTCGACCACAGGCGGCCGCGCCGATTCACCGTTCCACGGCACCGCGCAGAACAACTGCCCGCCGGGGGAGCGCAGTACGGCCCACCCGTCGTGGTCCGCGACGACCGCGGCACCCAGCCGCAGCGCCCACTCCACCAGTGCCGGTACGTCCTCCACGGACAGGTCGAGATGCGCGCCCCCGACGCCGTCCCCGACACCCTGGGCCTTCACGCACGCGTCCCCCTCGCCGGGCAGCAGCGTCACGAACTCGCCCTGGCCGCCACGGGGTTCGGACAGCTTCGTGCCGGTGACCGCCGTCCAGAAGCCGAGGGCCCGTCCGAGCTCCGCCGCGGGCCGGTCGACGAAGGCGTGGGTCCACCGGACGACCGGCCCCGTGGTCTTCGAGGGCTTCCCCGCCTCACCGTCCGTACGGCTCATACCGCCTCCTCGGCGATCAGGCCACGCAGCGACGCCTTCATCCGTGCGACGAAGGCGTCGCGGGTCTCGGGGGAGAGGACGTCCAGGGAGAGATACGGGTTGAGGTCCTCCAGCTCGACGAGGAGCAGCTCGCCGCCGGGTGCCCGGCAGGCGTCCACGCGCTGGATGCCGTACGCGATGTCGTTCCACTCGACGAACCGCTGCGCGAACTCCCGGTCCTCGTCGGTCGGTTCGTACGGCTCCAGGGCCCAGCGCCGCTCCGGGTCGGGCGCGTACAGGGCGTACTGGAGGGTGTGGTCGACGAAGTAGAACGACACCTCGTAGCGGAAGTCGACGCGCGGCTGGACGAGGAGGTCGCCGAACGGCAGGGAGGCGAGTTCCTCGCGCGGAACGAACTCCAGGCCGATGGAGTCCGCGCCCTGCCTCGGTTTCACCACGTACATGGCGGCCTCGGGCAGCAGGCCCAGATCCTGTGCGCGGTCGACGGTCGGGATGACGGGGAACCCGGCGGCGGTCAGCTCCAGCAGGTAGTCCTTGCCGGCCATGTCCCCCTTGCCGGAGAGCTGGTTGTAGACGCGGACCCCCTCCGCGAGCGCCCGTTCGCGGAACGCGTCGTACGCGGCCTGGTAGTGCAGGACGGGCCCGCTGTTGCGTACGACCACGGCGTCGAAGCCGGTCATCAGCGCGGCCGCGTCCAGCGGGTGGCACACGGCGATGTCGAAGTCCTCGCGCAGCCGGGAGGTCAGGGCGATGTCCTCGTCGCAGTACCGCCGCCCCTTGGCCGGATAGGCCAGGTCGCTGACGAACAGGACGCGGGGGCGTGCGGACGGCACGGATGGCTCCTCGAAGCGTTCGGACGGTTCGTCCCGCGGGCCGATCATGCCCGCGGAACACGGACGTAGTGTCCCTCCCCCGCGATCCCGGCCTCCTGCCGCCCCCGCCGGATGCCCGTCGGCACCCGGGAACGACGGCCGGTCCCGGGGCCCGGAGGAGTGCGGGGCCGGCCGCGGGCCGTTCCGGTCAGCGGGCGGCGCGCTTCTCCGCGAAGCGCAGGAGGTTGCCCGCCGGGTCGCGGAAGGCGCAGTCCCGCAGGCCGTACGGCTGGTCCTCGGGCTCCTGGACGACGTCGGCGCCCGAGGCGCGGACCCGCTCGAAGAGCTCGTCGCAGTCGGTCGTCGAGAAGATCACTCCGCGCAGCATCCCCTTGGCCAGCAGCTCGGCCATGGCCTGCTTGTCCGCGGGAGAGGCGTCCGGGTCCGCCCCCGGGGGTTCCAGGACGATCTCCACATCCGGCTGGAGCGGCGAGCCGACGGTGACCCAGCGCATTCCCTCGAACCCGACGTCACCGCGGACCTCCAGGCCCAGCACGTCACGGTAGAAGGCGAGCGCCTTGTCGTGGTCGTCGACGGAGATGAAGCACTGGGACAGTTTCAGATCCATGCGTCCAACCTAGTGCCGCGGCAGGCAACGTTCGCCCGTCGCGGCACCCGGCACGCTCCCCCAAGCTCTCCGAGCAGGGGGCACCCCCACTCGCCGCACCGGCCGAAAGCCCAAGTACGTCCAGTACGAGGACTTCCGGCCGGCACGCCGAGAGCACGCTCCCCCAAGCGCTCGGCTTCGCTCGAGCAGGGGAGACCCCCATGGCGCCGCTCCTTGAAGGGCAAACGTTGCCTGCCGCGGCACTAGAGCCTGCCGTTCGCGTCACGCGGGCGGACGAGGAGAGGACGGCGGGCCCTAGAGAAGCGTCCCCGGTTCCGCCTCCGGGTTGCGGTGGCGGGCCGGGCGGGTGAGCCGGCGGGCCACGCAGGAGGGGATGGGGGCGCCGTGGTCGTGCGGGCGGGCCCGGTACGCGCTCGGGGTCTCGCCCACCAGCTCCGTGAACCGCGAGCTGAACGAGCCGAGGGAGGTGCAGCCCACCGCGAAGCACACCTCGGTCACCGTCAGGTCGCCGCGCCGCAGCAGAGCCTTCGCGCGCTCGATCCGCCGGGTCATCAGATACGTGTACGGCGTCTCGCCGAACGCCTCCCGGAAACTGCGCTGGAAGTGTCCGGGTGACATCAGCGCGGTGCGCGCGAGCGTGGCCATGTCCCACGGCTCGGCGTACTCGCGGTTCATCCGGTCGCGCGCCTGCCGCAGCCGGACCAGGTCTTCGAGCGGTCGGGGATTCGCCACCTCCCCAGAATGGCACACGGACCGCCGCCCCCCGGGGGATCACTGGCCCGGGGGACGGCGGTGGTCGTGCGTACGCGGGGGTGCCCGTGCCGTCAGGCGGCGAGGACCTTGGCCTTGGCCTTCTCGAACTCGTCGGCCGTGATGTGGCCGTGGTTCTTGAGGTCCGCGAGCTTCGCCAGTTCGTCGGCCTTGCCGGTGGTACCGGCCGTCTCGCGGATGTAGGAGTTCATGTCCTCCTGGCTCTTCTGGATGCGCCGCATCTCACGCTCACCCATGCCGCGGCCCCGCGCGATCAGGTACACGAAGATGCCCAGGAAGGGCAGGATGACGACGAAGACGCACCAGCCCGCCTTGCCCCAGCCGTTCAGGTCGTCGTCGCGGAAGATGTCCCCGATGACGCGGAAGAGCAGCATGAACCAGAGGATCCAGAGGAAGAACCACATCGTGGTCCAGAAGACCTGCAGCAGGGGGTAGTCCGCTGCCAGATTGACCGTCGAGCCGTTCATGGTCGAACTCCTGTCGGTTGCGCGACATCTCCGCGAGCGTGACGTCTTGCTTCGGCTCCAGAGTGCGGTCACTCCCCGCCCCGGCGGATCACCCTCCGCGGGTGAGCTCGCGGATCCGCCTCCGCGGGTTCCTCGGCGACCGGCACCGGCACCGGTATCGGCACCCGCCACGGCGACGGCACCGGCGGCCGCGCCCGGCGGATCCGCCCCAGCCGGGTCACCCCGGAGGCCCCGGCGGGCCGCTCACCCGTCGCGCTCCTCCGCGAGGGCGTCCCGGAGGCGGGGGAACCGGGCGTCGAGCTCCTCGTCCACCCAGGTCAGCCGCCTGGTGAGGGGCGCCCCGCCGCGGCCCGCCCCGCGCAGGTCCTCCAGGAGGGTCCGGAGGCGGATCAGGACCATCGGGGAGTTCCGGGCGGCCGGGATCACCTCGTCGACGGCGGTCCGCAGGAAGTCCTCCCAGCCCGGCAGCGGGACGACCACGCGAAGGCTGCCCGCGCGGTCGGCGATCTCGCGGGGCCGGGCCCGCGCCGGGACCGGCCGGCGCAGCAGATCGTCCACGGCGTCCAGGGCCTGGACCGCCGTGGCGGGGTCGTTGACCGCCGGGGACAGCGCCCTGAGCGCGATGTCGGCGAGCAGCCGGAAGGCGAGTCCGGGGTCCTGGTCGAAGACGCGTTCGGCACCGGTCTCCAGGCCGCGCAGCACGGCGGAGGCGGCCAGTTCGCCGCCGTACACCTCGGCTACGGTCGCGCCCTGCTGCACGGTGGCGCCGGGGGCCACCCGGAGCACGACGACCGCGTCCGCCGCCCGTGCCGCCCCCGCCAGCAGGTCCTCGTCCACGCGTTGCAGCACCGCGCCGCCCTTGGGCCAGCGGACCGTCGAACACGGCCCGCCCGGACCGGCCGGGTCCCCCAGGTCTCCCCGGGTGCCCGGATACAGGACGTCGAGGTTGTGCCGGCCCCGTTCCGTGATGGAGCCGAGCACCGGGGCCAGCTGGATCGCGGCGACGGCCCGCAGCAGGAGGGCGCGCAGCAGCGTCAGCAGCAGGAGGAGCAGGACGCCCGTGCTGATCGGCACGACCACCGAGACCTCGTCCCGGTTGGCGATGGTCAGGGCAGCGGTGGCACAGAAGACGGTCAGTCCGACGGCGAAGGCGAACGTCCGCCACACGATCGGCGCGTCCCGGAAAAGGGTGAGCCGCGGGGTGAAGGTGGTGGCCGCCCACTGCACCACCAGGAACAGCACGGAGAAGATGACGGTGGCCGTGCCGAGCACTCCGAAGCCCGTCGCGAGCAGCATCTCGGCCACCTGGCGGGACGGCAGCACGGGTCCTCGGGCGAACTCCGGGACGAGGAGACCGAGGCCCAGTCCGATGCCGATGAACAGCAGTTGGAGGAGGCCCGCGCGCCACCACCGCCGACGGCGGAACGCGGCGTGGCCGGTGCGGACGGAGGTGCCCCGGCCGGCTGCCGCGAGAGGGTTCATCGGACATCCTCCGAGGCGGTCCCGGGGGCCGCCGGAACGCGGACCCGCCTCCCCAGGTTCGCCGTCCGCGCGGTCACCCGCATCACCCGTCGAAGGTGAGCCCCCGCGCGGCGAGGGCCCGCTCACCCTTTTTTCGGCCTTTTCCGTCGCCCGGAGGGCGTAGCGCCGGGGTACGGGTGGAAAGTGGAGTGGCGAGGGCGTGAGCGGGAGAGTTCCGAGGTGGGCGGATGTCGCCCGCACCGGGGGATGTCATGTCGGTGCGGGCGGCCGACGATGGCAGGGCTTCGCAGCGGACCCCGCGCCCCGGCCCCGAGGGAAGTGCTCGTATGCGCTACGAATTCCGCATCGCCGGCATTGTTTCGGACACGCTCGCCTCGGCCTTCTCCGAACTCGACAGGGTCCGTACGAAGGAGCAGACCCTGTTCTTCGGCACCGTGATCGACGACGCCCATCTCTACGGACTGCTCACCCGGTTCCAGGCCCTGGGCCTCCGGGTGATCGAGATGCGCCAGCTTCCCGTGTGACCGGGGGACGTCCACCGTCCCGGGAAAGCAGTACGCGCCCGGACCGTCGGGCCGCCAGGAACGGCGGCCCGACGGTCCGGGCGCGTACGGACGGGCGACGCGATCCGCGCGAACGCGGCCCGGACGCCCGGACGAAGGTCAGGCCTTCTTGGTCTCCCAGAAGATCTTGTCGATCTGGGCGATGTAGTCCAGCGCCTTCTGGCCCGTCGCCGGGTCGGTGGACGCCTTCGCGGCCGAGAGGGCCTTGAGGGCGTCGTTGACCAGCTGGTGCAGCTCCGGGTACTTCTCGAAGTGCGGGGGCTTGAAGTAGTCGCTCCAGAGCACCGACACGTGGTGCTTGGCGAGCTCGGCGCGCTGCTCCTTGATAACCGTGGCGCGAGCCTGGAAGTGCGGGTCGTCGTTGCCGGCCATCTTGTCCTGAACGGCCTTGACCGACTCCGCCTCGATGCGGGCCTGGGCCGGGTCGTACACGCCGCAGGGCAGGTCGCAGTGCGCGCTGACCTTGACCTTGGGGGCAAACAGGCGGGAGAGCATTGAGCTGTCCTTCCTCGTGATCGTCTTCTCAGGTGGGACATTACTCCGTGGGAGACGCTATTTCGCGGGTGCCCCCATGGGCTTAGGGCAAAAGTCCGGGGTGAAACTGGGACTGGTGGAGGATAGGACCGGGGAGGTGCCGGTGATGCCGGAGCTGTCGCAGGAGACCGGGCGGGGGAAGGCCCTGCTGCCGTTCGGGGCGGCGGAGGTGACGGGCCCTTCGATGGTGCCCACGCTCCAGCACGGGGATCGGCTCGTCGTTCAGTGGGGGGCGAGGGTGAGGCCGGGCGACGTCGTCGTCCTGCGGCATCCGTTCCAGCAGGACCTGCTCGTCGTGAAGCGGATCGCGGAACGGCGTGAGGGCGGCTGGTGGGTGCTCGGGGACAACGCGTTCGCGGGCGGGGACAGCACCGACTACGGAACCGTTCCCGAGGAACTCGTCCTCGGGAAGGTGCGGTTCCGTTTCCGGCCGCCGAAAGCGGGTCAGCGTTCGCCGTTCGCCGTCGTCCGCTGGGTGCTGGTGGCCGCCAGGCCCGTGCTTCCCGTCCGGTCCGCCTCCAGGCGCTTGCGGGCGCGGTAGGCCGCGACGTTGGCGCGGGTCGCGCAGCGGTCCGAGCAGTAGCGCCGGGAGCGGTTGGTGGAGGTGTCCAGGTAGGCGTTGCGGCACGGGGCGGCCTCGCACAGGCCGAGACGGTCCACGCCGTACTCGGTCAGATGGAAGGCGAGGCCCATCGCCGCGATCGCCGCGTAGCCCGCGGTCGCGTTCGACGGGTGGTCCGCCAGATGCATGTGCCACAGCGGGCGGTCGTCGTCGTCGCGGTGGTCGTGCCCCGAGATCTGCGGGCTCACCGGGAATTCCAGGAGCAGGGAGTTCAGCAGGTCCACGGCGAGGGTCTCCTCGCCTCCGGCCGCCGCCTCGAAGACCGCGCGCAGCCGTCCCCGTACCGAGCGGAAGCGGGTGACGTCGGCCTCCGCGGCACGGCGGGCCGCCGAGGCGTTGCCCCCGAACAGGTCACGGACGGCCTCGACGGAGGTCAGCGAGTCCTTGCCCCGGGCCGGTTCCTCGGTGTTGACGAGGCGGACGGCGTAGTCCGAGTAATAGGCCAGTTCCACTTGTAGTCCTTACGGGGGCGCTCTATCGTCGTGACGGTGGTCAGGTAACAGCTGATCGCCCTTACAGGGTATTACGTCGTCGACTGGAGGAGGGGCTTTCATGGCCATCGGCACCGGAACCGACTGGCATGCCTGGCAGCAGAGCTGGGACCGGCAGCAGGAGTGGTACATGCCGGACCGCGAGGACCGCTTCCGGGTGATGCTCGACATGACCGAGGCGCTCGTCGGACCCGAGCCCCGCGTCCTCGACCTCGCCTGCGGGACCGGCACCATCACCGCCCGGCTGCTCGCCCGCCTCCCCGGAGCCACCAGCACCGGCGTCGACCTCGACCCCGCCCTCCTCGCCATCGCCGAGGGCACCTTCGCCGGCGACGACCGGGTCTCCCTCGTCACCGCCGACCTCAAGGACCCCCGCTGGCGCGAGCGGCTGCCGTACGACACGTACGACGCCGTCCTGACCGCCACGGCCCTGCACTGGCTGCACAGCGAACCCCTCACCGTCCTCTACGGCCAGATCGCCGAACTCGTCCGTGACGGCGGTGTGTTCATGAACGCCGACCACATGACCGACGAGACGACACCCCGGATCAACGCCGCCGACCGCGCCCAGCAGCACGCCCGCAGGGAGCGGGCCAGGAGGGACGGCGCCCTCGACTGGGCCGACTGGTGGGAGGTGGCCGCCCAGGACCCGGTCCTCGCCGGCCCCACCGCCCGCCGCTTCGAGATCTACGGCGAGCACGCCGACGGGGACACCCCCTCCGCCGACTGGCACGCGCGTGTGCTGCGCGAACAGGGCTTCGGCGAGGCCCGCCCGGTGTGGCGCTCCCCCTCGGACGCGCTGGTGCTCGCGGTCAAGTAGGCCACCCGCGGACCAGGTGCGGTGACCGACCCCGCCGCTGACCCGGGCCCGGCCGGCGAAGCCGATCCAGAACCCGGCGCTGCCGAAGCAGTGGGAAAGGCACGGGAACGGGGGGACGGGAACGGGGCGTGAGGAACGGGGGCATGAGGAAGGGGCGGTACGGGAGACCCGTACCGCCCCTTGTTCCTGCGCTCCGCAGTGTCGGCGTCCTGGTCAGAGGACCTTCGACAGGAACGACTTCGTGCGCTCGTGCTGCGGGTCCGTCAGGACGTCGCGCGGGTTGCCGGACTCGACCACCACACCGCCGTCCATGAAGACCAGGCTGTCGCCGACCTCACGGGCGAAGCCCATTTCGTGCGTGACGACGACCATCGTCATACCGGACTCGGCGAGGTCGCGCATGACGTCGAGGACGTCACCGACCAGCTCCGGGTCCAGGGCCGAGGTCGGCTCGTCGAAGAGCATCAGCTTCGGGTCCATCGCCAGCGCGCGGGCGATGGCCACGCGCTGCTGCTGGCCGCCGGACAGCTGCGAGGGGTAGTTCTTCGCCTTGTCGGAAAGACCGACGCGCTCGAGCAGCTCCATCGCGCGATTCTGGGCGTCCGACTTCTTGGAGCCCTTCACCTGGATCGGTGCTTCCATGACATTCTCGGCAGCCGTCATGTGCGGGAACAGGTTGAAGCGCTGGAAGACCATGCCGATGTTCCGGCGCTTCAGAGCGACTTCGCTGTCCTTGAGCTCGTAGAGCTTGTCACCCTTCTGGCGGTAGCCGACCAGGTCGCCGTCGACGTACAGCCGGCCGGCGTTGATCTTCTCCAGGTGGTTGATGCACCGCAGGAAGGTCGACTTGCCGGAGCCGGAAGGGCCGATCAGGCAGAACACCTCACCGGTGTTCACCTCCAGGTCGATGCCCTTGAGGACCTCCACCGGACCGAAGGACTTGTGGACGCCCTCCGACTTCACCATCGCGGTCATGCCTTGCCCCTCTCACTGCCGAGCCCAAGCATGTTCGCCTTGATCTTCTGGAAGACGGTCGGCGGCAGGCTGCGGCTGGAACCACGTGCGTAGTAGCGCTCCAGGTAGTACTGGAAGACGCTGAACACGCTGGTCATGGCCAGGTACCAGATGGAGGCGACGAACAGCATCTCCATCACGGCGTACGACGTGGAGCCGATCGCCGAGGTGGAGCGCAGCAGCTCGTTGTACGTGACCGCGTACACCAGCGACGAGGTCTTCAGCATGTTGATGAACTCGTTGCCGGTCGGCGGCACGATGACACGCATCGCCTGCGGGATCACGATCCGGCGCAGCGTCTTGGTGTGGCTCATGCCGAGCGCGTGCGCGGCCTCCGTCTGACCCTCGTCGACGGCCAGCAGGCCGGCGCGGCAGATCTCGGCCATGTACGCGGCCTCGTTCAGACCGAGACCCAGCAGGGCGCACATGAACGGAGTCATGACGTCCGTCATCTCGTTCTTGTAGATCGGACCGAGATTCAGAACGGGGAAGATCAGCGCCAGGTTGAACCACAGCAGCAGCTGGACGTACACCGGCGTGCCGCGGAAGAACCAGATGTACAGCCAGGCGACCGAGCTGGTCACCGGGTTCTTCGAGAGCCGCATCACCGCGAGGACGACGCCCAGCACCACGCCCACGATCATGGCGAGCACGCTGATCAGCAGCGTGCGGCCGGCGCCCTGGACGACACTGGACACGAAGAGCTGGTCGCCCACCGTGGACCACATGATGTTGCCCTGGGAGAAGGCGTAGATCAGCGCCACCAGGAGCGCGACGACGATGACGCCGCTGACCCACCGGCCCCAGTGCCGGACGGGGATCGCCTTGATGGCTTCCGGGGACGGCCCGGACGCCCCGCTCTTGGACACCGTGTCGCCCGGGGGCGGGGTGTCCGAGGGGGACTTGTCGAGATTGTCAGTCACGTGACTGCCCTTCAGTGGTGCGCTCGGCTTACTTGCCGCCGTTGATCGCGGACTGCTCGATCGCGCCGGACTGGGCGCCCCACTTCTCCAGCACCTTCTGGTACGAGCCGTCCTTGATGATCGCGTCGACGGCTTCCTTCAGCGCGTCACGGAGCTGGGTGTTCTTCTTGCTGAGGACGATGCCGAACGGGCCGGCGTCGTACTGCTTGTTGATGACCTCGAAGGCCTTGCCGCCGTCGGCCTTGTTGGCCAGGTCGACCGCCACCGGGTAGTCGTTGATGCCGGCCACCGCGCCGCCCGACTTCACGCGGGTCTGGGCCTCGGTGTCGTTGTCGAACGACTCGATGTTGATGGCCTTCTCGCCGCCGTCCGTGCACTTCTTGGACTGGTCCTTGAGGGCCGTCTCGTACGTCGTGCCCCGCTGCACCGCGACGGTCCTGCCGCAGAGGTCCTCGAGGCCCTTGATGCCCTCGGGGTTGCCCTTCTTCACGTAGATGGCCGTACCGGCCGTGAAGTAGTCGACGAAGTCGACGCCCTCGCCGAGCTTCTTGCCCTTGTCGTCCAGGCCTTCCTGGCGCTGCTTGTTGTCCGTGATGGACGACATCGCGATGTCGTAGCGGCCGGAGTTGACGGCCGTGATCAGACCGTCGAAGGAGCCCGAGGTGAAGGTGAACTTCACGCCGAGCTGCTTGCCCAACGCGTCGGCCAGGTCGGGGTCGACGCCGACGATCTTGCCGCCGTCGATCGACTCCATGGGGGCGTACTCGGCGTTCGTGCCGACCTTGATCTCGCCCGCGTCCTGGATCTTCTTGGGCAGCTTGGAGAACAGCGGAGCGCTGTTGGACTTGGCGGACTCCGTGGAGCTGCCGCCGCCGTCGTTCGTCTGGTCACCGCAGCCGGTGAGGATCAGGGCGCCGGCGACCGCGATCGCACCGACCGCTGCTATCCGGGACCGGGCGGTGGTACGACGGGTGGTGCGTGCGGTCATGAGGGTTCCTCCGGCGGATCAGGGAGTAGCCGATAGGTCGACGGAAACACACACCTTCGAGTGTCGCGACCTCGTGTAATGACGGCATCTTGCCATTCGGACGGCGAGATTCACGGTGCCCGCCATGTCAAAATCGGATAACGGGTGACCCCCGAACCATTACCGGGCGGTCAGGTCCGGCCGGATCATGTGCGGGAATCATCCCTTCCGGCCGGAAAATCTTCGGCGCCGCGCAGGAAGCGGAAGACCGCTAGGCGGCACTCACGTCCGAACGAGGACATGTCCGGAAGTGTCAATGGATCCAGGCATGAATCATCTCACCGCCATGTGATCTTGGCTCTATGGACTCGTCCTCGACACCGTCCGTCCGGTAAGAAGGTTCTTTACACCCCTCATCCGGGGCTCAGGGCGCGTGTGCGGCGCGCCCGTCGCGCAGCGGCCCGTACGCAACCACGGCGGCAGGGCCTGCGCGGTGCCCGCCCACCCCTCAACCAGGAGTGGTCACCCTCAAACAATGAAGACTTAAGGGGTAAAACAAAGTGGCAGCGGAGATCGTCAATCCTCGCAGCGACAGCAGTACGGATCACGAAGGCGGGGCCGAGCCCCTCGATGCCTTCGACCCGGCTTTCGCGCTGCACCGCGGCGGCAAGATGGCTGTGCAAGCCACGGTGCCCGTCCGCAACAAGGACGACCTGTCCCTGGCTTACACGCCCGGCGTCGCGAAGGTGTGCAGCGCGATCGCCGAGCAGCCGGAACTCGTCCACGACTACACGTGGAAGTCGTCCGTGGTCGCTGTGGTGACCGACGGCACGGCAGTGCTCGGGCTCGGTGACATCGGCCCGGAGGCCTCGCTCCCCGTCATGGAGGGCAAGGCCATCCTGTTCAAGCAGTTCGGCGGAGTGGACGCGGTGCCGATCGCGCTCGCCTGCACCGGCGTCGACGAGATCGTCGAGACGGTGGTCCGGCTCGCTCCCTCGTTCGGCGGCGTCAATCTGGAGGACATCTCGGCACCGCGGTGCTTCGAGATCGAGCGCAGGCTCCAGGAACGACTGGACATCCCCGTCTTCCACGACGACCAGCACGGGACCGCGGTCGTCACCCTCGCGGCCCTGCGGAACGCCGCCCGGCTGACCGGGCGCTCGCTCGGCGACCTGCGCGCGGTGATCTCCGGCGCGGGCGCGGCCGGTATCGCCATCGCCAAGTTCCTGCTGGAGGCGGGTCTCGGCGATGTCGCGGTCGCCGACCGCAAGGGCGTCGTGTCCCGTGACCGGGACGACCTGACGGACGTCAAGCGCGAGCTCGCGGAGATCACCAACAAGGCGGGGATCTCCGGTTCGCTGGAGGAGGCGCTCGCGGGCGCCGACGTCTTCATCGGTGTCTCCGGCGGTACGGTGCCGGAGCCGGCGGTCGCCTCCATGGCGAAGGGGGCCTTCGTCTTCGCGATGGCCAACCCCAACCCCGAGGTGCACCCCGACATCGCCCACAAGTACGCGGCCGTCGTCGCGACCGGGCGGTCGGACTTCCCGAACCAGATCAACAACGTGCTGGCCTTCCCGGGAATCTTCGCCGGTGCGCTCCAGGTCCGGGCCTCCCGGATCACCGAGGGCATGAAGATCGCCGCCGCCGACGCGCTGGCCGCGGTGGTCGGGGACGACCTCGCCGCGGACTACGTCATCCCCTCGCCGTTCGACGAGCGGGTGGCTCCGGCGGTGACGGCCGCGGTGGCCGCCGCCGCCCGGGTCGAGGGCGTCGCCCGCCGCTGACGCTCCGCGTCCTGCTGGGCCCCGCCGGGAAGTCTCCCGGCGGGGCCCGCCGCTTTTCCGCCCCCTCCGCCCCTGCCCGTCCCGTCCCGTACCCGGGGGCTGCCGCCCCCAGCCCCCGCTTCGGCCTGACGGCCTCGTCCTCAAGCGCCGGACGGGCTGAAACTTTCCGGCGCCGGACAGGAAAACCCAGCCCCTCCGGCGATCGAGGAGCGGGGGTCCGGGGGCAGCGCCCCCGCTACGGGGCGGCCTGTGCCGGGGGCCACCCGGTCGGTGGGGGCCGTGTCACAGGCGGAGGCGGTTCCCCCGGCCGGTGGCGGAGCCTATCGTCAAGGTCATGTTCGCTGCCTATGCCGCCCGAATCGACCGTGACCAGCCGCTGAACGGCCTGGAGTTGGGGGAGCGCCCGGCCCCCGGACAGAGGCCGGGCTGGACGACCGTGAACGTACGGGCCGCCTCCCTCAACCACCACGACCTGTGGTCGCTGCGCGGAGTCGGCCTCGCCGAGGACAAACTGCCGATGATCCTCGGCTGCGACGCCGCCGGAATCGACGAGGACGGCAACGAGGTCGTCCTGCACTCCGTCATCGGCCAGAGCGGGCACGGGGTCGGCCCCGACGAGCCCCGGTCCATCCTCACCGAGCGCTACCAGGGCACCTTCGCCGAGCAGGTCTCCGTGCCGACGTGGAACGTGCTGCCGAAGCCCAAGGAGCTGTCCTTCGCGGAGGCCGCCTGTCTGCCGACGGCCTGGCTGACGGCGTACCGCATGCTGTTCACCAACGCCGGGGTCCGGCCCGGCGACTCCGTGCTCGTCCAGGGTGCCGGCGGGGGCGTGGCCACCGCCGCGATCGTGCTCGGCAAGGCCGCCGGGCTGCGGGTCTTCGCCACCAGCCGTGACGAGGCCAAGCGGAAGCGGGCGCTCGAACTCGGAGCCGTCGAGGCGCTGGAGTCCGGGGCGCGGCTGCCGCAGCGGGTCGACGCGGTCATCGAGACGGTCGGCGCCGCCACCTGGTCGCACTCGGTCAAGTCACTGCGTCCCGGCGGAACCGTCGTCATCTCGGGCGCCACCAGCGGTGACCGGCCCTCGCACGCCGAGCTGACGCGGATCTTCTTCCTCGAACTCAAGGTGGTCGGCTCCACCATGGGAACGAAGGACGAGCTGGAGGACCTGCTGGCCTTCTGCGCGGCCACCGGTGTGCGGCCCGTCGTCGACGAGGTGCTGCCGCTCGACCGGGCCCGTGAAGGGTTCGAGCGGCTGGAGTCCGGCGATCTGTTCGGCAAGATCGTGCTGACGACGAGCTGACGAAGGGTCGTTCCAGAGCGTCGTTCCAGAGGGGTGTCGCCAGAGGGTTGTCGCGGCGGGTCCGGGTTTCCGGGCCCGCCGTTTCGCGTGTCCGGTGAGTGCGGGTGCGGGTGCACCCCGGTGGTGTCAATTTTGGTTGACAAGAGCGAGGCGTCAACGTAAGTTGACACCATGACCGAAGCAACGGATCTTGCCGAGCGCGCGGGTGATCGCGATCCGCGGATCGGGCTGCGGGCGGTCTCCGCGCTGCGGAGGCTGCTGGAGCAGCTGGAGGCGGTACAGGTGCGCAGTGCGCGCCATCAGGGCTGGTCGTGGCAGGAGATCGCCGCGGAACTCGGCGTGAGCCGGCAGGCAGTGCACAAGAAGTACGGGAGGCAGTGATGTTCGAACGCTTCACGAAGGACGCGCGTGCCGTCGTCGAGGGCGCGGTGTCGCACTCCGGGCGGGTGGGCGCCGAGACGGTCGAGGAGGAGCACATGCTGCTGGCCCTCCTGGACCGGGAGGGCAGCCGGGGTTCCTTCGCGCTGACCTCGCTCGGGGAGTCCGGGTTCCGGGAGTCCCTGGAGCGGGACCTCGCCGTCGCGCGGCGCAGGGGCGGACTCTCGCGCGCCGACGCGGACGCCCTCTCGGGGCTCGGCATCGATCTGTCCGAGATCGTCTCCCGGATCGAGGAGGCCCACGGAGAAGGCGCCCTGGAGTCGGGCGGGCGGGGCGGGAGCGGCAGGCGGGCCCGCCGTCGGCCCTTCGGGCAGGGGGCGAAGGACGTGCTGGTACGAGCCCTGCGGATCGCTGCCGCGCGACGGGACCGGCACATCGGGGACGAGCACCTGCTGCTGGCGATCACCCTGAGGGGCGGAGTCGCCGCCGAGGTGCTGGCCGATCACGGCGTCACCCACGAGTCGGTGACACGAGTGCTGTACGGCGCCACCGGGGCGGCCGACGAGGGCGGTGTGGCGGAAGCGGGGTGAGCCGGGGAGCGGGCCGGCGTGACCGGTCGGCGCCGTGGGCCGGCCGGCGCGCGCGGAGGCCGGCCGGGGTGCGGGCCGGGTCCCGTGCGGTCGGGTGTGTCTTGTGCGGACCGGTGGAGCCGTGCGGTCCGGGGCGATCCGCGGCCTGGTGCGACGTGTGGCCCGGTGTACCCGGGCCGGCGAAGGCCGCTGAGCCGTGTTCGACGCCGGCCGGTGACAACCGGTGACAGCCGGGGTGACCGAGCCGGCGGGGCCGCGTGTGTGGTCCCGTCCGGCCGGCCGCCCCGGCGCCCGTGAGAAGGGCCGGGGCGTCGAGGGCCGCCGGGGGAACTACGGCCGCCTGCCTCGCAGGGTCGAGCCGATGTGGGCCGCCGCTGTCGACAAGTGGCGGCGGATGTCGCCGAGTTGGTCCTCCGTGACACCGTGGTCGCGGGACGCGTCGCGGATGTCGTCACGGAAGCGGTCCAGCAGACGGTCCAGGTCCCGGGCGGGGTTGCCCGTGGAGTCCTCGTGCGCCCAGGCCGGTTCGTACTCGGCCGGGAAGTCCTCCGGCGTGGTCGAGTACTCCGGATCCACGGGCGCTCCGGACGGCGTGCGGCCGAAGCCGAACTCCTTGCCGAGGTCCTTCCCCAGGTCCTTGCCGAAGTTCTTCCCGAAGTCGCCGAACTCCTTGGCCAGTTCGGTCAGCCCCTCGCGCACACCCGTCGGCCAGTCCCCGCGCGCGAAGTGGTCCTGGACCTGGTCCTGGACGTGCTTGGCCATGCGCTGCATCTCCTCCTGGGCCTGCGCGCGGGCCTTCTCCTGGGCCTCCTTGGCCTGGCGGCGGGCGCGCTGCGCCTCGTCGCGGGCGCGACGGCTCTCGTCCTTCGCGCGGCGGGCCTGTTCCTTCCACTCCTGACGGACGCGCCGCATCTCCTCCTTCGCCGCCCGCCACGACTCCCGGTCCTGGAAGTCGTCGGGGCCGCCGGACCCGCCCGCCGGATCGTCCTGCTGTCCCGGCCGGGCGCCGGCCCTGGAGCCGTGGCGTGCCTCCGTGGCCGCCGCCCGCATCTCGCGGCGCAGGTCACCGGCGGCGCCCCGGACGTCCGCGCGGATCTCCGCCGCGAGCTCCGCGACCGACTCGCGGATCTCCAGCTCCAGATCGGCCAACTCGCCGCTGCGGTCGGCCAGTTCGGCGCGGCCCGCGTCGGTGATCGCGTACACCTTGCGGCCGCCCTCGGAGGTGTGCGTGACGAGTCCCTCGGCCTCCAGCTTCGCCAGCCGGGGGTAGACGGTGCCCGCCGAGGGCGCGTACAGGCCCTGGAAGCGCTCCTCCAGGAGGCGGATCACCTCGTAGCCGTGGCGCGGGGCCTCGTCCAGCAGCTTGAGGAGGTACAGGCGCAGTCGGCCGTGGGCGAAGACGGGGGCCATGTCAGAGCACCTTCTTGTCGGTCGAGGAGTCGGCCGGCCGGCCCTCGGTGGCATCGTCGCCCGGCGTGCCGCTCGCTGTGCCGTCAGCGGTGTCCGTCGCGGAGTGGTCGTCGTCGGCGGCGGTGTCCGTCGCCGTGTCGTCAATGGTGGCGGTCGCGGAGTCGTCCGTGGTGTCGTCCGCCGAGCCGCCCGTCGCGTTGCCCGCGGTGCCGCCCGCAGTGGTGTCCGGGGTGGTGTCCGCGGTCGTTTCCGGGCCGGCCGAAGGCGCCGCGTCCCGCGGTTGGGGGACCTCCTCGTACGGCTCGTCCTCCGTCGGGGGCCTGCGCAGCAGGGCGATCGAGCCCGAGACGGTCATGGCCCTCAGCCTGCCGTTGCCCGCGCCGAGGCGGCCGGTGATCTTCTTGGCGCCCCACTGGCCGTTGACCCGCAGATCCTCGAACGTGCTGGAGACGCTGCCGCTCGCGGTGTTCGCCTCCACCTCGGCGTCCGCGGGATGGGGGAGCCGGATGGCGATCTCGCCCGAGACGTTCGACAGCCGGACGTCGGTCGGCGTGCCCGTGGCGTCGAGGTCCACGATCATCGAGCCGCTCACCGACTCGGCCCGCACGGAGGTGCCGGAACCCTCGACGACGGTCAGGTCCCCGGAGACCGAGTTGAAGTGGAGGTCGCCGGTGACGGCCTGGGCCTCCAGGTTCCCCGAGACGGTCTCCACGCGCACGGGGCCGGAGACGCGGACGAGCGTGGTGTCGCCGGTGACGCCCTTCACCTGGACCCGTCCGTCCGTCCCCGAGACCACGGCGGCGGCGCCGACCACGCCCACCTCGACGTGCGTGTGCGTCGGGACGGCGAGCGAGACGACGGCCGCGCGGCGCCAGCCCTTGCGGTCGAGCCACTTAAGGAAGCCCTTCCAGGGAAGGTCCTCGTAGGCCACCGTGAGCGTGCCGCCCTCCTGGGTCACCTGGAGCGGGGGGCCGTCGAGCTCCGACACCTCCAGCCGGGCGGAACCCTCGTCGGTCCCCACGACGTTCACTGTTCCGTTGACGATGCGCACGTGCAGCGTCTGCACTGGGCCGTCGAAGGAGAGCTTCTTCGGCTCTGTCACGGACCACTCGGACATGGTGCAGACCTCCTCGAACGGACCGGACCCTCGCATGAGTCCGAGCTCGACACGCCATATCGCGTCTCTCGTATTCACGATATATCGCGGATATCGAAAGTCAAGACACCCGTTCTGGGGATCATTGGTGCATCGAAGCGGGCAATTCGCCCTAAAGTAGGGCTATGTCGACTCCCTCCGGCGCGTCCAGGGACGACCGTCCGGCCCCCGGCGCCCTGCTGCTGTGCCGGGCCCGTCCGGAGTCGGTCGGTCCCGCCGTCCACCTGTTGCGCGAACGGATGCTGCTCGCCGGGGCGGGCCCCGACTGGAGCGTGCTGGTCCCCGAGGGCAAGCCCTGGCAGGAGGGCGCGGAACCCGTCGACCGCGTGCTCACCGGCTGGGCCGCGGCGCTCGCCGTCGGCGCGCCCTGGCCCGTCCTCGCGCTGTGGTGGGACACCGACCGCAGCGGGTTCACCCTGGCCTCGGGCTTCCGCCGCACCGTGGGCTACGAATGGCTGGCGAACGGCACCCCGGTCGGCGAGGACGAGGCGATGCGCACCTTCGCCGCCCGTCTGGGGCTCGATCCGGTGCTCGACATACAGGTGCTGGAGCCGTTGACGCGGCCCGACCCGGCGGCCGACGCCCACGCGCGCGTGAGCGGGCTGCTCGCCGTCCTCACGCGCGCGGGGGTGCTGCTTCCCGCCGGGATCGACCCCGGGGAACCCGTGGAACGGCTCCGGGACGCGGTACGGAGCCGGCCGGACGCCGAGCAGATCGAGTGGACCGGCTGGCGGGCCGCCGTGGGCGCCGAACTCGACGTCGTGGAGAGCGGCGGTCTCGGACCCTGGCTGCGGGGCCCGAGGGCCCGCACCCTCGCCGCGGCCCAGCTCGTCGTCGGCCTCCCGCTCACGGCCTGGGGGATCCGGCGCCACAGCGGCGGCTGGATCGTCGCCGGCGCGGTCCTGACGCTCCGCGGTGCCCTCGGCCTGGCGTACGACCACCTGCGCGCCTACGACTGACCGTCCTCGCGCGGGAGCGGTGCCCCGGGCCCGCGCTCGCTCCTACTCGTCGTCCTCGTCCTCGTCGTCCAGTCGGGCCAGCCAGGTCGCCAGCCGCTCCACCGGTACCTCGAAGTCCGGGTTGAGGTCGACGAACGTACGCAACTGCTCGGCGAGCCACTCGAAGGTGACCTCTTCCTCGCCGCGCCGCTTCTCTAGTTCCTCGATGCCGCGGTCGGTGAAGTACATGGATGGTGCTCCGTCGGTGAAAGGGAAGTGGAACGCTGGGAAAAGGATAGGCGGGGTCAGGGGGCCGGTGGAGGGCCTCTGTCGTGCGCGGGCCCCGGCCGCTAGCCTGCAAGGTCGGCTCGAACCACGGGGGCGTGGGGGAACGGGGGATGCCATGAGCGACGCGGTGACGCGCATCGCACGGATCGAGATGCCCGACGGAACACCGGTGTGGGCCCGGATATCGGGGGCCGACGAACTGGAGGATCCCGGCGGCGAGCTGTCGCTGACGGACGTCGGCTTCGCGGAGCGCGTCGAGGCGCAGGTCGAGAGCCTGCACGCGGTGATCACCGGTGTCGCCCGCTCGCTCGCCGCCCCGCTGCGCGCGGTGCGGCCCGACGAGGTCAGCGTCGAGTTCGGCATCGAGCTGACGGCGAAGGCCGGCAAGGTGGTCGGGCTGCTCGCGGACGGCGAGGCCAAGGCGGGCATCACCGTGACGCTCACCTGGAACGGCGCTCCCCCCGACCTGGAAGGGAACGGGGCCGCCGCCCCACCCGCCGGTCCACCCGGCCGGGGAGGGGGCGGGGCCGCCGTCCCGAACGCGAGGCCACCCGGCCCGGAAGGGCACCGGGCCGCCCCGCACGCGGGCGCGTCTCCCGGCGCCCCGGCGCACGGTGGAGCCACCGACCCCTCCGGCGGGGGCGGAGCATGACGGACGGGCACGCCCCGGGCGCACCGGGCGGCCCCGGAAACGCTCACCGTGCGCTGCGTGATCTCGTCATGGCCGCCACCGTGCGCATCCATCGCGCAGGCCCCGGGTATGCCCTCGACGAACCCGGCACGTTCCTCGGGAGCGGCTTCTTCATCGCTCCGAACTGGGTTCTGACCTGCGCACATGTGGTCCGGAGCGGAGAGGGGGACGAGGTGCGGGTGGTGTACGAGAGGGGGCCGGGCCGCGGTACGTCCGCGGTCGCCGGCGAGGTCGCGACGGTCCTCCCGGACCGCGCTGGGCTTCCGGCGCGCGGCACCTGGCCGTCCCCCGACCTCGCCCTGGTACGGCTGCGCGAGCCGGTGGACCACGACTGCGCGTACGTCACCGAACGCCCGGCCGCCTACTACGAGGAGGGCGTCGTCCTGTACTCCGGCTGGTCCGTGGTCGGCGGGGAGCTGCGCCGGCTGAGCGGCACCTGCACGGTCCAGGGCACGCTCGGCGGCTGGTCCGACGACGAGCAGATCCGCCTCGGCGGCGACGTGCTGCCGCCCGGCGTCTCGGGCGGGCCGGTCGTCGACCCCGTACGCGGTGAGGTCGTCGGAGTCCTGAAGTCGCGCACGGACCGGGGGCTCGGCGGCACCTGCACGGGGGTGGAGCAGTTACGGTCCCTGCCGGTGCCGGCCGAGGAGCCGGCCGCCGAGCACGACGATCCGTACCACGCCGTCTTCCACGCCCACGACCGCTACCACCGGGACCGGCAGCGCCACCCGGACACCGATCGCAGCACCTGGGCCGACGTCCAGAACCAGCTCGGCGCCCGGCCCGGCCGCGCCCTGAGCCCCGAGGAGCGGACCCAGCTGCTCGGCAGGCTCGCCGATCTGCCGCCGCCGGCCAGCACCCGCGCCCTGCTCGGCCTGCTCGAATCCCTCCTGGGCGACCAGGCGGCGATCCCGCATCCGGCTCCGCGCGGCTGGCGCGACGGACTCGGGGCGCTGTACGAGAGCTCGCGCCAGGACGCCGCCCTCGACCTCGTCCTCGACTACGCCATGCGGGCGATGTCCGCCGAACGCCCCTTCGTCACACCGGGCACCCGGGCCGCCGAACGGGCGCTGTGGGAGTGGGTGCGGCAGACCGCCGAGGGCCGTCCGGGCCCCGCGTACCGGCGCCGCCTCGGCCAGCAGTGGATCGAACGGCTCCAGTTGGCGCCCCGTGGCCCCTCGGCGGCGGAAGCAGAGGCGGCGCACGGCACCGCGCACGGCGCCGGCCGTGCGCCCCGTCTCTTCGTCCTGCTCGAACTGGAGCAGCTGGGCTGGGAGCCGGGCCGCTGCGACTGGCACGTCTCGGTGGGCCGGCCGACCGGCGAGGTCGTGCGACTGCGTGACGGCGAACGCGCCCCGCTGGAGGAGTTGCCGGCCGTTCTCGCACCGGCCCTGACGGAAGCCTTCCGCCAGTGCGACGAACCCGGACGGCCCGCCGACCTCCAGGTGGCGCTGCCCCATCTGCTGCTCGGACTCGACGTCGACACCTGGCAGTTCGGACCGGACGAAGTGCCGCTCGGCGCCCACCGGCCCGTCGTCGTGCGCTGCGCCGACCGGGAACAGCTTCCCGAGCCCGCCGACGCGGCCGCCCGGGCCGGAAAGACGCTTCCCGCCGACGAGGAGCGGCGCGAGCGGGAGGCCCGCTGGCGGTGGATCCACGAGCACGGCGCACAGGCCGAAGTCCTCGACTGCGAGGACGGGTTGCGGGTACCCGTACCGGCGGCGGAGTCGTTGCGCGGCCTGCCGCACAAGACCGTTCCCGTGCTCTGCCGCTACGGCGACCACCGGTTCGAGGACGACCCGGTCGCGCTCGTGCGGATCGTGCACGGCGGATACGGCGTCGCCCTGTGGCGGCGCTGGCGGGGGCAGTCCGAGGCGGTCTGCGGCGAGTTCCACCGAAGAGCCGGCGACACGGTGGCGGGCGCGGGCGGTGCGGACCGCCTTCCCGAACTGGTGCACGCCCTGCGGGCCGGGCTGCGCGAGGGCCGGCCGGAGACCTACTGGGCCCACGGGATCGCCCTGTTCTACGACGACCCGCGCCGGCCCCTGCCCGGGACCGGGGACCTGCTGGAGGCGCCATGACCGCATCGCTCGACCCGCTGTCGCGCGACGCTCGAAGCAGGCGGAGCGGGCTGCCGCGAGCCCCTCTTGGGGCCTTACGAGGCCCTCCGCGGGTCGATACGGTGAGGCGACGATCGACGGCTGCCGGGGTGGACGAGTGACGACGAGGACTGGGCAATGACCGATTCCAGCGAGTGGCTCATCTACCGAGGCGCAGGCGAACCCCACGACGGCCTGAACCGGCTTCCGGCCCCACCGCCGTGGCGCGACTTCGCGAGCCGGGACGCCGCCGGGAGCGACGGTGACGGCTCCGAGGACCGCAGGCTGGGCGCCTACCGGCATCTGGCCGAACTGCACCGGCCCGGCGCCGAGGAACTCGAAATGATCAACGCGGCGCTCTATCTGCGCCGGCCCCTGCTGGTCACCGGCAGCCCCGGCGCGGGCAAGAGCACGCTCGCGCACTCGGTGGCGTACGAACTCGGCCTCGGCAACGTCCTGCGCTGGCCGATCGTCAGCCGCTCCACCCTGCGGGACGGCCTCTACCACTACGACGCGATCGCCCGGCTCCAGGACGTGCAGCTCGCCGCGCCGCACGGTGGCGACCCGGCCGCGACCGGCGCCCCCGGTTCCGTCGAGGGCATCGGCAGCTACATCCGGCTCGGCCCGCTCGGCACCGCTCTGCTGCCCTCCGAGACCCCGCGCGTGCTGCTCATCGACGAGCTGGACAAGAGCGACATCGACCTGCCCAACGACCTCCTGAACGTCCTGGAGGAGGGCGAGTTCGCGATTCCCGAGCTGGAACGCGTCGCCGACCGCCTGCCCGACGGCGAGGCCGCGGTGCTCACCGACGACGGCACCAAGGCGCGGGTGCGCGACGGCCGGGTGCGCTGCCACGCCTTCCCCTTCGTGGTCCTCACCAGCAACGGCGAACGCGACTTCCCCGCCCCGCTCATGCGCCGCTGCATCCACCTCGAACTGGGCCGCCCGGACCACAAGCGGCTCGCCACCTTCGTACGCGCCCACCTGGGCGACGAGGCCGCGCGGGCCGGGGACGATCTGATCACCCACTTCCTTGAGCGCTCGCGCAGCGAACTCGTCGCGGCCGACCAGCTGTTGAACGCCATCTACCTCACCGACGCCGCGGCCCCGCCCAGCCGGGACCGGCTCGCGGACCTGCTCATCCAGCGACTCGACCGCCCGAGGTGACGCGCTGATGACCGGCGGCGACCCGATCGCCGAACTCATCGCCCGGATACGGCAGGCCGGGCTGGATCCCGATGCCCGCCAACTGGCCGACGCCCTGTGGCTGGCACGCTGGTCGCGCCCCACGGACCGGCCCGGGAACGAGTGGGGGAGCGCGCCGGCGTCCGGTCACCAGGGAGCGGCCGAGGACCCCGCCGCCGGACGCCGGGACACGCGGCGGGAGGAACGGCCACCGTCCGGCGGCCGGCCCGCACCGGCCCTGCGGGACACGGAGGCGGACCGGCGCGTCGCGCTGTACCCGGTGCCGCGCGACGGCGCGCCGCGCGGCTACGGGCAGGGCCGGTCGGCGGTGCTGCCGGTCGGCGTACCCGCCGCGCCCGCGTTCCCCTCCCCCCTCGAACTCCAGCGCGCATTGCGCCCGTTGCAGGGCTACCGAACCGCGGCACCGCCCCTGCGCGAAGTCCTCGACGAGACCGAGACCGCCGAACGCACCGCCCGGGCCGGCGGATTGGTCCTGCCGGTGTTCCGCGGGGTGACCCGGGCCGACGCCACCCTCCAGCTCGTCATGGACGCCTCCTCGTCCATGCGCGTGTGGGACCGGATGTTCGCCGAACTGGAACAGGTCTTCAGCGGGCTCGGCGCCTTCCGGGACATCCAGGTCAGCCACCTCCACCAGGGCCCGGACGGAGAACCCGCCGTCAGCCGCAGCCCCGAGCCCGGCGCGGCCCCCCTGCACTCCGCCGACCGGCTGAGCGACCCGACAGGCCGCCGCGTCACCCTCCTCGTCAGCGACTGTGCCGGCCCCCTGTGGCACAGCGGCCACGCCCACCGGCTCCTGCACCACCTGTCCCGGCTCGGCCCCGCCGCCGTGCTCCAGCCGCTGCCGCAGCGCATGTGGAACCGCACCCGGCTTCCGGTGTCGTACGGCGAACTGACCCGCGGCGAAGCCCTCGCGGGCGCCGCCACACTCAAGGTCCGGCTGCCCGCCGGCACCCCGCCCGAAGCACGCGACGGCGCGCTCCCCGTGCCCGTCCTGCCGCCCGAGCCCGCCGCGCTCGGCGCCTGGGCCCGCCTGCTGTCCGGAGCCGGCGCGGGACCCGTGGCCGGCGCCGTCGGCTGGGTGCGCAGGCACCACGAGCCCGCCCGGAGCACCCGGCCCGGACGCCGGATGTCCGGGCTCGAGCTGGTCAGCCGGTTCCGCTCCAACGCCTCCAAGGCCGCCGGACGACTGGCCGGCTATCTGGCCGCAGCCCCGCTCAGCCTCCCCGTGATGCAACTCGTCCAGCGCACCATGCTCCCCGACTCCGGGCCCGCCGAACTGGCCGAGGTCCTGCTCAGCGGCCTGGTCTCACGCGCCAGGACCGAGGAGTACGGCGCGGACGGCACCCAGTGGTACGAGTTCGTGCCCGGCGCCCAGGAAGCCCTGCTGTCCCCGCTGGGCCTCGACGAGGCCATGCTCGTGCTCAAGCACTGCTCCGAATACATCGAGCACCGCTTCGGCAAGGGAGGCCCCAACTTCCCCGCCCTGGCGCTCGCACAGCTCGGCGAGGGCGGCTCCGGACCGCCGTTCTCGCCCGGCGCCGGATATCCGGGCGAGAACGGCGACAACGGCGGCGCCACCCTCGTACCCCAGCCCTTCGCCGAGGTCGCCGCACGGGTACTGGAGCGATTCATGCCGCTGCCGGAACACTTCGCCACCTACGCGCCGACCCGCGGCCCCGACGGCCCGCCCGACCAGCGGCCCACCCACCCCGCCGTGCTCAGGGCCCGCTCACTGGCCGGCCAGTTCGGCAGCGACGGCATGGTGCAGGACCTCATCGACGCCGTCCAGCTCCTGCGCGGCGCGACCGAACACGAACCGGTCCCCGGCGCCGACCCGGAACTGTGGGCCGAGTACGCCAACTGCGTACTGCTGCTGTGGGAGGTACAGGGCGGCGCGGACCTGCTGCGCGAGGCGGAGGCCGCCGCCGAACGCGCCGTCGCGCACCCCCGCGCCCTGCGCGAGAGGGCCAGCCTGGCCAGGGTGCTGCACGCGGCCGCCACCGACCGCAGGCGGCGCGGCGACCGGCGCGGCGCGCTCGACCTGCTGCAACGCGCCGACCGCGAGTACGCGGTGGCCTGCGCCGCGCCCGACCTGGACGCCACCGAGGCCCTGCGGCTCACCCTGGAGCGGGTCCGGGCGCTGGAGGCGCAGTGGCGACTCGGCGGCGACAGCGCGCTCCTCCAGGGCGCCGTCGGCATGCTGGAGGCGTTCGCCGACGTCTGGCCCGACCGGCGCAGCCGCCCCTCCGGGCTCCCGCTCGCCCACGGCCGCGTCCTGCTGCGCCTGTCGGGCGCCACGGCCGACCACGAACAGGCCAGGCTGTACGCGGAACAGGGCGCGCGCTCCCTGCGCGCCGCCCTGGAAACCGGCCCCGAGGACACGCCCGCCGCCGGTGAGTCCTCACGCGTCCGCATCCTCCTCGATCTCGTCGACGCGCTCCTGAGGTCCGGCGGCGCGCTGGACGACGCCCGCGACCACGTCGAGGAGGCGCTCGCCCTCACCCGCGAACAGGGGCTGCGCTCCGCCCTGCTGGTACGCGCCGGGCGCATCCACGTCGCCCGGTACGCCGACACGGGCGACCCGCGCGAACTCCAGGACGCCGCCGCGCGGTTCGAGCAGGCCTCCCGCGGAGTGCCCCGGGACGCCCCCGCGCACGCGGACGTCCTCGCCGAATGGGGCGAGGCCTTGCTGCGGCACGCCGTGCCGGACCACGGACGCGCCCCGAGCGAATCGCTGTACCGGGCCATCCGCGTGCTGCGGGACTGCCGCACCGAGACACCGGCGGGCAGCACCGAACTCGCACACCGCCTGCTGCTGCTCGGCCGCGCGCTGATGCTGCGCTACCGCGCCCGCGGCGACCGGGTCGACCTGCGGGAGGCCGAGCACCTTTTCGGCCTCGCGGCACTGGAGGACGGCCCACCGCTCACCACCGCCCGCTGCTGGCTGGAGCTCGGACAGGCCCAGATCGAGGCGTACCAGAGCCTCGGCCGCAAGGCGCGGCTCGACGAGGCCGTCGACGCCTTCCGGGCCGCGGCCGAGTCGGCCCGCGAGGCCGAGGAGGAGGCGGAGACGGAGCGCACGCGCCAGGAGGCCGTGGAACTGGCCGCTCGGGCACAGCACTGGCGGGGTATGTCCTACGAAGCGGCGGCGCGTCCGCGTGCCGCGCGCGAGGCCTACCGGGCCGCCCGGACCGAGTGGTCCCGGCTGCCGGACGGTGTCGCTAGCACGGGCGAGCCGACGGCCCGGCAGACGGCACAGCGGCTGGCCGAGCTGGAGTGAGGAGCGCCTGCCGGCGGCCGCCGGGGCGGAGTCAGGGAAGCCGAGGGAGAAGACATGGGCGCACGCGACGACGTACCGGACGGCGCACGGGACCGCGAAGCGACGGGGGACCGACCGCCGTGGTCACCGCTCCCGACACCGGGTCCGGAACGGCCGGCGGACCCCGAAGCCGCCTGGGACGACCTGGCCGGAACAGCGGACACGGCGGACCTGGCGGACCCGGCCGGAACACCGGGCACGCCGGACCCGGCCCGGACACCGGACCCGGCGGACCTCCCCGTCCTTGACCTGCTGGACCTCGACCTCGCGGAGCTGCGGACGCTCCAGCACCCGGTACTGACCGAGGTGCTGGCCGATCTGCGAGCCCGCTCCGGAGAGCCGAGCGAGATCCTGTGGGGATTCAACAACGCTTTCTGACGGCTGACCTGACCTGACCTGACCCGACCCGATCGGTCCAGGGATCGCTCGCTCCGCACCCCACGGCCGGGGCCGGAGCCGGCCGAGGGCGCCGCGTCCCGGGCGCCCCGGCCGCCCGAGCTCTTCCACCGCTGGTCGAACACGTTGGAACACCGTCGGCCGAACACGTCGTGAGGCCGCCTCGCGCGAGCGGTTTTCCGCCTCACTTCCGGCCCGCCGTGCGGTTGAACCGGACAAGTTCGGACGTCCGGTGTTTGTGACCGGTGCGTGGCCGGGAATGTCGCCCGGTACGGGCAGGGGGCCGTGGCGCGGTTCGCGGCGTGGGATCGAGCGGCCGTACACCTTGGGGGTGCCGGGCCGTACACCATGGGGGTGCCGGAGTGTCTGCAGAGGCGACCTCCCCGGCACCGATTCCGGTCACCGTGACCCCGGCTCCGACACCGATTCCGGTCACCGCGACCCGGGCACAGCACCCCGAACGGCCCTCGCGTGCCGGTCCCGCAGCCGAACCGCCTTTCCCCTTCCGGCAGTTCATCGTCAAGATGCACGGCCGCTGCAACCTCGCCTGCCGCTACTGCTACCTCTACGAAGGCCCCGACCGCGGCTGGCGCGACCGTCCCGCCGCAGCTCCGCCCGGCGTCCTGGAGCGGACCGCGCTGAGGATCGGCGAACACGCCCGCGCCCACGGCATGACGGCTGTGTCCCTGGTCCTGCACGGCGGTGAACCCCTGCTGGCCGGCGTGAGCACCCTCGTCCGGTTCACCGGTCTCGTACGCGACCGGGTCCCGGACGACTGCACCGTGCACGCCACCGTCCAGACCAACGCCACCCTGCTCACCGAGCGGCGGCTCGCCGTCCTGGCCGGGCACGGCATCCGCGTCGGCATCAGCCTGGACGGCGGCCTGCCCGAGCACAACACGCTGCGCACCGACCACGCCGGCCGCCCGTCCTGGCCCGCGGCCGCACGCGGCGCCCGCCTGATCGCCGAACGCCATCCGGAGGCGTACGCCGGGATCCTCACGGTCGTGGACCCCACCACGGACCCGGTCGAGCTGTACGAGTCACTGCTCTCGCTGCGGCCGCCGGCCCTCGACCTGCTGCTCCCGCACGGCAACTGGTCCGCGCCGCCACCCCACCGGGAGGGCCCGGGAACTCCCTACGGCGACTGGCTGTGCGCCGTCTTCGACCGCTGGTGGCGGGCCGGGCGACGCGAGACGCGGGTACGGCTCTTCGAGGAGTGCGTCGCGCTGCTCCTCGGGCTGCCCGCCGCCACCGAGTCCCTCGGCCTCGCGCCCTTCGACGCCGTCGTCGTCGAGACGGACGGCTCCATCGAGCAGGTCGACTCCCTCAAGTCCTGTTACGAGGGGGCGGCCAGGACCGGCCTCGACGTCTTCCGGAACGGTTTCGACCAGGCACTGCGCCACCCCGGCGTCGCGGCCCGGCAGGCGGGCGCCGCCTCGCTGGCCGCGGCCTGCCGGGCCTGCCCCCTGCTCACCGTGTGCGGCGGCGGACACTACGCGCATCGATACCGGGCCGGACACGGCTTCACCAACCCGTCGGTGTACTGCGCCGACCTCCAGCGCCTCATCCGCCACGTCGCGCGGAGGATGGCGGGGGCGGTCGCCGTTCCCGCCGTGCCCGGTGTCCCCGCCGGATCAGCCGTTTACCCCGTGCCTGCCGGGACGGCCGTTCCCCCCGTCCCTGCCGCGCCGGTCTCTTCGCCCGGGCCGGCCGTTTCCCCCGCGCCCGTCGTACGCGCGCCCGTCGCACCCGCCGCCCTCGAAGGAGACGTCCTGTGATCCTGCCCGCGGTCCCGGAACGGGCCGTGGACGAACTCGGCCGCACCGAAGGCGGCCCCGAGACCCTCGGGCTCCTCGTCCGCGACCAGCACACCCGACGGCTGCTCCTGCTCCGCGCGGTCCTCGACGCGGCCGGGTCGGCCGGCCCGGACGTCTGTCCCGCGGCCGCGCTGACCCGGCTGCGCGAGGACTGGTCCCTGCTGGAGGAGGCCGAACGACTGGAGCCGTACGGGCCCGGCGGCCCCTTTCCGGTGTCCGAGGGGGACGCGGCCTCCGGGAACCGGCCGCCGCCGTCCCCCGTGCGAGCCCTCCTGCTCCACCCGTTCATCGGCCCCTGGGCCAGGGACCTCCTGCGCACCCTGGGTGCCGGAACGGACCCGCTCCCCGCCCGGGACGCCCGTGAACAGGGCCGTGCGCTCTCCCGCTTCGGGGCACTCGCCGCCGTCGCGGCCGCGCGGGCCGGGGTGTCCTACGCGGTACGGCTGACGGCCCACGACGGCGTGCTGGCGCTGCCCTCGCTCGGCGCGCTGCGCACGGGCGGTTCCGGTTCCGGGGACACGGAGGTGGCCGTCGTGCACCGGCGCGGGCGGCTGACGTTCCGGGTACGCGGCGAGGCGGACGTGGTCGTCCGCCCGCAGAGCGGTGCCGGCGCCTGGTCGGAGGCCGCCGCCTGGACACCGGCGTACACGCTGCCCGGTCTGGTGCCGGGCTCCGCCGCCGTACCGCTGGACGACCTCGACCCGTATCGCACGGCCCGCGGCGGACCCCGCCCGGACACCCTGAGCGGCCCGGCCGTCCTCGACGAAGCCGACCGCAAGCACTGGCTGCACACCTGGTCGGGCACCGCCGCGGCCCTCGGGACGGGCGGCGAACGCCGGCTCGCGGAATCGGTGACCCTGCTGCGCTGTCTGGTCCCGCTGGCCGCCCCGCCCGGCTCGGTACCGGGCGGGGCGGGCGGAAGCTGCAGCGGTACCCGGCGCGAGGCCTTCGGCGCGGTCCTCAGCAGCGCGCCGGCGACGGCGACCGCCTTCGCGGCCACCCTCGTCCACGAGATCCAGCACACCAAACTCGCCGCGCTCAGCGACATGATGACGCTCCATCACGCGAGCCCGGCGCCACGCCACTTCGCACCCTGGCGCCCCGATCCGCGCCCGTACGACGGCCTGTTGCAGGGCGCCTACTCCCACCTCGCGCTGGCGGACTTCTTCCAGCGCGGCGCGCTCGCCGCCACGCTCCCCACCCTCCGGGACGCCGCCTGGACGCAGCACGCGCGCTATCAGGCACAGGTCGGGGCCGTCCTGCCGGCGCTCGTCGGATCGGGTGATCTCACCGTGCGGGGACGCAAGTTCGTCGACCGCATGGTCGAGGTGCACGAACGGCTCGCCGAGCAGCCGCCGCCCCGCGGACACGCGGCGCGCGCGACGGCGTACGTCCAGGCCGCCCGGGCACTGTGGAACCGGCGTCACGCACCGGGCGAATGAACCGCGCATCCCGAGGCGGGCGCGGAGCGTACCGACCGAGTCGTGCGAGGCCCGCCGAACGCGCCCCGCGCGCCCGTCGAACGCCTCACGCCCCGCCCCGATTGAGCCATCCTCGCCGAAAGCCGCGGGTTCCCGGACACGGGAGGCCCAGTGCGCCAAGATCGTCGCTGAACACCTTTGAAACCGAACCGTGGAGCAAGCGACTGGTGTGCGTCGGCGCCCTATCGCCGACCCTCGCGGCGGTTCTAAAATCACGCGCGGGGAGGCCGCTGCATGTCTGGAGCTCGTACGCCGGTCGGGCCAGCCGAAAGGGGGTCCGCGAAGCAGACCGTCACCATCAGCTTCGCCGGTTTCAACCGGGCCTGGGCGGCCTGGATCGGGGACCGTCTGGAGCGGCGTGGACATCGCGTGGTGTACCAGCGCTGGGACTCCCCGGCCGAGGTGCCCCTCGTCGACCTGCTGCGCGACCTGACCCTGGCCAAGGGCCGCATCCTGATCGTCGTCAGTGAGTGGTACTTCCAGCTCGGCCCGCGTACCCACGAGGAGTGGAACGCCGCGCTGCGCGAGGTCGTCGCGCCCGACCCGTCCCGCTTCGCGGCCGTCTCCGTCACCAACAGCACGCTGCCGACGGCCACCACCGTGCTCAGCGCGGTCGACCTGAACAACATGGGCGCCGACGAAGCCGAGCGCCGCGTTCTCGAACGCCTCGACCTGCCCTCCGAACCTCTTCCCGAGTCCGTCGAAGGCGCCCGGCGCGGCCCCCGCTTCCCGGCCGCCATGCCCGAGGTCTGGGGCGGAGTGCCGCGTCGCAACACCCGCTTCACCGGCCGCGAGCCGCTCCTGAACGACGCCTACCACCTGCTCCAGGGCGCCGAGGCGGGCGCGGGCGTGGTCACGCTGCACGGCATGTCCGGGGTCGGCAAGACCCAGCTCGCCGCCGAGTACGTCTACCGCTTCGGCTCCGAGTACGACGTGGTCTGGTGGGTCAACGCCGAGAAACGGGTCACCTACCGGCGCCGACTGGCCGAACTCGCCCCGCAGTTGGGCCTGTCGACCGGGGCGGAGTACGGCGAACGGCTGCGCGCCGTACGCGACTCGCTGCGCCGGGGCGCCCCGTACTCCCGCTGGCTGCTGATCCTGGACGGCGCGGACGAGCCCGACCAGATCTACGACCTCGTCCCCACCGGGCCCGGCCACGTCCTGATCACCTCGCGCAACCCCGAGTGGAGCGAGCACAACAGCAAACTGCTGGAGGTGCCGGTCTACGCCCGCGACGAGTCCGTCGCCTTCATCCGCCGCCGCGCACCCCGCCTGACCGAACCCGAGGCCGACCAACTGGCCGAAGCCCTGGAGGACCTGCCCCTCCTGCTGGACCAGACGGCCGGCTGGCTCAACGACTCGGACCTGTCCGTCCAGGAGTACATCGCCCTGCTGGACGGGGGCATCGACCAGGACGTCGTCAAGATCTCCGCCGACTTCCCGGTCGCCTTCCAGACCGCCTGGTCGATACTGCTGAACAAACTCCGCGACACCGTCCCGGAGTCCGTCGACCTGCTCCGCCTGTGCACCTTCTTCGCACCGGGGTTCATCCCCGTGCGCCTGCTGAAGGAGATGCCGCACGACCAACTGCCGGAACAGATCGCGGGACTGCTCAACGATCCGCTGCTGTGGAACAAGGCCATCAACCAGCTCCGCCAGTACTCCGTCGTCCGCCTGGAGTCCCACGAGGCGGCCGGCGACGAGGCGGCCTCCTCCGGCGAGTCCCTGTACCTGCACCGCATGGTCCACCAGATCGTCCGCAAGGACATGCCCGACGGGGACCGCCGCGAGTTCATCGACGTGGTCCGCCGAGCCCTGGCGGCAGCGGACCCGAGGCGCCCGACGGACACCCGGCTGTGGCCGGGGTACGCCGAGATCGTCCCGCACCTGAAGTACGCGGACGTGCTGCAGAGCAAGGACCCGGCGGTACAGACCCTGGTGTTCAACTGCCTGCGGTATATGTACATTTCAGGTGAATACCAGTCGGGCATCACCCTCGGTGAGCGCGCCATGGATGCCTGGCGGACCCTGCTGGGCGAGAACCACCCGCGGGTCTGGGAGCTGACGCACCACTACGCCAACCTGCTGCGCGCCGTCGGTGACTACCAGCACACCGAAGCGATCGAACGTGCCGCCGTCGAGCACCTGCGCGAGGAACGCGGTCCGCAGGACCTGGAACACCTCCGCGCCGCCACCGGCCTGGCCGCCGACCTGCGCGGCCTGGCCCGCTACGACGAGGCCCTGGAACTCTCCCAGTGGATCTTCACGGCCTACAGCGACCTCCTGGGCGACGCCGACTCCCGCACCCTGGGCGCCCGGAACAACCTGGCGGTGTCCCTGCGGCTGCTCGGCCACTACGGAGCGGCGTTGGACATCGACCGGCAGACGCTGGAATCACGCCGACAGCTGCTGCGGGCCCGGCATCCGTGGACGTTGTCCTCCGAACTCCACTACGCCGTAGACCTCCGCCTGCTCGGCCGCTATACCGAGGCCGAGTCGATCCAGGCCAAGAACGTGCATGAGTACCGTCTCGTGATGGGGCCCGATGCTCCGCAGACCCTTGAAGCCGAGCACAACCTCGCTCTGTGTCTGTATCGCACCGGGGACCGTGTGACGGCGGGCACCCTGCTCACCCGGGTGCTGGAGCGTTGCGAGCGTGCCCTCGGCGAATCGGATCCGCAGACGCTGAGGTTCGCCGCGTCCACCAGCTGTTTCATCCGTGAGCACGGCGACATCGACCAGGCGCGGGAGATCGGCGAATCCGTCGTCGCCCGGTACGAGGTGATGCTCGCCGAGGGGCACCCCTACATCGCCGGGGTCCGCGCCAACCACGCCTCGGTCCTGCGCAACGTCGGCGAACGGGACCAGGCCCACGTCGTCATCGAGCAGGCGCTGGCCGACATGAAGGCGGCCCTGGGAGAGCGCCATCCTTGGACGCTGGGCTGCGCGATCAACGCCTCCGCCCTGCGCAACCTGGTGGGCGACCCGGAGCGGGCCGCCGCGCTCAGCCAGGAGACGGTCACCCGGGCCACGGAGAGCCTCGGCCGCACCCACCCGCTGACGCTCTCCGCCCGCATCGCCCTCGCCGCCGACCTACGGGCTCTGCGGGACGGCCGTCAGGCGGAGAAGGTCGAGCAGGAGGCCCTCTCCGATCTGGACTCCACACTCGGCCCCCGGCACGTCCACACCATCTCCGCCCGCTCCCGCAACCGTCCTTACTGGGACTTCGAACCGCTGGAGACATGACCGGCCATGTCGATCCCCGGCACGCATAACCACCGGTGTGCCGGGGAATGACCCAGTTCTCGCTCAACGACCATGCACGGCAGGTGAGTTCGACCAGGGGGACGCGTGGTGATTTTAGTGGGGCCTGTCCCGGTGGGCGCGGATGGACCCATTCCCGTCGAGGTCGAGAGCGATCCGGCCTCCGGAGGTCTCGACCTCGTCTACGGAGACGAGGACACGAGAGGAGGAGCCGCCCGCAGAGTCGTCGAGGTGGCCCGTGACGCCTACAGCGACGGACTGGACCTCGCGCGCCGGTGCGCCGCGCAAGCCGTCAGGAGATTCGAGGAGCTCGACGCGAGCCTGCGGCCCGACGAGATCGAGATGCAGCTCTCCATCAAGGTCGACGCGGGGGTGGCGGCCCTCGTCAAGAGCGGGGCCGAGGCGCAGCTCCAGATCACCTTCCGGTGGCAGACTGCCGGAGTTCCGGACACGGCGGGGGGCACGGCCGGGGTCGCCTCGTGAGCGGCGCGGCACCGGAGACGAGCCGATGGCGTGGCTCGATCCTTCCGTACAGCCGTGTCGTGGAACAGGAAGAACTGAAACTGGCCCTGGAGCTCAACCACGTGGCGCCGCGCATCGGTGGCGTGCTCATGGCCGGGCCCCGTGGAACGGCCAAGTCGACCCTCGTACGCGGCTTCGCCCTCATGGCCCACGGGGAGCTGCCGGTCACCCTGCCCATCAACGCGACCGACGACCGGGTCGTCGGAGGCTGGCGGCTCGACGCGCTGATCCGCGGTGAGCCCCTCGAACAGCCCGGACTCCTCGAAGAGGCGCACGACAAGGGAATCCTCTACGTGGACGAGGTGAACCTCCTCGACGACCACGTCGTCAACATCATCCTCGATGTCGTGTCCACCGGAGTGCTCACCGTGCAGCGCGAAGGGCTGGCCACCGAGAAGCCGCTCGCCTTCGGGCTCGTCGGCACCATGAACCCCGAAGAAGGCGGACTGCGCCCGCAGTTGCTGGACCGGTTCGGGCTCATGGTGACCGCCACGGAGCTGGACGCGGACGCCCGGCACCGCATGATCCGTACCGTCCTCGCCTTCGAGGAGGCGCGGTCGCCGGACGGCTCCGAGTGGATCGCGCAGGCCGAGCGGGACGACGCCGCCGTGCGAGACCGTCTCGAAGCCGCCCGGTCCCGGCTCCCGCGTGTCGACGTGCCCGACCGGGTCCTGCGGCTGTGTGCCGAGGCGGCCGGCCGCCTGGACGCGGTCGGACAGCGCGGTGAGATCGTCGCGACCCAGGCCGCTCGCGCGCTGGCCGCTCTGGACGGTTCCGATCGCGTCGCGCCGGACCACCTGCTCCGGGTCCTGCCACTTGCCCTGCGCCATCGCCGCCCCGAGGCGGCGCACGGCGGCACCTTCGACTGGGGGCCTGACGACGATGCAAGGATCAAGGACCTCTTCGACGCGGACTGAGCCCGTCACATGACCACGCGAACCCGTGATCCCGAGACGTCCGACGACGTGTGGCGTCTGGAGCGCGCCTTCCGGTGCGCCGCGCTCGACCCGGCCCTGTCCGGCGTACTGCTCTTCGACCTCGAGCCCCGGCTCGTACGCCCGGTCGCCGGGCTCTTCGCCGCGATCCTCGGCGAGCCGGGCCCGCCCGCGGTCCGCGTCCCGCTCGGCGCCGCCACCCGCGACGAGGACCTGTGGAGCACCTCGCGGTTCGACCGGCACCCGGACGGCATCGCGTTCACCGTCGTGCCCGGTCCGCTCGTCTCCGCCGAGGGCCCGCCACCCCTGGCGGTCGTGCCCGACCTGGCACATCTCAGCATCGCCGGGACGCGGGCCGCGGTGCAGCTCCTCGGTTCCGATGTCGTCTGCGTCGAACAGCCGGGCCTGCGGCTCGTGGACAGGCCGCGGGCCCGCTGGCTCGCCGTGTGCCGCTCCGAGGACGTGGGGCGGGTGACCCCGCACCTCCTGGACCGCTTCGCGCTGCGGCTCGCGGTGCCCGGATTGCGTACGGTTCCTGCCGAGCGGCCGCTCAAGACACCGCCGGCCCCGCGGCCACTCAAGACACCGCCGGCCCCGGCCCCGGTCCCGCTGGCCGTCAGCGGAGACGAGACCGTCACCCGCGTACACGAGATCCTCGGACCCGGCGCGGGCCCGCGCCGAAGCCTCGCCCTGGCACGGCTCGCGAGAGCGCTCGCCACCCTGGGCGGCCACCGCGAGGTGACGGCGGCGCACTGCGAGGACGCGGCACGGCTCATCGGGATCCGAGTCGCCGAGGCCCCGCCGCCCGCCGAGCCGCCGGAGAGCGGAGAGTCCCGCGTGTCGCCTCCACCGCTGCCGCGCCCCGGCGATCTCACACGCCGAGGGGCACGGAGCGAGAACCGGCCCCGCCCGCCGGACGAGGCACCCATGCTGGCGTCCGGACCCGCCCAGGGAGTCGGCCCCGGGCCGGGTGCCCCGGCCGGAGTGCCGTACCCGGAGGACGAGGCGACGGCCCTCCGCGAATTCACGCCCCTGCGCAACCCCTGGCAGCGGCGCTCGGGGCCGGCCGCAGCGCGCGGAGCCGTCGTGGGCACCCGACGGGCGCGAGACCTGCGGGACCTCGCGCTGGTACGGACCGTACGGGAAGCCGCCGTGCACCAACGGATACGAGGCCACGCGGAGTTCACCGTCACCGCCGTCGACCTGCACAGCAACGTCCGGGCTCCCGCACCCGAACACCTGCTCACCCTGCTGCTCGACCACACGTGCCGGGGCGACTGGGACTGGCAGGACGCGCTCACCCCGTTCCTCCAATGGGCCTACACCACGCGGGCCGCCCTCCAGGTCATCGAGGTCGGCGGCGCCGACGCGCCGAACGAGCTGCGGGCCGAGTCGTTCGCCGCGCGCGGAGTGCTCGACCCACGGGTCCTGGCCGCCCTGTACCGGGCCAAGGGGCGGGCGACGCCCCTCGCCCACGGCATCGAGCAGGCCGGTCGGGTGCTGCGCCAGGCGTTTCGCCTGCAAGGAAGCGCCCTG
Source organism: Streptomyces sp. NPDC002698 (assembly GCF_042888945.1). Classification (NCBI taxonomy): domain Bacteria; kingdom Bacillati; phylum Actinomycetota; class Actinomycetes; order Kitasatosporales; family Streptomycetaceae; genus Streptomyces; species Streptomyces sp. NPDC002698. Next base: position 361,662 of record NZ_JBIAQM010000001.1, read on the forward strand.
GCCGAGGCCTGGCTGGTCGTGGTCACCGACGGCCGTGGCAACGTCCCGTTGCAGGCCAGCCACACCGGCCGTCTGCTCGGACCCGTGGCCGCGCAAGGTGTCGAAGACAGTTTCGCCGCGGCGGCGCCCCTCGCCGTCCTGGACCGCGGCAGGCTGCGCGTGGCCGTCGTCGACGCGGCGCGAACTCCGTACGGGGACCTGCCGTTCGCCTTGGCGGAGAAGCTCGGCGCCACCGTCGTCGAGGGACGGGAGGGCCATGGGGGCTGACCCGCAGCACGGCGCCCGGTGGCTTTCCGGGACGGGATCCATGGTGCGCCGGGCGTCGCTGCCCGGCCTGAAGGAGGCGGCTCGCCGCGCCCCCGCCTCCCTGCGCAGCCTCCGGCAGCCCCGCGAGGCCGCGTTCGGTGTCGGCGGTGCCGCGGCCCACCCGTACCGGCGTCTTCAGGAGGGAGAAGCCGTGCTCTACGTCGTCCGCGCCCACGACAGCGCGGGCCGTGACGCCTACCGGGTGGCCGGCTGGTGCGGCGACCTCGCGGTCCGTGGCGCGGCCCAGTCCCCTCGTCTGAGCGCACCCGGAGCGGGTCTGGGCAACCTCCGCCGTGACGGCGAATACCCGGCCGACGTCCTCCACGCCATCCATCTGTGGTCGCGCAACCAGCCGGAGCTGGGCGACTGGCTGAACCGCATCCGTGCCCGGCACGACACCGCCCTGCGGCTCCTCGTCTGGGACGACACGGGTTACGAACTCCCCTGGGAACTCTTCCTGTTGCCCGAGGACCACGGGCGAGGCCTTCGGGAGGCATGGCTCGGCGCGGAGGTGGTGATGTCCCGGTGGACCACCGTGCACGACAGCGGTCACGACCTGCCGCGGGAGACGAGGGCCTGTCGCGGCCGTGTGCTCGGATACCTGCATCACGAAATGGCCGACGACGGGCAGGTGTTCCTCCCCTACGCCCATCAACTCCACGCCAGGATGGGCGCGTTCCTGCAAGCCCTCGATACCCCCGACGAGCCCACCGGGCTCGTCTACATGGGCTGCCACGGCACCTACGGCGAATCCCTCCCGCGTCTCACGCTCGGCAACCGCACCTGGGCCGAACTGAACGGCCAGGCCATGGGAGCCCTTCGAGCCGACCGCTCGCTGGTGTGCCTCAACGCCTGTCACTCCGGGCGTGCCGTCGTCAACAGCGCCCAGGGAGAACAGGCGTTGCGCGGCTTCGCCGAACTCTTCCTGCGCAAAGGCGCCGGCGGCTGCATCGTCACGGCGGGTCAGGTCGGTGACAAGGAGGCACGCGCGCTGGTGCGCGGACTCGTCGAACAGGTCGCACGGCACCCGCAGCGGCCGGTCACCCATACGCTGCTGTCGTTCAGGGCTCGCGCGGCCGAGGATTTCGGCCCGCCGACCGCGGTTCCACCGATCCGTGACGACGACGGCAAGGTCGACGAACTCGGCCAGAAGCGGATCCTGAGACTGCTGTACGCGTTCATGTTCCACTACTACGGTCACCCCCTCACCACACTGCGGCTGACAGCCCGAGAGGCCGGGAAGGGCGGAGCTCCATGAGCGATCCGTCCCGCCCCGACGAGCGCCCGCTGCTCATCGAACCGGTCGTCGCCTGGCCGCACAGCGCCGAGACGGACTGCGACTACCTCGTCACGGTCGATCTGCGGGGACCGCTCGCGGAGGACGACAGCGACGCCGAATGGCCCTACCCCGACGAGGAGTTCGCCTTCACCGTCGCGCTCGACGGTTCCCCGCACTTCGTCTGCACGGCACTCGACGAGCCGAGTGTCGTCCTTCACCGTTTCGGCGGCACCTACGGACCGGCCAACTTCCGTGTGACCACGGGCCCTGTCCCCGGGCCCGCCGCGTTGTGGCTGACGGTGACCAACCAGTGGGGCGTGCCCGTCCGAAAGGCCGAACTGCGCTCCGAGATCAAGGAACGTGACTCGGAACGGAACCCGCGGGCCCGACTCGCACAGGTCTTGCCCGCCCGCGCGTCCGGCCCTTTGCCATCGCATCACCAGGCGCCGCCGCGCGGCGGGGAGCGGCGGCCCGCCGTCACCGTCCCGCTCGAGGACGGGCGGCAGAGCGTGACCGTCAGCTATGCCGGTTTCAACCGGGACTGGGCGGTGTGGATCGCGGACCGGCTCGAGCGGCGCGGTCACGAGGTCGCGCTGCGTCTCTGGGACCCACCGGACGGCATGTCCACAGCGGACGCTCTGCGTGACTGTCTGCCGACCTCCGGCCGGGTGCTCCTCGTCCTTCACGACCACTACTTCCGGACAGGGATGCGCGGCCACGACGAATGGGACACGGCCGTGCGCGAGGTCGTCGTCCCGAACGCCGGCCGATTCGCCGCTGTCAGCGTCACCTCGTCGTCCCTGCCTTCAGCGGCTGCGGTCCTGGAACCGGTCGCGCTGTACGGCCTCGGCGCCCGGGAGGCGGAGCGGTGCCTGCTGATCCGCTTGGGCTTCCCGGCGTCGCCCTCGCCGGACGACGAGGGCCACGAAGGTCCCCGCTTCCCCGAGGACGCTCCTGAGGTGTGGGGCGGTGTACCGCTCCGCAACCCGGGCTTCACCGGCCGCGACGCGTTGCTCGACAAACTGGGGAGGCGCCTTCGCGCCGCAGATTCCGGTGCGGTGGCGCTCTGCGGCATGTCGGGCGTCGGCAAGACCCAGTTGGCCACCGAGTACATCTACCGCTTCGGCCCCGCATACGACGTCGTGTGGTGGGCGACCGCCGACCAGCTCGGCACACTCCGTGAACGCCTGGCCCAGCTCGCCCCGGCACTGGGGCTGGAGACGGGCAGGGAGTACGGCGAACGCATTCGCGCCGTCCACCAGGCACTGCTCCGCGGAGTGCCGCACCGACGCTGGCTGCTCGTCCTGGACAGCGCCGACGAGGCCGACGGCATCGCGGACCTGGTGCCGACCGGAAGCGGTCACGTCCTGATCACCACCCGCAACACGGACTGGGCGCTCCACGGAGCCGAACTGCTGGAGGTTCCGCTCTACGGACGAAACGAGTCCGTCGACCTCATCCGCCGCCGTGCGCCCCGGCTCACCCGGAGCGAGGCCCACCGGCTCGCCGAGGCTCTGGAGGACCTGCCTCTGCTGATCGACCAGACCGCGAGCTGGCTGAACGACTCGAACCTGCCGGTGCAGGAGTACATCGATCTGCTCGAACGCGGCGCCGACGGCAACGCACTCGCTCTCTCCGCCGACTTCCCGGCCAGCTTCCGGACCGCCTGGGCGATCCTGCTGAACAGGCTGCGCGAGACCGTCCCCGAATCCGTCGGCCTGCTCCGTCTGTGCGCGTTCTTCTCACCGGGCTCCATACCCGTGCGCCTCCTCCAGAGCGTGCCGGTGGAGGTACGGCCGGAGGGGCTGGCCGGGCTGATCGACGATCCGGACCTGTGGGACAGGACGCTCCGGAAACTGTCGCAGTACTCCGTGGCCCGGCTGGAGTCGCAGGCCACGGTCCTGTGCCTGCACCGGATGGTGCACCGGATAGCCCGTCAGGACATGTCACCGGAGGACGCCGAAGGATATGCCGCCGCGGCCAGGGCCTCGCTCGCCGCGGCGGTCCCGGGCCGGCCGACCGACCCGGACACGTGGCCCGACTACGCCGAGATCGTTCCTCATCTGGAGTACGCCGACGCCCTGGGCGACACCGATCCGGCCTCGCAGGACATGGTCCTCGAATGTCTGCGCTACCTCTACATCTCCGGCGAGTACGCCGCTGGGCTCCACCTCGCCGAACAGGCCTTCACCGCTTGGCAGTCGCGCCTCGGAGACACCCATCCCCGCATCTGGGAACTGACCCACCACTACGCCAACCTCCTGCGCGCGGTGGGCGACTACAGACGAACGGAAGCCCTGGAGAGGAAAGCCGCGGACCACCTGCGCCGGGAGCGGGGCGAACAGGACCTCGACCACCTGCGCGCGGTCAGCGGCCTCGCCGCCGACCTGCGTGGCCTGGCCCGCTACGACGAGGCTCTGGAACTGTCCCGGTGGATCTTCACGGCCTACTCGGACCTCCTGGGCGACGCGGACACCCGCACCCTGGGCGCCCAGAACAATCTGGCCGTGTCCCTGCGTCTGCTCGGGCATTACGAAGCGGCACTGGACATCGACGGCAAGACGCTGGAATCACGCCGACAGCTGCTGCGGGCCCGGCACCCTTGGGCGCTCAGTTCAGAGATGTCGTACGCCACTGATCTGAGGCTGCTCGGCCGCTATTCCGAGGCGGAGTCGATCCAGGCCAAGAACGTACGTGAATACCGTCTTGTCATGGGGGCGGACGGCCCCCAGACGCTCGAAGCCGAGCACAACCTGGCCCTGTGCGTCTACCGAACCGGGGACCGTGCGGCGGCGGGCGCCCTTCTCACCCGGGTGCTGGAGCGCTGCGAGCGTGCCCTCGGTGAAACGGATCCGCAGACGCTGAGGTTCGCCGCGTCCACCAGCTGTTTCATCCGTGAGCACGGCGACATCGACCAGGCGCGTGAGATCGGTGAGACCGTCGTCGCCCGGTACGAGGTGATGCTCGCCGAGGGCCACCCCTACATCGCCGGGGTCCGCGCCAACCACGCCCTGGTCCTGCGCAACGTCGGCGAACGGGATCAGGCTCATGCCGTCATCGAGCACGCACTCGCCGACATGGCAACGGCAGTGGGGGAGTCCCATCCCTGGACGCTGGGCTGCGCGATCAACGCCTCCGCCCTGCGCAACCTCGTGGGCGACCCGGAGCGGGCCACCGTGCTCAGCCAGGAGACGGTCACCCTGGCCACCCGGACTCTCGGCCGCACCCACCCGCTGACCCTCTCCGCCCGCATCGCCCTCGCCGCGGACCTGCGGACCCTGAGGGACGGCCGCCAGGCCGAGAAGGTCGAGCAAGAGACACTCTCAGACCTGGACGCGGCACTGGGCCCCCGGCACGTCCACACCATCTCCGCCCGCTCCCGCAACCGCCCCCACTGGGACTTCGAACCGCTGTCCACGTGAACCGCCCCCGGCTTCGCCACCGCCCGGAACACCGAAAGGCCCGCCCCCGAGTCCACCAGGACTCGGGGGCGGGCCCCTTCACGCTGTCGTGCCGGAGGCCTACGCCTCGAACACCTCACGCACCAGCTGCTCCTGCTCCGCCTGGTGCCGCTTCGCGGAACCGACGGCGGGGGAGGAGGAGTGCGGACGCGAGATGCGGCGCAGGCGCTCGGCGCCCGGGACGTCCGCGCCGACCGCCAGGTCCAGGTGGTCGATCAGGTTGAGCGCGATGAACGGCCAGGCACCCTGGTTCGCCGGCTCCTCCTGGGCCCACAGGTACTTCTCGGCGTTCGGGTACTTGGCGATCTCCGCCTGGAGCTCGGCACCCGGCAGCGGGTACAGGCGCTCGATACGGATGATCGCCGTGTCCGTGGAGCCGCGCTTCTTCCGCTCGGCCTCCAGGTCGTAGTACAGCTTGCCGGCGCAGAACACGACCTTGCGCACGGCGGCCGTGTCGACCGAGTCGTCGCCGATGACCGGGCGGAACTGGCCCGAGGTGAACTCCTCCGCCTTCGACGCGGCGGCCTTCAGGCGCAGCATCGACTTCGGGGTGAAGACCACCAGCGGCTTGTGGTGCGGGTTGTGCACCTGCCACCGCAGGAGGTGGAAGTAGTTCGACGGGGACGTCGGCTGGGCGACCGTCATGTTGTTCTGCGCGCACAGCTGGAGGAAGCGCTCGATCCGGGCCGAGGAGTGGTCCGGGCCCTGGCCCTCGTAGCCGTGCGGGAGCAGCAGGGTGACGCCGGACGTCTGGCCCCACTTCTGCTCGGCGGCCGAGATGTACTCGTCGACGACCGTCTGCGCGCCGTTGACGAAGTCGCCGAACTGCGCCTCCCACATCACCAGCGCGTCCGGGCGGGCCAGCGAGTAGCCGTACTCGAAGCCCATGACCGCGTACTCGGAGAGCAGCGAGTCGTAGACGTTCAGGCGGGCCTGCTCGTCCGAGAGGTACTGGAGCGGGGTGTAGTCCTCGCCGTTGACCCGGTCGATCAGCACCGCGTGGCGCTGGCCGAACGTGCCGCGGCGCGAGTCCTGGCCGGACAGCCGGACCGGCGTACCCTCCAGGAGCAGCGAACCGATGGCGAGGGTCTCGCCCATGCCCCAGTCGATCGTGCCGTCCTCGATCATCGCCGCGCGGCGCTGGAGCTGCGGGAGCAGCCGCGGGTGCACGGTGACGTTGTCGGGGATGTTGACCTGGGACTCGGCGATCCGCTTCACGATCTCCTGGGAGACCGCGGTGGAGACGGCGACCGGGAACTCGGCCTGGACGTCCGGGACGTGGGCCTCGGGCGCCTGCGCGACGGCCTCGCGGACCTCGGTGAAGACCTTCTCGAGCTGGCCCTGGAAGTCCTGGAGCGCCTGCTCGGCCTCTTCGAGGGTGATGTCGCCGCGACCGATCAGGGACTCGGTGTAGAGCTTGCGCACCGAGCGCTTCTTGTCGATCAGGTCGTACATCAGCGGCTGCGTGAACGCCGGGTTGTCGGACTCGTTGTGTCCGCGGCGGCGGTAGCAGATGAGGTCGATCACGACGTCCTTGTTGAACGCCTGACGGAACTCGAAGGCCAGACGCGCGACACGGACGACGGCCTCGGGGTCGTCACCGTTCACGTGGAAGATCGGCGCCTCGATCATGCGGGCCACGTCGGTGGCGTACATGGAGGAGCGTGACGACTCCGGGGCGGCGGTGAAGCCGACCTGGTTGTTGATGACGATGTGGACCGTGCCGCCCGTGCGGTAGCCGCGCAGCTGCGACATGTTGAGCGTCTCGGCGACCACACCCTGGCCGGCGAAGGCCGCGTCACCGTGCAGGGCGACGGGCAGGACGGTGAAGTCCGTGCCGCCCTTGTTGATGATGTCCTGCTTGGCGCGGACGATGCCCTCGATGACCGGGTCGACCGTCTCCAGGTGGGACGGGTTGGCGGCCAGCGAGACCTTGATCTGCTCGCCGTCCAGGCCGGTGAAGGTGCCCTGGGCGCCCAGGTGGTACTTCACGTCGCCGGAGCCGTGCATCGACTTCGGGTCGAGGTTGCCCTCGAACTCGCGGAAGATCTGCGCGTACGACTTGCCGACGATGTTCGCGAGGACGTTCAGGCGGCCGCGGTGGGCCATGCCGATGACGACCTCGTCCAGGCGGGACTCCGCGGCGCTGTCGATGACGGCGTCGAGGAGCGGGATGACGGACTCGCCGCCCTCCAGGGAGAAGCGCTTCTGGCCGACGTACTTCGTCTGCAGGAAGGTCTCGAAGGCCTCGGCGGAGTTCAGCCGGCGCAGGATCCGCAGCTGCTCCTCGCGCTCCGGCTTGGAGTGCGGGCGCTCGATGCGGTCCTGGATCCACTTGCGCTGCTTCGGGTCCTGGATGTGCATGAACTCGATGCCGGTGGTGCGGCAGTACGAGTCGCGCAGGACGCCGAGGATGTCGCGCAGCTTCATCAGGGACTTGCCGGAGAAGCCGCCGACGGCGAACTCGCGCTCCAGGTCCCACAGCGTGAGCCCGTGCTCGGTGATGTCGAGGTCGGGGTGCTTGCGCTGCTTGTACTCCAGCGGGTCGGTGTCGGCCATGACGTGGCCGCGGACCCGGTAGGAGTGGATCAGCTCGAAGACGCGGGCGGCCTTGGTGACGTCGTCGTCGTGGCTGGCGTCGATGTCCTTGAGCCAGCGGACCGGCTCGTAGGGGATCCGCAGCGCCTCGAAGATCTCGTCGTAGAAGCCGGTCTCGCCCAGCAGGAAGTTCGCGACGATGCGCAGGAACTCGCCGGAGGCGGCGCCCTGGATGACCCGGTGGTCGTAGGTCGACGTGAGCGTCATGACCTTGGCGATGCCGAGCTTGTTCAGGGTGTCCTGGGAGGTGCCCTGGAACTCCGCCGGGTAGTCCATGGAGCCGACGCCCATGATGACCGACTGTCCGGGCATCAGGCGCGGGACCGAGTGGACGGTGCCGAGGCCGCCGGGGTTGGTCAGCGAGACCGTGACACCGGTGAAGTCGTCCATCGTCAGCTTGCCGTCACGGGCGCGGCGGACGATGTCCTCGTAGGCCTGCCAGAACTCGAAGAAGTTCAGCGTCTCGGCCTTCTTGATGCCCGCGACGACCAGCTGGCGGTCGCCGTTGGGCTTCACCAGGTCGATGGCGAGGCCGAAGTTGACGTGCGGAGGCTTGACGAGGGTGGGCTTCCCGTCCTTCTCCACGAAGTGCCAGTTCATCGACGGCATGGCCTTGATGGCCTGCACCATCGCGTACCCGATGAGGTGGGTGAAGGAGATCTTCCCGCCCCGGGCGCGCTTCAGATGGTTGTTGATGACGATGCGGTTGTCGAAGAGCAGCTTCACCGGGACCGCGCGCACGGACGTGGCCGTGGGCAGCTCCAGGGAGGCGTTCATGTTCTTCGCGACAGCACCGGCGGGACCGCGCAGGGTGACGTACTCGGGGCCCTCGGGCGCCTCGGTGGCCGGAGCCGCCTTCGGCTTCGCGGCGGCCGGAGCGGCCTTCACGGGAGCCGGGGCGGCGGCCGCGGGCTTCGGAGCCGCGGGAGCGGCGGCCGGAGCGGGCGCGGGCGCGGCAGGGGCCTGGGGAGGAGCCTGGCGCGCCGCGGGCGGCACGGGAGCGGCCGGCGCGGCCGTGGTGGTGGTCCCTGCGGCCCCCGCGGCCGCAGTACCCGCCGGAGCCGAGGCGGCGGGCGCCCCGGGCTTGTAATCGGCGAAGAAGTCCCACCAGGCTCGGTCTACGGAATTCGGGTCCTGGAGGTACTGCTGATAGATCTCGTCGACGAGCCACTCGTTGGCACCGAAGGCGGCCGCGGGGTTCTTCCCGGCGGCTTGGTCATCGGTCGAGATACTCGAGTTACTGGGGGACTGTGGCGACACGGCGCTAACCGCCCTCTTCCGCTTCGCAAGGTGATGGACAGCGGGAATAAAGGCTACGCCTCCCTGGCCGGGAAGGTCAGGCCGGGCCCGTCCAACGTCGCGTAAGTCACATCGGAATCCGTGTTTCGCCCATGGAAATGGCGGGAAACAAGCGAGGTTCCGCAGGGGAAAGGGTACGTCGGCCCGAGGCCGCGGCACGGCTCACGCGGTCCTGTGCCTGATCACACGTGTACGCCGGCGGCGACAGTGGTGGATCTTGCGGCTCCGGTTCGAACTTTACGTCAACTTGGCAGAGAAGGGAGTCCCGGAAGGATGACCTGGATCCGGCAACCCCGCTGAGATTCGGCCACACCTATGCGTCCGCCGTGCAGATCCACCGCCCAGCGGGCGATCGCGAGGCCCAGTCCCGTACCGCCGTCGCTGCCCGGACCGTGCGGCGCGGGCACCCCGCCGCGGTTGAACCGCTCGAAGACGCGGTGCCATTCCGACTTCGGAATGCCGGGCCCCTCGTCCAGGACCTCCAGGGCCAGCGACTCGGGATGGTCGCCCCGCCGGGCCCGTACCGTCACCCGGCCGTGCGGCGGGCTGTGCTTGACCGCGTTGTCGATGAGATTCGCCACGACCTGGTGGATCCGCTCCGGGTCCGCGTGCGCGGTCAGCTCCGGCGGGGACACGTCGAGGTGCAGATGGACGTCCTTACGGGTGTGGCCGCCGCCGGAGCCCGAGGCGAGGTCCGCGCGCGCGGAGGCGACCATGTTGGCCTCCTTCAGCACCCCGGACAGATACGGCCACACCTCGAAGCGCCGCCTGCGCAGCGGTACGACGCCGTTGTCCAGCCGGGACAGGTCGAGAAGGGTCTCCACCAGCCGCCCCAGGCGCTCCGTCTGCTTCAGCGCGGTGCGCATCGTCTCGGGATCGGCGGCCGAGACGCCGTCCACGACGTTCTCCAGGACCGCGCGCAGACCCGCGATGGGGGTCCGCAGCTCGTGCGAGACATTCGCCACGAGCTCCTTGCGCTGACGGTCCTGGGCCTCCAGCTCGTCGGCCATGAGGTTGATCGTCTGGGCCAGGTCGCCCAGCTCGTCGCGCCGGTCGTCCCGCACCCGGCGGGTGTAGTCCCCGTGCCAGATCGAGCGGGCCACCGCGTTCATCTCGTCCAGCGGCGCGGTGAGCGAGTGCGCGACGAACTGCGTGATCAGCAGGGTGGCGATCATCGAGAACACCGTGATGAAGCGGAGCTCCGTCTTGGTGTGCACCGCGATCATCGACAGACCGGTGGTGATGAGCACGGAGATGACGACCAGCGCGCCCAGCTTCGTCTTGATGGAGAAGGGTCGCACCTCGCCCCAGGAGCCCGAGCTCCTGCGCTCACCGGACGCGCGCTCGCCGAGCCCGCGTCCCCGCTCTCCGGGTCCGCTCATCACATCAGCCCCTCACCCGGGTCCCGGTCGCCCGGGTCCCGACCCTCCTGCGGAGTCCCGGCTCAGGGAGTCGGGGTCTCCAGCGCGTAGCCGACGCCGTGCACCGTACGGATCCGCTCGGCACCGATCTTGCGGCGCAGCGCCTTGATGTGGCTGTCGACGGTCCGGGTACCGGAGGCGTCCGCCCAGTCCCACACCTCGGCGAGCAGCTGCTCGCGCGAGAGTACGGCACGCGGGGTGTTCGCGAGGCAGACCAGCAGGTCGAACTCGGTCGGAGTGAGGTGTACGTCCTCACTGCGGACCCGCACCCGGCGCTGCGCGTGGTCGATCTCCAGCTCGCCGAGCCGCAGGATGCCGCTGCGCGGAGTGGAGGCCGCGACGACCGCGCGCTCGACCCTGCGGAGCAGGACGTGCACCCGGGCCGCGAGCTCGCGCATCGAGAACGGCTTGGTCATGTAGTCGTCGGCGCCGACTCCGAGCCCGACCAGCATGTCGGTCTCGTCGTCGCGCGCGGTGAGCATCAGCACCGGCACCGGGCGGGCGGCCTGCACACGCCGGCAGACCTCCAGACCGTCGAAGCCGGGCAGCATGATGTCGAGGATCAGCAGATCGGGCTGCCATGCCTCGGCGGTGTCGACGGCGGCCGGGCCGTCGCCCGCGGTTTGCACGAGGAATCCCTCGGCTCGCAGACGGGCCGCGATGGCGTCGACGATCGTGGGGTCGTCCTCGACGACCAAAACCCGGCGCTGAGCGCCCGGGGTCGCCGCCGTACCGTTCTGGGAGGTGTGTGTCTGCTCCATCGCCCGCCCCTGAAGTGTGCTTTCCGGAATCCGTGGGGTGATCCCATGACTGCGCTTGACGCTTGAATGATCCGCGCCAGGCAAGCAGGGTACGGGCAGTGGGTGCGCCTCGGCTATCCAGGCCTCACCGCGAGATGCACCACGTCGGGAACGCCCCGGGCAACGGGGATCACTTCGGTACGGACCCGTCGGAATCCGGCATTCCGCAAGGTAACTTCAAATTCCGGAGAGGGCTGCGCCGACCATACGGCGAGGACGCCGCCAGGCCTCAACGCCCTTGCGCAGCTTGCCAGTCCGGACGCACCGTACAGTCCCGCGTTGCCTTCGGTGACCGTCCAGCCGGGTCCGTTGTCGATGTCGAGGCACAGGGCGTCGAACGTGTCGGAGATCTCATTGACGTAGTCGACGAGGTCCCTCTCGACGATGTCGGTGCGCGGATCGGCGAGCGCCTCGGCGGACAGCGCGGCGAGCGGGCCGCCCCGGTGCCAGTCGATGACGGCCCGTTCGCGCTCGACAACGGTGATGCGTCCCCAGCGGCGGTCGGCCGCGGCGTGCGCCAGCGAGAACCCGACGCCGAGCCCCCCGATCAGCACGCTCGGTTCCGGGCGCCCGTCCAGCGCGTCGTACGCCGCGTCCATGAGCAGCCGCTCGGAACGCCCGTCGGACGTGTCCATCAGGAAACACCCGTTGGCGATGATCTGGAGCAGTGCTCCGTGGCGCCGCAGCACGACCTCGCCGTACGGGCTCTGACGGCGGTCGATGACTTCGGGAGTCTCGTACGAGGCGGTCATGGCCGCCATCCTGGCATTTTCACCTGTACGGGTCGCGGGAATTCGCCGAGGAACGGGGGGATGGCGTGACGGGGTGACGGCGGGCACCGCGAGGTTGACGCGGCGCGGTCCGGAAGCCTCGGGCACGGCCCAGGCGACCCCTCGGCGACCGCCGACCCGGGCCTCCGCCCTCACCGGCTGGGCGTCCAGCCACGCCGACCCGGGCTTCCACCCTCACCGGCTGGGCCTCCACCCTCCGTCGGCTGGGCTTCCGCCCTCGCCGGCAGGGTCTCCACCCTCCGTCGGCTGGGCCTCCACTCTCACCGGCCGAGTTTTCGCATCCACCGGCCACTGCCCGAGCGGCCGTCCGCCGGCCACTGCCCGGGCGGCCGTCCGCCGGCCACTGCCCGGGCGGCCGTCCGCCGGCCACTGCCCGGGCGGCTCACGGGCCTCTTCGTCCGTCCCCTCGCGGACAGGAAGCGACCCGTTGAGCCATAGGAGGGACGACGGGGCGCCCGGTCAACGGTGGGGCGCCCCGTTCTGGGCGTCGGACGCGGACTGCCAGGCCTGCGCGCCCGCCAGGGAGGCCTCCTTGGCCTGCCGCCACTTCATGGCCGCCACCTGCGAGGGAGGCACATCCATGGCGCGGAGCATGCGCCGGCCCGCGGCGAACACGGCGGCGGCGGCGATGACCATGCCGGTGCACGCCACCAGGGCACCGGCCGCGGTGAGCACGGCGCCGGCCGTGACGAGCCGGGTGTCGATTTCGATCTTGTTCTGGGCGAGGTGATGGTTCATGACTCCAACCATCCGAGGCCGGTGGCCACCTCGCATCCCGGGGACGGCCCGCGAGGCCCCGGAGTCCAGGGGCCGGGACGCCCGCACCGGGTTCGCAAGCGATCGCTCACAGCGAACGGCCTCCGGGGAACATTGCGGAGTCCCCGTGCATTGAGTCGGCATAGCTCAACTTGACTGCCGAAGGGGAGATCATGGCTTCGACGTCCGCATCACTCACTCTGCCCGTGCTGCCGCTCGACGACGAGGTAGTGCTGCCCGGAATGGTGGTTCCGCTGGATCTGAACGACCCCGATGTGCGGGCCGCGGTGGAGGCCGCTCAGGCCGCCGCCCGTTCAACGCCGGGAAAGCCTCAGGTACTCCTGGTGCCACGCATCGACGGGACCTACGCGAGCACCGGTGTGCTCGGCACGGTCGAGCAGGTCGGCCGGCTGGCCGACGGTGACCCGGGCGCGCTGATCCGAGGGCGTGGGCGCGTGAGGGTGGGCGCGGGGACCACGGGTCCCGGCGCGGCACTGTGGGTCGAGGGCACCCGGGTCGAGGAGACCGTGCCCGACCCGCTGCCCGGCCGGGTCACCGACCTGGTGAAGGAATACAAGGCCCTGGCCACGAGCTGGCTGCGCAAGCGCGCCGCCTGGCAGGTCGTGGACCGGGTGCAGCAGATCGACGACGTCTCCGCCCTCGCCGACAATGCCGGTTACTCACCGTTCCTCTCCGTGGAACAGAAGGTCGAGCTGCTGGAGACCGCCGACCCGGTGGCCCGGCTGAAGCTCGCCACCGAACAGCTCCGCGAGCACCTCGCCGAGCAGGACGTCGCCGAGTCCATCGCCAAGGACGTCCAGGAGGGCGTCGACAAGCAGCAGCGCGAGTTCCTGCTGAGGCGCCAGCTGGAAGCCGTACGCAAGGAACTGCGCGACCTCAAGGGAGAGGACGGCGAGGACGAGTCCGACGACTACCGCGCCCGGGTCGAGGCCGCCGACCTTCCCGAGAGCGTCCGCGAGGCCGCCCTCAAGGAGGTCGAGAAGCTGGAGCGGTCCAGTGACCAGTCGCCCGAGGGCAGCTGGATCCGGACCTGGCTCGACACCGTCCTGGAGCTGCCGTGGAACGAACGGACCGAGGACGCGTACGACATCCGGGGCGCCCAGGCCGTGCTCGACGCCGAGCACGCCGGTCTGGACGACGTGAAGGAGCGCATCACCGAGTACCTCGCCGTGCGCAAGCGGCGCTCCGAGCGCGGTCTCGGAGTCGTCGGCGGCCGGCGCGGCGGCGCCGTGCTCGCGCTCGTCGGCCCGCCCGGCGTCGGCAAGACCTCGCTCGGCGAGTCCGTCGCGCACGCGATGGGCCGCAAGTTCGTCCGCGTCGCCCTCGGCGGCGTCCGGGACGAGGCCGAGATCCGCGGACACCGCCGTACGTACGTCGGCGCGCTGCCCGGCCGGATCGTGCGCGCCATCAAGGAGGCCGGGTCGATGAACCCGGTGGTCCTGCTCGACGAGATCGACAAGGTCGGCTCCGACTTCCGGGGCGACCCGGCGGCGGCGCTGCTCGAAGTCCTCGACCCGGCGCAGAACCACACCTTCCGCGACCACTACCTGGAGGTCGAACTCGACCTCTCCGACGTCGTGTTCCTCGCCACGGCCAACGTCCTGGAGGCCATCCCGGAGGCCCTGCTCGACCGTATGGAGCTGGTCCGCCTGGACGGCTACACCGAGGACGAGAAGGTCGTCATCGCCCGGGACCACCTGCTGCCGCGTCAGCTGGAGCGGGCGGGCCTGGAGAAGGACGAGGTCGTCCTCGACGAGAGCGCGCTGCGCAAGCTCGCGGGGGAGTACACCCGGGAGGCGGGCGTACGGAACCTGGAGCGGGGCATCGCCCGGCTGCTGCGCAAGGTGGCGGCCCAGCACGAACTGGGCCGCAGGGAGCTGCCGTTCACGGTGACCGACACCGATCTGCGCGAGCTCATCGGGCGCCCGCACCACGTGCCCGAGTCGGCGCAGGACCCGGCCGAGCGCCGTACGGCGGTGCCCGGCGTCGCCACGGGTCTCGCGGTCACCGGCGCGGGCGGTGACGTCCTCTATGTGGAGGCGTCGCTGGCCGACCCGGAGACGGGCGCGGCCGGTCTGACCCTCACCGGCCAGCTCGGGGACGTGATGAAGGAGTCGGCGCAGATCGCGCTCTCCTTCCTGCGCTCGCACGGCGCGGAGCTCGAACTCCCCGTCGGCGACCTGAAGGACCGGGGCGCGCACATCCACTTCCCGGCGGGCGCGGTCCCCAAGGACGGCCCGAGCGCGGGCGTCACGATGACGACCGCCCTGGCGTCGCTGCTGTCGGGCCGGCTGGTCCGCACCGATGTGGCCATGACCGGTGAGGTCTCGCTGACCGGCCGGGTCCTGCCGATCGGCGGGGTGAAGCAGAAGCTGCTCGCCGCGCACCGGGCGGGTGTCACGACCGTGATCATCCCCAAGCGCAACGAGGCCGATCTGGACGACGTCCCGGCCGAGGTCCTGGAGAAGCTCGACGTCCACACCGTCACGGACGTCCGCCAGGTCCTGGAGCTGGCACTGGCGCCGGCGACGAACGGCGCGGTGCCGGAGGTTCCGGTAGCGGCGTGACGGACGCTGCCGGAAGGGAAGGCCCGGGTCCCGTGAGGGAGGCCCGGGCCTTCGCCGTGCCATGCGCCATGCGTCGAGCGCCAAGTCGAAGAGCGTCGGGCGCCTTCGCCGTACGCCGGCTGTCCTGCTGTCCTGCTGTACGTCAGGTGTCTGTCAGCCGTTGGCCAGTGCCTGCACCCGGTCGAGCGCACCGTTGAACTTGTCGTGGTCCCCGACCGTCGGGCCCGACGACGTGTACTGCCACATCGTGTAGAAGCCCCAGCCCGCCGGGAGCGTCCCCGGATCGGAGGCGTACCGCGCGATCCACAGGGGATGGGCGGACGCGAAGCCGCTGTAGTTGCCGGTGCACTGGGTCCACCAGCTCGCGGCCGTGTAGATCACCGCGTCACGGCCCGTTCTGGCCCTGTACTGGGTGAGGAAGCTGCTGATCCAGCTGACCATCGCGCTCTGCGTCTTGCCGTAGCAGGCGGCCCCGTACGGGTTCCACTCGATGTCGAGGGTGCCGGGCAGCGTCCTGCCGTCGCCCGACCAGCCGCCGCCGTGGTCGACGAAGTAGTTGGCCTGGGCGGCACCGGTCGTGGTGTCCGGGGTCGCGAAGTGGTACGACCCGCGGATCATGCCGATGTTGTACGCGCCGTTGTACTGCTGGGCGAAGTACGGGTTCGTGTAGTACGTCCCCTCGCTCGCCTTGGTGTAGGCCCACCTGACCCCGCTGTTCCACAGCGTCGACCAGGCGACGTTGCCCTGGTAGCCGGCCACGTCCACACCTTCTGTCTGGGTGGCGTCACCGGTGGACGGCGTGCCGTCCTGGCCGTCGTGGCCGATGACCCCCATGCCCATCCGGGCGGAGCCGCGGGCGGGGGTGTCGGCGGCGGAGGAAGGGAGGGTGGAGAGGAGGGAGAAGGCGGCGAGCAGGGTTCCTGCCGCGAGCACTCGCAGGCGGCGGGCCGTTCCGGATCCGTGCACGGACATGTGCGTGCCTCCGAAGGGCGATGGAGCTCCGGAGCCCGGGGGAGCTCGGGGGAGCTCGGTGGGGGGAAAGCGCGGGCATGCGTGCCCCGGGGGGATCAGGCCGTCTCGACCTGGGAGTGGCGTGCGCATGCCAGTAAAGGGTGTCTGATAAAGAAGCTACGCACGTAGACGACGGTGTGGGAAGAGGGGCCGGGGGCTGCCGTTGGTCTACGCCTGCGAAATACTGGCGGAGCTGCGGCAACGGCGAGTTCCGGCAGAAACTTTCAGGATCGGGAAACCGGGTCAGGGGTGCTGACGTGCACGAGGGCGGAAACGACGGCGGACGTCCGGTCGAATCCGGCGTGTCGGGAAATGGTGTGGACCGGCCCGCGGCGCACGGCGGTGTGGAGCGCGAGTTCCTTTCCCTGGAACGCGAGTTGACCGTGTTTCTGCGCCGCGCCCGCGCCAACCAGGGGGAGATGGCCCGCGAGGTGCATCCGGACCTGGAGTCCGCCGCGTACGGGCTCCTCGTCCGTCTGGAGGAGTGCGGCCGCCAGCGCGCCACGGAACTCGCCGCCTACATCGGCGTCGGCAAGGCCACGATGTCCCGGCAGCTGCGCGCCCTGGAGGAGCTGGGCCTGGTCGCGCGCGAACCCGACCCTGCCGACGGCCGCGCCTGGCTCGTCCACCTCACCGACGAGGGCCGCGGACGTGTCTCCAGCGTCCGCGAGGCCCGCCGGGCCCGCTATGTCCGCCAACTCGCCCACTGGGACCAGAACGAGGTCGCGGAACTCGCCCGCCTGCTGAACCAGCTGAACCGCGGCATGGAGAGGTAGCTCCACCCGGCCGGCGCCCGCGCCTTCGGACAGCTTCCCGCACGGTTCCCCTCGCGGCTCGACGCGCGGCGCCGTGCGCGGTTCGGTTCGCGGTTCCCCGCGCGGTTCCCCTCACGATTCCCCGAAGAGCACGACGCGCGGCGCCGTTCACGGTCCCCTCGCGGTCCCGCTCACAGGTGCACGAACACCACCGTCGCGTCGTCGTGCGTCTTGCCCCGCCGGGACCCCGGCCGCTCCGCCGCGTCCGAGCGCTCCAGGCGCCGTACGCGCTCGACGAGCGAGGCCGGGCCCTCTTCGCGCACGAGGGCGAACAGTTCGGCCCAGTCGCCCGCGTGGAACCTCTCCACCCACCGGGTGGCGCCGTCCGTGAGGGCCGTCAGGGCGCGTACCGAGGGCCGGGGGAGGGTGCCCGTCACCGCGCGCGAGGCGACCGAGGGGTCCGCGGCGGCCGTGAAGAAGCCGCCCTCCTTGTTGCGGACGGTGGAGTCGGCGACGGCGTCCGAGGCGAGGGCCGTGCGCGGGAGCCGTGAGAGGCGGTCGTCCAGCAGGGCGGTGACCTCGCCGGAGGGGGATTCCACCAGCAGGGCCGAGTCCGAGAGGATCAGGTACTCGACCCGCGACGCGGACCACCGCGCGAGGACCACGGTTGCCTGGGGCGTACGCGGGTGAGAAAGGTCACAGGTGTCGGTGTGTGCGTCGGCGACGCGGTGGATCGCCCGCGCCAGGATCTCCCGCAGGGACAAATCCCCCTGCGAAACGGACAGTTCGGTCAGCGCGCCGCCGAGCCGCGCGGAGAACCAGGGGACCGAATGCAGACAGCCGTCGCCGCTCCGGGGTGGTGTCACCCCGTCGAGCACGACCAGTGAACCGCCCTGTCCTGAAGCGGGAAGCCCGACCGATGCGAAGTCCTCATTGGGGTGGTCCGGGTCTCCGGGCTCCGACACGAGTTCAGTGCGCATTCCGCCAGTCTGCACGAGCCCTTCACAAGGGTGCCGGAAGGACGCCGGGCGACGCCCGACGTGCGGTTCAGCAGCTCAGGCGCCGGGTTTGGCATGGAATGATCGACTCCGGCAAAACGTGGCGGCGAATACTGCCAAAGCCCGTCCCGGACGTCCAACCGGCCCGCCGCGCGGGTCCGTCGCGGGCACCGGGGAGACTTGCCCGCCAACTCCCCTCCGATGTTCACTCCTTCGGGTGGCGGGTCAGATGATGCGGGACCACTGCCCACCGGCACTGGGAGGGTCGGGAGCCGTACCGGGCGTACGCCGCGATTGACGGGACGTCACCCGGGCCCCAAATGGGTACACGAGTCAGGAATGCGAGCACCGGTGCAGAAGACGCGGCCGAGGCGCACAGGCAAGAAGACGGCCTCCAACTCCACAGAGGGTGGCGCCGTCGGCGACGCCACCGGCTCCACGGGCCGGGGCAGGACCGCCCATGTACGCAACCGGCTGATCGTGGCCGTGGCGGTCGTCGCGGCCTCCATCGCCGGAGCCGGGGCGCCCATGGTCCTGTCGGCCTCACAGCAACTGAATGATTCCCAGAATCTGGTGACGCTCGCCCAGCGCACCCAGCAGGCGCTGACCCTCGCGCACGCGCTGGCCGACGAGCGCGACGAGGTCACCTCCTACGTCGCCGCCGGCAGGCCCAAGGCCAAGGCGCCCTCCGAGCGGCGCAGCGCGCTGGTCGACCGCCAGGTCGACGAGCTGCGCGCGGACGCGGACGCCCCCGCCGCGCTGCTCGAGGACCTCGACGGCATCGCGACACTCAGGCGATCGGCGCTCACCGGGAAGAGCTCCGCCCTGGAGGCGCACCAGGCCTACTCCGGCGCCATCGCCGAACTCCACGCCCTCGCCGAGGACCTGGCCGACCGGATGCCGCCGCGCGCGGGCGCCGGTTCGCACGCCCTCGCCGAGCTGGACACCGCCGTCCAGCAGTCCGCCGCGGCCCGCGGACTGCTCCTGGCGGCCCTCGGCATCCCGCACACCACCCAGAGCGTCTACAACCCGGTCACGGGTCTGACGGACACCACGAACACCTCGTCGGCCGCCGACACCAAGCAGCGCGACGCGCTGAGCGCCGCCGCCCAGCAGGCGCGCCTCCGCTCCGACGCGGCCATCGCGGACTTCCGCGAGACCGCGCCCAAGCAGGCCGTGACGTCGTACGACTCCACGGTCACCGGCCCCGACGTCGGCTCCGCGGACAAGTACCTGGCCGACCTCACCGCGCAGCCGAAGCTCTCGGACTCCGCGCTCGGCACCGGCGTCAAGAAGCTCGACGCCGCCCTGTCGGCCCGGATCGAGCTGATGCGCGGAGCCGAGGCCTCCCTCAACGACCGCCGCACCAAGAACGTCGAAGCGCTGCGGGACGACGACGTCACCGCGCTGGAGCTCCGCGTCACCCTGCTCGGCATCCTGATGCTGGTCGCCGCCGGCATGACGATGGCCATGGCCCGCAGCCTGACCAGACCGCTCGCCGTCCTGCGCCTCGGCTCGGCCAGGCTCGCCGCCGACCCGGCCTCCGGAGAACCGGTCAAGTTCACCGGCCGCAACGACGAGTTCGCCCAGGTCGTCCGCTCCGTCAACGCACTGCACGCGCACGCCGCCGGCCTGCACGAGCGGATCGCCACCCTCGAGGGCGACCGCAAGCACCTCGTCGGCCAGCGCCAGCTGATGGCCGACGAGCGCGACCGGCTGCGCGCCGAACTCGCCGAGTCGGCGGCTCACCTGGAGCAGGTGCGCGGCACCATCCACAGCACCTTCGTGAACCTCGCGCTGCGCACCCTCGGTCTCGTCGAGCGCCAGCTCGGCGTGATCGAGGGCCTGGAGGAGCGCGAGCAGGACCCGGACCGCCTCTCCACCCTCTTCAAGCTCGACCACTTCGCCACCGTCATGCGGCGGCACAGCGAGAACCTCCTCGTTCTCGCGGGCGCCGAGCACGTCCAGCACCACGCGGGCCCGGTCCCGCTCGTCGATGTCGCCCGTGCCTCGGTCAGCGAGATCGAGCGGTACGAACGGGTGCGGATCGCCGCGCTGCCCCCGCACGCGCACATCGCCGGGTTCGCCGCCGACGACCTCAGCCACCTGGTGGCCGAACTCCTGGAGAACGCCACCTCGTTCTCGCCGCCCGACGTGCCCGTCGAACTCTCCGGCTGGCTGCTGGAGAGCGGTGACGTGATGCTCTCCGTGCAGGACGAGGGCATCGGCATGACCGACGACCGGATGAGGCACCTCAACGCCCGCCTCTCCGAGTTCGACCCGG
The DNA here is from genome assembly GCF_042888945.1 of Streptomyces sp. NPDC002698. Lineage (NCBI taxonomy): Bacteria > Bacillati > Actinomycetota > Actinomycetes > Kitasatosporales > Streptomycetaceae > Streptomyces > Streptomyces sp. NPDC002698. The sequence goes on from NZ_JBIAQM010000001.1 coordinate 382,009, forward strand.
AGGACACGTACGACCAGGAGAGCGGAGAGGGACTCGGGCTCGGCCTGTACGTCGTGGCCCGGCTCGCCCACCGGCACGGCGTACGGGTGAAGCTGCGCGAGCAGAAGCAGGGCGGGGTGGCCGCCGTGGTCGTCCTCCCGAAGGCGCTGCTCGCCGCCGCCCCCGCGTCCACCGTCCCCGCCTCCGTCCGGCTAGCCGGCGGAGCCCCCGCGGTGGCCCTGCCGGGCGCGGACGCCGAGGCCAACTCCAATGTGCTGCGCGGCCGTTCGGTCCTGCGCGCCTCGGTCGTGGCCTCGGCCCCGGCCGACGCCGAGGACCCGCTGATCGCGGCGGCCGAGGCGGCCCTCGAGGAGTCCGCCACCGAACCGGAGACGGTGCCCGAGCGGACGCAGGCCTCCGGGTCCGGGCCGGCCGTGCAGGCTCCGGTCATCCCGGCGCCCCGTGGGCCCGAGCCGGAACGCACCTCCGAGACGACGATGGAGCTGCTCCTCCCGGAGCTCGCCCCGCAGGCCCCCGCACGGGACGCCGCCGAGGAACCGGCCGCCACAGGCGTCACGACCGGCACCACGGGGACGGCCGACGCACCCGGCCCCGGATCCCCCGGGGCGGCCCGGGCACTCGCCGGGGACACCACGCCCGCCGGTGTCACGGAGACCCTCTCCCGCACGGACGGGACGGCCCCCGGTGTCACGGAGACCGCCTCCCACGCCGGCGAACCGGCCGCGGAGCGCGCTCCGGCGGCGGACGTCCCCCAGGGAACGGCCACCGAGGCACCCGCGGGGTCCGCGGCCGACGGCCCGGCCGCGGGTCCGGCGGCCGCCGACCCGTACGCCATCGGCCCCGACGACCACGAGCGTGTTCCCGACGAACACCCCAGGCTCACCGACAAGGGCCTGCCCAAACGCACACCGAAGATCTCCGCCCCCGCGACCGCACCGCGCCCCCGCGTGGGCGGCGTGGACGCCGACGCACTGCGCCGCAGGCTCGGCGGGTTCCACCGGGGCGCGGTCGAAGGCCGACGCGACGTGGAGGCCGAGATCGCGGACCGGACGGCGGAGACCCCCACGCCCGAAGGACAGACCCCGCCGGCCCCCGCACCCGCACACGCGCCCGCAGGACCCGCGTCCACCGGTCACCGGACCGACGCACAGGACGTAGAAGCATCGGGGGGCACAGCCGAGGAGGCAAGCAGTTGACCGCGACCAGTACCTTCGGCCTGAGCAGCGAAGCACGTAACCTGCACTGGCTGCTGACCAATCTCGTCGAGGAGGTGCCCGGCCTGCAGTCGGTCGCGGTCGTCTCCTCCGACGGCCTGCTCCTGCTCTCCTCCGACCCCGGCCACAACGCCGAGGCGAGGACGGCCGACAGCGCCCGGCCGAAGGGCCCCAAGGGCTCGTCGGCCGACCTCGCCACGATCGTCTCCGGCATCGGCAGCCTCACCCTCGGCGCCGCCAAGCTGATGGACAACGGCGGGGTCAAGCAGACCATGGTCGCGATGGACGAGGGCAGCCTCTTCGTCATGGCGATCAGCGACGGCTCGCTGCTCGGAGTGCACGGCTCCGCGGACTGCGACATGAGCGTCGTGGCGTACCACATGGCGCTCTTCGTCGGCCGGGCCGGACACGTCCTGACCCCCGAGCTGCGCATCGAGCTCCGAAAATCCCTCGAGGCCGACGCCCCCGGGAGTGCCTGATGACCGTGTCGAACGGCGTCAAGAAGCTCCCGGTCCGCGGCGGCGACCGCAAGCCCGCCCGGGTACGCCCCTATTCGCTCACCGGCGGACGTACACGCTTCGGCCACGTCCTGCTGGTGGAGACGTTCGTGGCCGCGCTGGAGGCCCCGGAGGCGCGCAAGGAGCTGACCAACGGCTCGCTCACCACCCGGGTCATGCCCGAGATGCGGGCCATCGTCGAACTCTGCCGCCGGATGCGGACCGTGGCGGAGATCGCCGCCCTCCTCAGGATGCCGCTCGGAGTGGTCCGCGTGCTCTTGAGTGATCTGGCGGACCAGGGAAAGATCCGCGTGTACGGAACAGGTCACGGCCCGGGACAGCCCGACCGTGCCCTGCTGGAAAGGGTGCTGAGTGGACTCCGCCGTCTCTGACGCCGAACCTGGCGTCGCCCCCCTCCTCGACGAAGAGGAGAACCTGAAAGCCTGGCAGACGGACCGCACGCGCGCGCCGATCGCCACGAAGATCGTGGTGGCCGGCGGCTTCGGCGTCGGCAAGACCACCCTCGTCACGTCCGTCTCGGAGATCACGCCTCTCCAGACGGAGGCCCTGATGACGCAGGCCAGCGAGGAGACCGACGACCTCACGGGTACGCCGGACAAGCTGACCACCACCGTGGCCATGGACTTCGGGCGCATCACGCTCGACGACGACCTGGTGCTCTACCTCTTCGGCACGCCGGGCCAGCAGCGGTTCTGGTTCATGTGGGACGACCTGGTGCGCGGCGCGATCGGCGCGGTGGTCCTCGCCGACACCCGCCGCCTCTCGGACTGCTTCCCGGCGCTCGACTACTTCGAGAGCTGCGGACTGCCGTACGTCGTCGCCGTCAACCACTTCGACGGCAGCGACGAGTTCGAGCCCGACGACGTGCGCGAAGCACTCACGGTGCCTTCACACATACCTGTCATGATCATGGACGCGCGTCGCCGGATCTCGGTCGTCGAGACCCTGCTCGCGCTCGTCGGCCACGCGCTCGAAGTCAGCCCCGAATAGGGACGCCCGAGAACTGGGAGAAACAACCCGCATGCGGAAGATACTCGTCGTGGGAGCCGGCCAGTCCGGACTCCAACTCGCCCTCGGACTCCAGTCGCACGGGTACGAGGTCACCCTGATGTCGAACCGGACGGCGGACGAGATCCGTTCCGGCCGGGTCATGTCGACGCAGTGCATGTTCGACACGGCGCTCCAGCACGAGCGCGATCTTCAGCTGAACTTCTGGGAGTCCCAGGCCCCGAAGATCGAAGGGCTCGGGGTCTCCGTCGCCGTCCCCGGCTCCTTCGACCCGGGCCCCTCGCAGCGTGCCATCGACTGGGTCGGCAAGCTCGACGGCTACGCGCAGTCGGTCGACCAGCGGGTCAAGATGGCGGGCTGGATGGAGACGTTCGCGCAGCGTGGCGGCCAGCTGGTCATCCACGGTGCCGCGGTCTCCGACCTCGACTACTTCTCCCGCGCCTACGACCTGGTGCTCGTCTCGGCGGGCAAGGGCGAGCTCGTCTCCATGTTCGGCCGTGACGCCTCCCGCTCCCCGTACGCCGAGCCGCAGCGCGCCCTCGCGGTGTCCTACGTGCACGGCCTGGGCCCGCGCCCGGAGCACCCGGACTACGACGCCGTCCGCTGCAACCTGGTCCCCGGTGTCGGCGAGCTCTTCATCATGCCGACGCTCACCACCTCGGGACGCGCCGACATCCTCTTCTGGGAGGGCATCCCCGGCGGCCCGCTCGACGTCTTCAACGGCGTCAAGGACCCCGCCGAGCACCTCTCCCTGACCCTGGAACTCATGGAGCGGTTCACGCCCTGGGAGTACGCGCGCGCCACCAACGTCGAACTGACCGACGCGGGCGGCACGTTGTCCGGACGGTACGCTCCCACGGTCCGCAACCCGATCGGCCGGCTGCCCGGCGGCGGACTGGTCCTCGGCGTCGCCGACGTCGTCGTGGCCAACGACCCGATCACCGGCCAGGGTTCCAACTCGGCGTCCAAGTGCGCCGCCGCCTACCTCGCCTCGATCGTCGAGCAGGGCGACAAGCCCTTCGACGAGGAGTGGATGCAGGCGACGTTCGACCGCTACTGGGACACCGCGCAGCACGTCACCAAGTGGACGAACGCGATGCTGGGCGTCCCGCCGGAGCACGTGCTCAACCTGATCGGAGCGGCGGGCCAGCTCCCGCCCGTGGCCGACCGGTTCGCCAACGGCTTCGACAACCCGGCCGACTTCGAGAACTTCTTCTTCGACCCCGAGAAGACGGCCGCCTACCTGGCGTCGGTCACCGGGGCCTGATGGCCATCTGACCTGCGGTCCAGCAGCCGTCACCTGTCGTAGCTCGCCGCCGTCGGTTCAACTGGGCCGACCCACGAACGGCCCACGGACGGCCCAGAGGTAACCCCTGGGCCGTCCGTTGCTGTACAGCGGTGCTGTACTACAGCTGTGCTGCACTACAGCGGTTCCGGAGCGACCGGCCGTCTTCGGGTGCGGGAACCGGCCACGCGTTCACCGCGTCCGGTCCAACTGGTACTGGAGGAAGGCGCAGGTGCGTATGACGAAGCCGGCCATCTCGCTCGGCAGCGGCCTGCTGGTTGTCGGGATCACCGCGGCCGTGTGGTGGAACTGGTTCAGCGAGCCCTACGCCCTGGCCGACGCGCCCAAGGTCGACGTGACGGTGCGCGCGGAAAAGTCCAGGTACCCCGACGTACAGGAGACGGCCGAGGACGTCGACACCCTCGTACGGGTCTACGTGCAGCGGCTCAAGGACGGAGACGCGAAGGGAATCGCCGATCTGGCCGGCCCCGCTTTCAAGCAGCCCGGGCCCACCGCGGCCGAGTACGTGCGCGAGTACGGCCGGGCGGCGGGCGGCCCCGTCGAAGTCACCGTGCTGGAGGGAGTCGTCGACTACTTCAACCCGGTGACGGTGACGTACAAGGAAACCGGTCAGCGGCAGGAACTGCTGCTGGTGAAGGACGACGGACACTGGTGGATAGGCCTCGGCGACGGCGACCCCGCGGCGGGCATGCGGCCCTGACGAGGACGCTAGTCGCAGCCGGGCGGGTTCTTCCTGGCCGGCACGAACTGCAGCGTGGGCATCCCGGCCGCGTCGAAGTTCGCCGTGTCCGGGCCGATCAGGGTCATATAGCCGGCGAGCGTCTGGGCGTACGGTGAGGACCGCTTCCCCCGGACCTGCTCGACACCGGGGAAGACCGTGTCGAGGACCCACCAACGCCCGCCGAACCTGGCCCACTTGATCCCACAGTGCGTATAGAGGTCGTACGGGTACGGCTTGTGCCGCACGGGCTTCGCGGGCCCTTCTTTCCAGTGGCCCCCTTCCGCGGTGCGGGCGGGCAGGGTGGGGCCGCGGTACCCCTCGGAGGCCGGGGTGTCGGTCGGGGACGAACAGCCGGTGAGCATCAGCCCGGCGCTCAGCAGCAGGACGGCGGTTCGGCGCGATGTCTTCATGGTCCCAGGACGCCCGAGGTCCGCGGTCCGTTCGATTCCCGCAGGACGTAGAGCGTCCGGCCCGGCGAAACGGGTCCCACCTCCCGCCCGTCCGGCGCCTTCCACTACCTCGGTTCGGTCACCGGAGAGGCCGAGGCGTAGCCCTCGTCGGATCCGTCCGTGGCGCCCTCGGGGAACTCCGGCGGCGTGTAGTGCCGCAAGGGCTCCCCGTCCGGGTCCGGGCGTACGGCACCCAGCAGCGGGTTGGCCGCGATGGGGGACACCTTGATCCTCGCCCCCGGCCGCGGGGCCTGCACCACCATCCCCTCGCCGAGATAGAGGGCGACGTGCGTGGCCTCGGGGAAGTAGATCACCAGATCACCGGGACGCAGCTTGTCCAGCGGGACCCTCGGAAGCTCGGCCCACTGCTCCTGGCTGGTGCGGGGGATGGGCCGGCCGGCCCGCTCCCAGGCCTGTGACGTCAGCCCCGAGCAGTCGAAGGTCTTCGGCCCCTCCGCACCCCACTCGTACGGCTTCCCGACCTGCTCGACGGCGTAGCGCAACGCTTCCTCGCCCTCCCGCGTGGGCGGCCGCACGCTGCTGAGGGCGCCGGACGCCATGATCTTCCTCTGGGCCGTGTCCGTTCCCGACTTCTCCATCCGGTCCAGTTCGGCGATCTGTTCCGCGGTCAGCGAGGCGAGCAGCCGCTGCACGTCGTCGAGACGCTCGCGCACCTCGTCCCGCTCCTTCTGCCGGCGTGCGGCGAGGGAGAGCTGTGCGTCCAGCGCCTTGCGGGCCGCGCGCGCGAGCTCGTCGGCCCGCTTCTCGCGGCCTGTGACCCGCCGCACGGTCTGGGCCCGCTCCAGCGACAACTGCCTGATCAGGTGCCCCTGGTCGAGGGCGTGCTGCGGATCCCGGGCGAGCAGCAGCCGTACGTACGGGGAGATCTCGTCCCCGCTCTGGTACTGCTGCCGGGCCAGCCGTCCGGCGGCGACCCGGCTGTCCTCCAGCGACAGACGGGCCCTGGCGAGGCGGGCGTCGAGCCCTGCGACCTCCGCGCGCTGCTTCTTCAGTTTCTCGGCGGTCCCGTTGTACGTCTCGGTGGCGCGTTCGGCGTCCCGGTAGAGCCGCTGAAGATCCGTCAGCAACGAGGTGACGGGCCGCTGGGCGTCGGTGCCGGAGGCCGGGCCGGGCTCGGGGGCGGCCACCGCGGGCGTGGAGGAGAGGAGCACCCCGACCGCCACCGCCCCCGTGCAGACCAGACGCAGAAGCCTTCCTGACATGCCGTCACCTCCGTTGCCGGGGCGGCCGGTCCGCCACCCGTTTCGCACCGGCAGGATCGGGCCGCCGCATCCCGGGCGCGCGCCGGAAGAGCGCTTCGGCCCAAGAAGGTCACCCGTCGGCGTTGCCGCCCGGCGTGGCGCCGCCGCCCCCGCCCTTGTGCGTGCCCGGGGACCAGGGCAGCTTGAACCGGCGCTCCGACGCGTCGCCCTCGGGGGCGTACTCGTACTTCCACCCCTGATGCAGACCGAGCCGCTTGCTGGTGGCAGCCTGGACGCGCCGGTAGACCAGAACGGTGGACTTGCCGCCGTCCGGGTCGGGCACCGGGATCCGGTACGTCTTCGGCGGGTGGCCGGTGATCCCGAGCAGGACCGGCAGGACGCGCCCGTCCAGCGGGCCGCCGACAAAGGGGGTGTCTTCGCTCTTCACCGGACCAGTGTCACAGCAGGTGGCCCGCATTCTCGACAACGGGCAGCACCCGCCGGACCAGCGCCCCCGCGAGGCCGTCGGGGCGCTCCATCGCGAGCGCGGCCCGGACCACCGCGGCGGTCTGCGGATCGCTCCCGGCGCTCGCCGCGAGCGCCGCCGTGAACTGCTCGACGAGCCAGTCCCGCAGCTCGTCCAGCGGCGGTTCCTTGTCCTCGTCGAGCCAGATCAGCGAGGCGGCCTCCACGGCCGTGATCCACATCCGTACGGTCATCCGCAGCCGGGGCCCGGGATCCTGCACCGCCAGATGATCGAGAATGTGCTCCGCCGCGGCCCGGCGGACTCCGTCGACTATGGCCGTGGTCCGCGAGGTCTCGATGACGCTGCCGCCCTGGAGCAGGGCGCTGAATCCGGCGTCGTGCTGGTCCACGAACGCGAGGTACCGGTCGAGGGCCCGGGACAGCCGCTCGGTCAGCGGTCCCTCCGGGGGCTCCGCGAAGCACTGCTCCAGCTCCTCGGCGGCGGACCGCAGGGCAGCCTCGTACAACTGCTGCTTGCCGCCGGGGAAATACCGGTACACGAGCGGCCGCGACACCCCGGCCGCCTCCGCCACATCGTCCAGTGAGACCTCCTCGGGGACCCGCTGGGCGAACAGGGACAGCGCGGCTTCGAGCAGCTGACTGCGCCGCTCCTCGACACTGAGCCGACGGTAAGCGGGGGTGGAAGCCTGCGAGGTCATGTCCGGCAGCGTAACCGCCCGTCCGCACACCCTCGCGAACAGCGCGGAAGAGCGGACACCGAGGCCGGTCCGGGGCCCGAGCCCCGTACCACCCGCAGTAGCCGCCGTACACGCGAGGGCCGCCGGTCCGGGAGCCGTCCGGGAGTCGCTTCAGGCCAGCAGTCCCGACGACTTCCACAGCCGCCGCCCGGCCCCCCGCAGCACCCCGATGTCGTCCAGGAAGTCCGTCAGCTTCCTGGCCCCGGTCTGCATCACGTCCCGCCGGTGCCCACTGGCCTTCACCTGGGCCATGGCCTCGCGCTTGTCGAGCCCGACGTTCGTGTAGACCTCGGGGTTGACGAAGGCCACCGAGAACACGCGGGCGAACTCGCCCGAGGTGACCCGGGTGAACTCCTGCGACCACCGCGGCGCGGTGAGCATCTGCCGCCGCAACTCCTCCCGGGCGTACCGGACATGGCGCGCCTCCTCCACCACGTGGATCCGGGTGACCCCCCGGACGAGGGTCTGCACCCGCTCGTCCGGGAACGTCAGCCGCTGCATCCAGTCGAGGATCTCCTCACCGAGCAGTGTCGCCGTGAAGGACCCCGGAGTGGTCGAGACGGTCTTGAACAGCCGTCCCAGATGCTGATGCGCCCGGCTCACCGGGTAGTACGGCGTGCCCCCGCGCGTGATCAGCCGCGCGAACATCTTCGAGTGCCGGCACTCGTCCTCGATCTCGGTCAGCGCGTACCGCACGTGCGCGCTCGTCGCCGCCTTGTCGTAGATGTGCCGCACCAGCAGCTGCATCAGGATGATCTCGAACCAGATGCCCAGCGAGGCCAGCGCGGCCGCCTCGTGCCGGGACAGCGCGATCCGCTGCTCCTCGCCCATCTTCCGCCACAGCGGGGTGTCGTACAGCGACACCAGCTCGGGCGGCCAGAACCACTTGCCCTCCTCGAAGGGCGCGTCCCAGTCGAGTTCCTTGTCGGGGTCGAAGGAGTGCTTGGCGGAGGAGTCGAGGAGGCGCTCGGCCACCTGCTCCCGGTCCTTGAGCAGACCGAGCGCGTCACGGAGCACATCGGCCTCGGGCACCGTCGTCATGGCTGTTCCCACCTCGTCGTACGGGATCTCTATGGGTTACCGGCGGTCATCACTTATGAGACTGCTTGTCAGCAAGCTCGTCAATCCCCCGTGCCGGACTTGTTGACGGCGCGTCTACTCCGTGTGAGCCTGCGAAGTATGCCGACGCATGAGCTGTACGCCGCGGACTCGGGAGATCCCCACTGGCAGATACCGGCCTCGGGGGCGGCCCGCTTCAGCTGGGAGTACGACGACGGTCGTGACCGGCTGCTCGCTCTCTACCAGAAGGGCAAGGACAAGCAGTGGGACGGCCAGAAGCGCATCGACTGGGGCCTGGAGGTCGATCCCCTCGATCCGCTCGGCACCCCCGACGAGGCGATGACCCTGTACGGCACCCCGTACTGGACGAAGATGACCGACCGGGACAAGGGTGAACTGCGCAAGCACTACGCCTCCTGGCAGTTCAGCCAGTTCCTGCACGGCGAACAGGGCGCGATGGTCTGCGCGGCGCGCATCGTCGAATCGGTCCCCGACCTCGACGCCAAGTTCTACTCGGCCACCCAGACCATGGACGAGGCCCGGCACGCGGAGGTCTACTCCCGCTTCCTGCACGAGAAGATCGGGATGCTCTACCCGATCAACGACAACCTCCAGTCCCTCCTCGGCGACACCCTGCGCGACTCGCGCTGGGACATGCCGTACCTGGGCATGCAGGTCCTGATCGAGGGCCTGGCGCTGGCCGCCTTCGGGATGATCAGGGACACCACCGACAAGCCGTTGCCGAAGCAGATCCTGTCGTACGTGATGCAGGACGAGGCCCGCCATGTCGCCTTCGGCCGCATGGCCCTGCGCGACTACTACCGGCAGCTCTCCGACGCCGAACTCCGCGAACGCGAGGAATTCGTGATCGAGGGCTGCTACCTGATGCGGGACCGGCTGCGCGGGGTCGAGGTCCTGGAGAACTTCGGCATTCCGAAGGCGGAGGCCGAGGAGTTCAGCGAGAACTCCGAATTCCTGTACCTCTTCCGCCGGTTGCTCTTCAGCCGCATCGTCCCGTGCGTCAAGGACATCGGCCTGTGGGGCGAACGCCTCCAGCGCGCCTACGTGGACATGGGCGTCTTCGACATGGGCGACTCCAACCTCGACCTCCTGATGGCCCAGGACGAGGAGATGGCCGAACAACTGGACGCGGAACGGTTCGCGGCCGAGGAGAGGGAACGCGTGGCGGAGGTCGGGAACACGATCGACGAGGGGCGCGGGAGCCTGTGATCACCCCGCCGGCGGGAAGGAGGTCCGCAGGCTGAAGGCGTGCGGCGTGGGTCCGTGTTCGCGCAGGTGGAGGAGGCGGGACTCGGCTTCCGTGACCGTGGGACGATGGGCGGCCGGAACCCACCACAGTGCGGTCACCGCCTCCTCCAGCCGTTCGAACCACTCACGGCGCCGTGCCATCAGCTCGCGGTGCCGGCCCTGGTACATGAACGCCGTCAGCGCGTTCGTGTCCCGCCAGGTGGACATGTTGATGATCGTCCACGCGTCGCCGAGAACGCGGAAGTCCGTGGCGTCACCGGAGTCGTCCTGCAGACGCCAGACGAATCCGTCCGCCGCGTCCGCGACGGCGTTCACGGGTTCGAGAGCTTCCACGAAACCTTTCAACTGAGGGGAATCCAGAGGGGCCTTGAGGCGGGCGACGTTGACCTGGGCGAGCTCGAACGAGGCTGTCGGCGAAGTCATGGCCGAACGGTAGGTCGGCCGGGAGGAACGGCACAGCCCCCGTCTCACGAAGTGGGCGACCCGAACGGAACCGGGGCGAGGCGGACCGGAACCGGAGCGACCCGAACCGGAACCGGGGCGAGGCGGACCGGAATCGGGGCGAGACGGACCGGAACCGGGCAGAGGCGGACCGGAATCGGGGCGAGGCAGGCCAGAACCGGGCCGCGACAGGCCGGAACCGGGCCGCGCGATGAAGCGATCCGGAGTGGGAGTCCCCTTCACGAGCCCAGCACCGCTTCCATCACGGCCCGGGCGATCGGCCCCGCGAACCCGCCCCCGGTGATGTCCCCCCGGTCCGCGGCGGCGTCCTCGACGACGACCGCGACGGCCACCGCGGGCTCCATGGAGCCGTCGGCGCGGGCCCAGGAGATGAACCAGGCGTACGGGGTACCGGAGTTGCCGATGCCGTGCTGGGCGGTGCCGGTCTTTCCGCCGACGGTGGCGCCGGGAACGGCGGCCACGGTCCCGGTGCCCTTCTCCACCACGTCGGTCATCAGCTCGCGCATGCGCTGCGCGGTCGACGCTCTCATCGCCTGATGAAGGACGCGCGGACCGGTCGTGCTGAGCGTCGCGCCCCTGCGCGTGGTCGTCCGCTCCACCAGGTAGGGCGCTTTGACCGAACCGTCGCCCGCGACGGCCGACGCGATCATCGCCATCTGCAACGGAGTCGCCCGGGTGTCGAACTGGCCGATGGAGGAGAGCCCCAACTGTGCCCTGTCGAGCCGCAGATCGAAGTTGCTGGGCGCCACCGAGAAGGGGATGCGCAGCTTGCGGTCGTTGAAGCCGAAGTTCGCCGCCGTCCTCGTCATGTCGTCGAGCCCGATGTCCACGCCCAGCTTCGCGAAGACCGTGTTGCAGGACCAGGTGAAGGCGTACCGCAGGGAGGCGTCCTCGCAGCCCTCGATCTCGTTCGTGAGCCTCGTCGTGGTGCCGGGAAGACGGTAGGGGTCCGGTGACCTGGTGGGCGCGTCGACGTCGTCCACGACACCCGAGTCCAGCGCCGCGGCGGCGGTCAGCACCTTGAACGTCGACCCCGGTGGATACGTCTGCCGGATCGCCCGGTTGAGCATCGGCTGGTCGGCCCGGCCGTTCAGTCCGGCCCACGCCCCGGTGACGTCCGGCCCCGTCCCGGACAGCAGCGCGGGATCGTACGACGGCGTGGAGACCAGGGCCAGGATCCGCCCGGTCGACGGTTCGATCGCGGCGACCGCGCCCCGGCGGCCGCCGAGCCCCTCGTAGGCGGCCTGCTGCGCGGCCGGGTCGAGGGTGGTGACGACCCTGCCGCCGGAGCCGCGGGCCCGGGTGAGGCCGTTGAACAGGGGGAACGGGGTCAGCATCGGGTCGGTGCCGGACAGGATGCCGTCCTCGGTGCCCTCCAGCAGCGTGGCCCCGTAGAGCTGCGAGGCGAAGCCGGTGACGGCGGCGTACAACGGCCCGTCCAGGTAGGTCCGTTCGTAGCGGAACTGCTCACCGGTGTCCTTGGAGCCGGTGACCGTGCGGCCGTCGACGACGATGTCCCCGCGCGGCTGGCCGTAACGGGCGATCGCCGGACGGCGGTTGGCGGGATTGCGGTCGTACGACGGGGCCTCGACGACCTGGACGCGGGCGGCGTTGACCAGGAGGGCCACGAGCAGCACGGCGCACAGCCCGACGGCCCGGCGGATGTACTTGGTCATGGTGCCGGAGTCCCGTCGTACTGACCGCGGGCGCAGTCGCTGATCCGGATCAGCAGGGCCACGATGATCCAGTTGGTGACGACGGAGGAGCCGCCCTGGGCGAGGAACGGCATCGCCATGCCCGTCAGCGGGATCAGGCCGGTCACGCCTCCCGCGATGACGAAGACCTGGAGCGCCACGATCGAGGCGAGGCCGATCGCGAGCAGCCGGCCGAAGGGGTCGCGCAGAGCGAGGCCCGCGCGGTAGCCGCGTTCGACGAGGAGGGCGTAGAGGAGGAAGACCGCGGACAGGCCGGTCAGTCCGAGTTCCTCGCCCGCGGTGGCCAGAATGAAGTCGGACTTGGCGGCGAAGCCGATGAGGACCGAATGGCCGAGCCCCAGACCGGTGCCGAGCATGCCGCCGGCGGCGAACGAGAAGAGGGACTGGGCGAGTTGGTTGGGTCCCTGGCCCGCGGTGATCGAGGCGAAGGGGTCCAGCCAGTCCTCGACCCGGCTGTGGACGTGCGGTTCGAGGCGGCCGACGGCGAGTGCGCCGACGCAGGCGAGCAGCAGCCCGACCGCGATCCATCCGGTGCGGCCGGTGGCGACGTAGAGCAGGATCACGAACAGGCCGAAGAAGAGCAGCGAGGTTCCGAGGTCCCGCTCCAGGACCAGGACCAGGACGCTGAGCAGCCAGATCGTCACGATCGGGCCGAGTACGCGGCCGGTGGGCAGCTGGAGCCGCCGGAACCGCCAGATCTGGCGGCCGCTGTAGGCGAGCGCGTTGCGGTTGGCGGCGAGGTAGCCGGCGAAGAAGACGGCGAGCAGGACCTTCGCGAACTCGCCCGGCTGGATGGAGAATCCGGCGATCCGGATCCAGATGCGGGCGCCGTTCACCGCCGGGAAGAAGATCGGCAGGACGAGCAGGACGAGGGCGCCGACCACCGAGACGTAGGTGTAGCGCTGGAGGACACGGTGGTTGCGCAGGCAGAGCACGACGACGATGAAGAACGTGACGCCGAGCGTGGACCAGACGAGCTGGATGGGGGCCGCCTGGTCGGCCGGGGTCTCCAGGTCGAGCCGGTAGATCAGCACCAGGCCCAGGCCGTTGAGGAGGACGGCGATGGGCAGCAGCAGCGGATCGGCGTAGGGGGCCCGCAGGCGCACGGCGACATGGGCGAGGAGCGCGAGCACGCCGAGCCCGGCGCCGTAACCGGCGGCGCCGGGCGGAACGGTGCCGTGCTTGGCGAGACCGACGGCGCAGTAGCCGTACACGCAGAGCAGGACGGCGACGACGATGAGGGACAGCTCGATGCCACGGCGCCTGGGCAGGCGTTCGGCGGGAGGAGCCGGGTCAGCCGCCACGGCCGTTCCGGATGTTCCGGACATTCCGGGCTGGATCATGTCCGGAACGTAGCAAGTGGGCGACCCGATGTCCCGTTACCCGATGTCCCGTCATGCGATGACGGACCGAGGGTCCGGTCCGCCGTCGCCCCGGGTGTCAGCACCAGCGGGGGGCCGGACCGATGTTGTCGATGTAGCGAGCGGCGCCCCAGGCCCAGGTGCCGTCCGTGAGGAGGTACCAGTTCGGGTTGCCGTCGACGGTCTCGCCCGGGGTCTTGCAGAAGATGGAGACGATCTCCCCCTGCCGCGCGACCCGGATCAGCTGGCTGCCGCGTGTCGGGGAGCTGCGCAGGGCCAGCCCGCCGCGAGCGGTGACCCGGCCCTGGTACAGCTGCTGGTTGTTCTGGCCGTTGCCATTCCCATTCCCATTCCCGTTGCCGTTCGCCGGTTCGCGGCCGTCACCGCCCCCGCCGCCGCCGTTGTTCCAGTTCTGGTTTCCGCCCCCACCGCCGTTGTTCCACGCCTGGTTGCCGCCCCCGCTCCCGCCCCCGTTGTCCCAGCTGTTGCCGCCCCCGCCGCCGTTGTCCCAGCTCTGGTTGCCCCCGCCGTCACCGCCACCCCCGCCCCCGTTGTTCCACGACTGGCCGCCCCCGTCGCCACCGGCGCCCTGCTCGTGGCCGGCACCGCCTCCGCCGCCACCGTCGCCACCGGCGCTCCACTGGTGGCCGCCGGCGCCGCTGCTCCACTGCTGACTGTCACCGCTTCCGGAGCCGCCGTCGTCGTCGGCGAGGGCGGGGGCGGCACCGGCGAGGGCGACAAGGCTGCCGGCGGCGAGAGCCATACCGATTCGGGTGTATTGGGACCGCAGGGACATGGAGGGCTCCTCCAGGAAGGGGGTGAAGCTGACTTATCGCCACATTAGGATCGGGAGCCCGGGAGCGCAGTTCACACTCCGCCATCGGGGACGCCCGGCTCTCGCCGTCCGTCCTGAGGGAGCGTCAGCGTCGCCAGCGCACCGCCGTCCGGGGCGTTGGCGAACTCCAGACGCGCACCGAGGACCTCCGCCTGGCCGAGCGCGATCGTCAGACCCAGCCCGTGGCCCTTGGCGCCGCCCTCGGTACGGAAGCGTTGCGGGCCGTGCTCCACGAGGTAGCCGGGATAACCGTCCCCGTGGTCCCGGACGGTGACGACCGGGCCGTCCAGGGTCAGTACCACCGGCCTCCTGCCGTGCTTGTGGGCGTTCGCCACCAGATTCCCGAGCACCCGTTCCAGCCGCCGCCGGTCGGTTTCCACGCGTACGCCCCGCACCACCCGGACCGCGGTGTCGGTCCCCGACGCGCGCACCACCCGTTCGGCCAGCGGCACCAGCGGTTCGGAGTCCAGCTCCAGGCGCTCGCTGCGGGCGTCCAGCCGGGAGATCTCCAGCAGGTCCTCGGTGAGCGTGCGCAGCGCGGCCACCCGGTCGCGCACCAGCTCGGTCGGCCGCCCCGGCGGGAGCAGTTCGGCCGCCGCGTGCAGCCCGGTCAGCGGAGTACGCAGCTCGTGCGCCACGTCCGCCGTGAACCGCTGCTCGCTCAGCAGTTTGCCCTGCAACGACGAAGCCATCGTGTCGAGCGCGCCGGCGACCGCGGCCACCTCGTCCTGCGGGCGGGACGGATCCCGGGCGCGCGGGTCGTCGACGCGCGCGTCCAGGTCACCCGCGCTGATCCGCCGAGCCACCCGCGCCGTCGCGTGCAGCCGGCGCGTCACCCGGGTCACCGCGAACACCCCCACCAGCAGCGTCACGCCGATCGCCAGGGCCGACGACCACACGATCGCCCGGTCCAGGGCGTCGATGGCGTGCGCGCCCTGGGCGTAGTCGAACCGGACGGCCAGCGCGCGCCCGCCGCCCGCGGGCCCGGCCGCCCACATCGTGGGGTGCGTGTCGTGCTCGCCGACCATCGTGCCCCGCTTCCCGTCCGCCGCCAGCTCCCGCAGCCGCGCGGGCAGTGCGGGAGGGTCGACGCCCGCGTCCGGCGGCAGCCGGTCGCCCGCCTCGTAGGCCGCCGTGACGTCGGCGAGCCGGTCGAGCGCGCGCTCGCGGGCCTCGCCGACGGTCTGGTCGGTCACCGAGACATGCACGAGGACGCCGAGGAGGGCGACGAGACAGCAGCACATCACCGCGATGAACGCGGCCGCCTTCCAGGTGAGACCGGCGGTCCATCGCGGCAGGCGCAGCGACCGTCTCATGGGGTGCTCGCGGCGGGGGAGGGCGCAGGGTGGACCGCGGGGGAACCCTGCCGTGCGGGGGGAGAGGCCTGTCGTGGGGGTGCGGAGGGGGACCGCGCCGGGGCGGATGATGCCGTCGGTGCCGGCGGTCCGACCCGCAGGATCTCGTCGCGGGCCGCCAGCATCGCGTTCTGGTGCGGGTCCCAGGACCAGACCGTACGGAACTCGTAGCCGGGCAGCGTCGAGGGCGAGCGGATGATCACGTCGCGGCCCGCCAGTTCCACGCTCACCACGCTGTCCGCGGTCCCCATGACCTGCACCAGCCGGTGGCCGAGGAAGGTGTACACGCGTACCGCCAGTTGGTGGGCGGGGAACCGGATGCCGAGCACCATGTCGGCCTTCCCGTCGCCGGTGAGGTCGCGGTAGTACGCCCGCAGGACCGGGCACCTGCGGCCGCGCGAGCCCGGCTGCCCGCAGTTCTCGAGCAGCCGCGCGGTCTCGGCGTACGCCGCGTGGGGCCCGGTGTACTCGTCCGGATGGGCCGCGACCTCGGCGCGTACGACCGTGACGGGATCCAGGGCGTGGATGTCGTCGCCGGGAGCCGTGACGCCCCTGACCGTCTCGGTGTCCGCCTCGCCGTAGTCGATCGCGGGCGTCGCGGCGGGCGGCAGTTGCGGCCACAGCCGGGTCGGGCCGACCGCGGTGGGGGTCGCGCCCGCGCCGCGCAGATCCCCGGAGTCGCCGCAGCCCGCCAGGGCCGTCGCCAGTACGGCGGCGACCGCGGCCCCGAGGAGGACGCGACCGGGCCCGCCGGTCTCCCCGGCCCCTCCGGTACGACGGGTTCCTCGGGGCCGGGGCCGGTGCCCTCGCGCGAGGCGGCTGGGGATCACTGCGCTCCCGTGTCCGGGCCGCCCCGTCCGCGGGCGCTGCCGCGCCGCTACCGCACGAGACGGGCGAAGAAGTAGAGGTCGTCCAGGGGGCGACCGCCGAGGACGGGCGCGCCCGGGGCGGCCGGGCACGACACCGGACGACCGGCCACCCCGTACCTCTTATTCACGCAGAGTTCCCTTCTGTTCGCACCGCATGGATGATCACGACTCCGAGATCCCTCTCCTCACCGCGGGAGAGCCTGCCCCCTGGTGACTACTCCGCGAGTTCCTCGAGGAGACGTGCCGTGGGGAGCCCGGCCCGCAGGTACTCCACGAACAGTTCGTTGTGCAGCGCCCAGGGCGAGCGCCGGGCCCGGATCAGCCGTATCGCGTCGTCGGCGGTGTACCCCGCGAGGACGAGCGCGTGCGCGACGACCAGCCCCGAGCGGTTGTACCCGTGATGGCAGCGGACGAGCACCCGGCGCCCGTCCTCCAGCGCGTCGTCGACGGCCCGCGCGAGCCGCATGACCCCGGTGAGCTGTGTACCGTCCAGCGGCCCGTCCGGTATCGGCCACACGTGATGCTCGACCCCCGGGTCGGGCCCGTGCCCCGGCTGCCGCAGCAGCGTCAGCACCAGGTCGAACTCGTCGTTCACGACGACGGATTGCGGCTGTCCCGAACGTCCCGTGAACTCGTGGCCGCCCATCCACAGGCCGGGCACGATCTCACTCCACGGGCTGTCCGGGGACGGAACATCCGGATACCTTCTGCGAGTTCGCAACGGCGCCTCCCACCCAACTGCCCCAACTCCTGCCAAAGGTAACCGGGTTCTTGCCCCTGGAGCACCCCGCCTGTTCCCATGGCCATGGGGTGATGGGCATGAACGGACTGCGCGTCGTACCGGCCCGGCGCCACGGACAGGAGCGCCTGTACGTGTGCCTGACCGACGGGAGGAGCGTCGCCTGGTACGACCGTGACACGGCCAGGGTCAATCTGCTCAGCGAGGACCGGCGCGAGGACGTGCTCGGCGTTCTGCGCCCGTTCCTGACCGGCCCGGTGACGGTCGGACCACCGCCCGTGCCGACCTCGGCCGAGCTGGCCCGCCTGACCCTCCACCCGGACGACGACCTCGCGCCCAACCGGCCGGGCGAGGCCCTGCTGATCGACCTCGACCGGGACCCCGGCCCGGCGAACCGGCTGCGCCCCGACCCACGCCGCCGCGCGCTGGCCGCCGAGCAGACCGTCGGCGCGGCCCTCGACCGGCTGGAGGGAGGGGGCCTGTACGTCCTGCACTCGGTTCCGCTCCCTGGCGGCGACCGCATCCATCACCTGCTGATCGGCCCCGCCGGCCTCTTCTCCTTGCATACCCTGCACGCCCACAGGCAGCGCGTCCTGATCACCGACCCGATGGTCACCGTGGGCCGCCGCGCATCACGTCCGCTGCTCCGCCGGATCCGGGCCGACGCCGACCGCGCGTCCCACGCCCTGACCGCCGAGGTCCACGCCGTCCTCGCCGTGGTCGGCCCCGCGCGCCTGGACACGCCGACGCCTCCGCGCGAGGTCCGTGTCCTGCGGGACACCGGCATCGCGGACCTCGGCCGACTCGGCGGGGTGCTCAAACCGGCGGACGTGGAGGCCCTGCACGCGATGGCCCGGGACCGGCGTACGTGGCTGCGGGTGTGAACCGGGAGCGGGGTTGTCGGACCGGGGTGCTGATCCGCGCTCGGCGCCTGGTACGTGGTGCGTGGTGCTCGGCGTGCGGCGTCGGGCGTGCGGCGTCGGGCATGCGGCGTCGGGCTGGGCGCCGCGTCGGGTGGGCGGCGCCCAGCCCTTCGCGCCCGCCGTACTCCGCACCTGAACCCGCACCCGCACCCGGAGCCTCCCACACCCCTCTCCTAGCGCCTTCCACCCTTCTCCTGGCGCCTTCCACCGCCCTCCTAGCGCCCCACACCCCTCTCTGTGTGCCTCTCGCCTTGCGCCCCAGCCCTCACGGCAGCTGCCCGCACGCCCCAGCGTTCATGGCAGCCACCCGGCACGCTTCAGCCCTCATGGCAGCCGCCCGCACGCCCCAGCGTTCATGGCAGCCACCCGGCACGCTTCAGCCCTCATGGCAGCCGCCCGGCGCGATCCGGGGCGAACAGCGGGGCCAGGAGATCGCCGAAGTCCTGTACACGGGGCGGTATGTCCGTTGCCTGGAAGGCGAGTTGAGCCGACGACCCGCATTCCTCGACCTCCTCCCAGGTCACGGGTGCGGACACCGTCGGCTCCGCCCGGGCCCGTAGCGTGTAGGGAGTTGCGGTCGTCTTGCGGCTAGCGTTCTGACTCCAGTCGACGAACACTTTTCCCGGACGCAGGTTCCGTGTCATCCGGTGCACGACCCGCCGGGGCAGCGCCTTCTCCGCCTCCACGGCCAGCTCCTTCGCGTACGCGCTGACGTCGACGGACGGCGTCGGCGCGACGGAGGCCAGCAGATGGAGCCCCTTCGACCCGGACGACTTCGCGTACGCCTCGATCCCGTCGGCGGCCAGCCGCTCGCGCAGCCATAGCGCCACCTCGCAGCACGCCACGACCGTGGCGGGCGCGCCCGGATCGAGGTCGAAGACGATCCGGTCGGCGATCCCGGGCGCGCCGATCGTCCACTGCGGCGTGTGGAACTCCGTCACGAGGTTCGCCGCCCACATGAGCGAGGCCAGATTCTGGATGAGGATCATGCGCGCGGGCCCCTCCGCGCGCGGCACCTCGGCCGTGGTGATCCAGGCGGGTGTACCCGGCGGAACGTTCTTGGTGAAGAACACCTGCCCGTCGGGTCCGTCGGGATAGCGCAGGAAGGAGACCGGCCGGTCCCGCAGATGGGGGAGGAGCACCTCCGCCACCGTGGCGTAGTAGTGCAGAACCTCGCCCTTGGTGAATCCGGTGGCCGGGTGGAGGACCTTGTCGAGATTGGTGAGCGCGAGCCTCCTGCCCTCCGCCTCCGCGATCGGCGCCATACGATGACAATCCCATGAAACAGGCACAAACCTTGCTCAAAGTGACCTGAAGGGTGCTGAACGTGCGATCCATCTGAAACGGCGCCATTTCCTTCGGCCTGGTGAGCATCCCCATCAAGGTCATGAACGCCACCGAGAGCCACGCGATCTCCTTCCGCCAGATCCACCTCGACGACGGCGGCCGCATCCGCTACCGCAAGGTGTGCGAGCTGGAGGGCAGCGAGGTCTCGACCGCGGAGATCGGCAAGGCCTACGAGGACGTGGACGGAACCCTGATCCCGATCACGGACGAGGACCTGGCCTCGCTGCCCATCCCGACCACCCGGACGATCGAGATCGTGGCCTTCGTCCCCGCGGACCGCATCGACCCGCTCCAGATGGACACGGCGTACTACCTGGCCGCGAACGGCGTCCCCGCCGCCAAGCCGTACATCCTGCTGCGCGAGACCCTCAAACGCAGCCAGAAGGTCGCCGTGGCGAAGTTCGCGCTGCGCGGGCGGGAGCGGCTCGGCATGCTGCGCGTCGTCGACGACGTCATCGCCATGCACGGCCTGCTCTGGCCGGACGAGATCCGCGCCACCGACGAGGTCGCCCCGGACACGGCCATCACGGTCCGCGACAAGGAACTCGACCTGGCCGACGCCCTGATGGACACCCTCGGCGAGGTCGACCTGGAAGACCTGCACGACGACTACCGCGAGGCCGTGGAGGAACTCGTCACCGCCAAGGCCGAGGGCCACGAAGCGCCTGCCGCCCCGTCCGGGGAGGAGGCCGGCGGCAAGGTGCTCGACCTGATGGCGGCCCTGGAGAAGAGCGTGCGCGCGGCCAGGGGGTCGCGGGGCGACGAGTCCGAGAAGATCACCGGGACCGGTGAGGACGCCGAGGTCACCGAGCTGCCGAGCGGCAGGACACGGGCCCGCGGGTCGGCCCGTACGGCACCCAAGGAGGTCGGCGGAAAGAAGTCGACGTCGACGGCGAAGAAGACCACGCCGAGAAAGTCGAAGGCGGGAAAGAAGCCCACGGCGGGAAAGCGGACATCGGAGAACCGGACGACGGAAAGCCGGACGACGAAGACGAAGTCGGCCGCCGGGACGGCCGCCTCCTCCCGGACGGCGGCCAAGAAGACCGCCACGAAGAAGACCGCCACGAAGAAGTCGACCCCACGCAAACGGGCGACGGCGTGAGGACAAGCGGTGACCCCTCACCACGTTCGGAGGGGCCTCTGACCACGTTCGGAGGGACCTCGAAGCCGACCGCTACCACCCCGGCAGATGTACGAGCACGCCGCACCCGAGCAGAAGCGAGGCGACCTGGTCGATCGCCCAGGAAAGGCAGTAGCTGAGCGTCCGGTGATTACGGACTTCCAGCAGCCGGGGGAAGCCCTCGTTCGGGTGCTCCAAGTCGTACGTGTCGGTCCAGTGCACCGAAACGACCATCAGGCTCAGCGCTCCGGACAGGCCACTCGCGACGAGGGCCGCGACCAGAAGGACCGTCGAACCGGCACCGCCGGGTGCAGTCGAGTGGGTTGTGCAGCCCGCTGCTCTACCGCAAACGGACCGTTCAGGGGCGTCCGCGACCTGGCGCAGGCGCTTCGAACGCTGTTGTCGTCTGGTCCGGTGCCAGCTTGAATGATCCCGAAGACGGCAACAGCCGGGGAAGAGGGAGGCCGTTGCGCATGGGCCTGCGTAGTTGGCGTGAACGGAAAATCCGGGATCTTGAAGAGTCGTTGACGATCCGAGGTGAAGGCTGGGCGCTGAGGACAGCGGGGCCTCCCAATGTCAACAACGGGCAGGCTGTATCAGTGGCCACCACGGTGAACACCGGAGCTACACGGGCCAGGTTCTCCGTGCAGGTGCACGTCGTTGCAGAGGGAAGACGCATCGGAACTCTCTACGCCACCAGCAGTGCTTTGCCGGCGGGGCAGGAAGAGATGCTGCAGTTCGTCGGATCGGTCATTCCTGGATTTAGACGCCATACGGCAGAATTTGAGGTCACCCGGATTCCGTGCTGATCGAGGTGAGCAAGCCGGCGCCTGCCCTCCTGCTGATGACTCGCTCGGCTTTGTTTGTTGCCCTTTGGGGGCTTGCAACCTCTTCTGCCCAGGTCTGATCCACGGTCGCGCCTATCTCTGCGGTGGGTCTCTCGCATGTCGGAGGTGTGTCGCGTGTATCGCAGATAGTGCGCGAACAGTGAGGGAACGAGAAAGAGCGGGAGTCAGTGAGACTGACTCCCGCTCTCGCATCTAGGCATCCGCCCAGCTCAGCGGGTGTTCTGGCTGGCTGTGTGGCGAGTGCCCCCGGCAGGATTCGAACCTGCGCACACGGCTCCGGAGGCCCTATGCCACTTACGGATCCTTGCTGGTCAGGTGAGTGTGACTGCTGTTTCGGCTTACGCCAGTCCACGCATAGTCCACAGCGCCTGCCTTGCTCGAGTCTGGTGGGGCGACATCGGTCGCCCCACCAAGTCACCCTGTAAGCCGTCGGGCGTGCGTTGGGTCAGTCCTCATCGTCTACTGCGTCAGGCTCCTCAGGGATCTCGCCTGCCTCACCAATTTCCGGTTCGACGTCGAGAACCTGACCTCCGCGATAGTACCGCCATGCGCTCGGATAGTTGCGCCGATTGTCGGGATACATGATGGCCCGGCCCGGAAGTACGGTGATCTGCCACTCTTCCGGCAAGTTAATTGCTATAAGCTCGAACAATTGGGCAATCGTCAGATCCGTTTCGGGGACCTGTATCTCTTTCTTGTAAGCGGTTCCCATCTTCTTCTTCTCGTAGCGGAAGGTGTAGGGAGCCTCCTTGCTTACGTGGGCCAACAGCTTGGCGAGCGTAGTCGCCCCCGGCTTGATTCTGGGAATCGTCCGACCCAAGTCGATGCGAAAAAGTGCATCAAAGTGATTCTCCTTGACGACGGTCTCGTCCCGGCGCTTACCCGGATCGTTATTGCCGAAGCCGTTGTTGTTCCAAGGGATTTCCCCTCGTTTCTTGTAATTCTTGATCAGCAGTTTTTCGGGTGCGAGTGCCGAGAAGTCTTCGGCCACGTAGAGGCAGGTGAAAGTCATCTCGGAAAGAGAGATGCCCTGGCGACCCGACACCTTCCGCAGGTGCTTAAGGATCCGCGTCGGTAGTGATTTATCCGCCTTGCCGACATAGACGAACTTGTCATTTCGATACAACTGGTAGACGCCGGGGCGATCTTCCAGTTCGTCCAAGTTGGGCTCTGTCAATGGTGCAGGGGACAGATCGTCCAGAGCGTCAGCTAGTTGATCGCCGAGCGCCTGCGTGATGCTGAGTCTGAAGTCACCATGATTCGTGACCTGCCCGCGGTGCCCCGCCGTGTCCGGCATCCCCGTCTCCCCTCCTGGCCAGATGATCAAGGGCACTCTAGGGCGCGACAAGGGCCGTTGCGAGCTCGTTCGGAGGAACGCTCCTCAGGATCGGCGACTCCGCGGTATGGTTCGCCCATGGTTGACCTGCCAGGAGACGTGAAGAAGCCCCGCACCAGCGTTGAACTGTTTGCAGGTGGGGGCGGCCTCGCCATGGCGGTGCACCGCGCTGGCTTCCGCCCTCTCCTGTTGAACGAGTTCAACGCGCGGGCGTGCGAGACCCTCGAGGCTAACGCGAATAGGACGCTCGGGGTTGACGGGGTCAAGCGTACGGAGTCGTTCAGTCCCGTACCGCCGGCCGTGGGTGAGCCTGCGCCCCTCTTCCCGTTGGACGTCAGTCAACTGGACCTGAGCGCCTTCCAGGGGCAGGTGGATGTGTTGGCCGGCGGGCCGCCATGCCAGCCCTTCAGTGCTGGAGGCGTGGCGAAGGGGGATGAGGACAAGCGAAACATGTTCCCCGCCATGTTCAAGGCCATTCGTGAGATGCGTCCGAAGGCTGTTATTTGCGAGAACGTGCGGGGTCTTCTGAGGCCTTCCTTCCTGGACTACTTCACTTATATTCAGCGCGAACTTGCCTTGCCGTTTGAGTCCCGTGGATCCAAGGACCTGTGGCAGGATCACAACCGTAAGTTGGAAGGTATTCTGGGCGACACAGTCGATCTTGCCGACGAAGATGATAATGCGGAGCACTACCGAGTCAAGGTGTTCCCTGTGAACGCGGCCGATTTCGGTGTGCCCCAGGTGCGTAATCGGGTCGTGATGGTTGCCTTCCGGGCTGATCTTCCCGTCGATGTTGAGAAATTTTACGAGATTTACTCTGCGCGAAAGCACTCCGAAGAAGCTCTCTACCTGTCGCTGCTCGACGATAACAGCGAGTACTGGACGCGGCATGGCCACGTCGAGCCGCACGTACGGGAGCGAGTTCGGGCGCGTATTCCGAAGGGTGTTCAGCCCAAGTTGGGAGAAGAGGATCTTCCTCCCTGGCGAACCCTTCGAGACGCAATTCAGGGATACGGTACTGGTGAAAGGTTGCCAGCGCTTCCGAACGTCAACCTCGAGGCGTTGGATAAGAAGACCAATCAGGCCGACCATCTTGGGGTTTCTGATCATGTCGGCTGGCCTGATGCGCGGATCTACAAGGGGCATACCCCTAACGAACTAGACCGTCCGGCAAAGACTGTTAAAGCCGGAGTGCACGGAGTTCCTGGCGGCGAATCCGTAGTCCTTCTCGATGACTTGGCACCCGGCTCTGTTCCTGGGGATGGTGCGACCTATCAGCATCGCTACATGACCGTCAGGGAGACCGCACGAGTCATGACGTTCCCTGATGACTGGGAAGGCAGTGGGCCGCGGGGTGAGAAAATGCGCCAGCTCGGAAACGCCGTACCAGTACTACTTGGCGAGCACTTTGCGCGGGCGGTAGCAGATACCCTCGATGATGCAGGGCAGTGACCCTTCTATGGATTCGGCAGGTCGGCACTGGAAGGAAGAGGTCCCGCCCGAGCATGCGTATAAGCGGCGGGCTGGAGCCGCAGCGCCTACTGCCGAGCAGGACAAGGCTGCTGGTGGCAGGAACCGCCGCTGGGTGGCGCTCGATGATAATCGTTATGCCCGAGCCTCTATCAGTTTGCGTCTCTATCGCCGGACGAGAAGAATCCGTGCATACTTGCGCTGGTCAAAAGACGGAGAGACGCAGGAGCGGTACGTCTGCGAGGTCGCACATGATTGGCGCGGAGCCAACCTAGCGGAAGCATGGCGATGCGCGTGGGAGCAAGGGTTCCTAGTTGAAAAACCCCTCCCGGAAAATTCAAAGGCCTCCTCTGTCGCGGTGCGCGCCAACATGCAAGCCAACCGTGCTCGTGACACCGGTCCCGAGCTAGCGCTGCGTTCTCTCCTTCACGCTTCGGGACTGCGGTACCGCGTAGACGCACGCCCTATCCCGGAGATTCGCCGGCGTGCAGACGTGGTTTTTCCTAGGGAGCGCGTTGCAGTTTTCGTAGACGGCTGCTTCTGGCATGGGTGCCCCAAGCACAGTCGCCCGGCAAAGAAGAACGCAGATTTCTGGTCGACTAAAATTAAAGGCAATGTGGAGCGCGACACAGAGACAAACGAGCTCCTTCTTTCTGCTGGCTGGACGGTGCTTCGTGTGTGGGAGCACGATGACCCCAGCACGGCTGCAGAAAATGTGGCGATTGCTGTAGCGAAGGCGCGGCTGGGTCTTGTGGGCTTGTAAAATCTAGCTGAGCTGTTTTGTCTGACCCGGCGAACCCGCAGGCCGTCCTCAACTGTCCTACCGTTTGCTGCCGTCCCGCACGCTGCTTGACTCCGCCTCAGTCGACAGCCGATGGAGTGGGCGCATGACGCGTCGTCGGGCGGAGGGGCCTGCCGAGAAGCTCTTTCCCACAGACAAACTGACGTAAGTCGTGGGCAACAAGAGCTCCCCGGCACGCTGTCGGCAGCAGCCTTTGGAAGCGGCCGCCGTGCCTGAATTCGTCTGGAACGGCGGCCGCCTCCGTCCAGGCCAGTGCCCAGGGGTGGCTGGCCTCAGCCTCCGAAGACCGCTGGGTCGGGGAACTGCAGCCGACTTTCGTCTAGTGCCGTCTCAAGGCTCGCGGCATCCTTTATCCATTCACGCATAAGGCTTTCGGCTCGTTGGTCACTAAACTCGAAGGTGGTGCCGCGTTCGGCGAGACGCAACACCTCGACCTCATCGGCGGCGATCTGGCTGCGGATGTTCAGGATGGCGGCGATTCGACGGATGTCACTTACGAAATCGAGTACCTCCACATGAGACTTCCCCGTCCGGAGGCGAAGTCCGCGGCCAAGCTGCTGGACGAAGATGCGACGACTATGAGTGACTCGCGCGAAACACAATATGTTCACATCTGGGATGTCGACACCCTCATTGAGGATGTCGACGGCGGTGATGATGGGGACCTGCCCTCTGCGGAAGCGCATCAGGCGCGACTGGCGTTCGCGTTGGTCAAGACGAGCGTGTACGGCGAGTGCTCCCGGCCATTGCGGAACCTCATTCAACAGGTCTGCCATGCGTTCGGCGTGTTCGATTGTGCGGCAGAATACGACCGCGCGCGGCTTCTCGGTGGCTTTCCATACCTCGATAAGTCGGTCGCGCACCGCTTCGTCGCGCTCGGGGAGAAACAGGCGAGCGTTTAGATCTTTGATGGAGTATTCGTTCTTGCTCGCGTCCCGTACGAAGTCCCAGTCGATCGTGTCCGCGAACAATCGATAACGTACGTCCGCGAGATAGCCCAAACGCATGCCGTCTTCGATGCCTAGGCTGTAGCTCGGCTCGCCGAAACGCTCCTGGATGTCGAATCGGTCCCCTCGCCACGGGGTCGCAGTGACCCCGAACTGCTCAGTTGAGGAGAGAACGTTCAGCAGGTCCGCCAACTGGCCGTTCTCGGAGACATGATGCGCTTCGTCGACCATGACGAGCCCCGGTCGAAAGCCGGCCCGGGCGCAGTAGAGCGCGCTAGCGACGGTGGCACAGGTGACCCCGCGCAGGTCGTCGGGACGGTGGTCGCCGGTAAGCAATTGGGTGCGCACGTTCTTGGATAGGTGGTGCCACAACGCACGCTCCAGCTGCTCTACGAGGTCCTTCGTGGGAGCGACGACCAGAACTTTGTCGTCGGGTCGGCTGCGCAGGTGCCGGGCGATCACCTCGCCCCCGATGACGGTCTTGCCGAGTCCGGTGGCCAGGATCAACAGGGCCCGTCCCGAGGCGTCTAGATCGCCGACGACTTCCTCGAATGCTGTCACCTGGTAATCCCGGAGCGTGCGTTCAGGGAGGTGTTCGAGCATATAGGAAGGGTCCGCGTACAATTCGGTCAGGTCAACGCCCGACCAAAGTTCCACGCGCATTCCGGCTGATGCAAGGCGATCGCGGCGTTTGTATGTCTCCGGACCGAATCGACTGTTCGTGACGACAACACAGTACGAGGCGCCGTAGTGGGCTTTGGCGTCCAAGACCTCCTCTATGGCGCCTGGAGGAACGGGTGCACCCCGTTTTTTCCACTTCGCTTGGAAGACCCAACGGCGACCTTCTCGCTCGGCTAGAAGGTCACCGCCTTGGTCGCCAGGTCCGTCGATGTTCACGACATTAGTGAATCCCAGGTGCAGCGCTAGGCGTTCCAGTTGGCGGGTGAACCCGATCGGGCCGACTTCGCGCAGGAACGCCGGTTCTACGAAAGAGATGCTCACCTACCTACTCCAACCGGGTAACGATCACGTCGAGCATGTCCAACGTGATCCGCGCCAAGGACAACTCCAGACGCGACTTTCGTCCCTGCTCGACCATGAATTCGTGCAGGACCTCGAACGGCCGGGTGACCTGGGCCACCTGGCGCTCCTTCGTGTCGGCATCCGACCAGCTGGCCCAGGTAGTTGAGAAGACACTGCCGTCGAGGAAGCGTCCAGGTGCCGCTCGGATTAGCGCGGCCACACCGGCGGCGTCGAGGTGGTCAACGAACTTGCCGGTCTTGATTGCCTCACGCCAATCCAAAGCGGAGTCCGCACGTCCTGCAGCACGCTCCGCTTGCAGCTGGCAGGAGTCAGGAAGAGCCGCCCACCAGTCGACGGGCTCGTCGGCCCGCGCCTGCAATCGCATACGACGGCGGACGTTGTCGAGGACGGTCTCGATTCTGTCGCGGAGTGCCGAGTCGGTGACGCGCTGGCCGGGAAATTGCTGAGTGATGTCCGCAGCGATCGTGGTGGCCTTCGGGCCGTCCGGTTGGGTGGCCTGAAGCGTCTGCGCCATTTCCATGAGGGCATAGTCCCGGGGGTCCCGTCCGAACTGGCGAAAGACGGCGTGGTCTCCGTAGACGTAGACCTCGAGGTTGTTCCCGGCAGCCAAGCGTGCCAGCGACGGTGCATCGCGGTCGCGGTCGTCTCGCAAGGGGTGAGCGGTCTCATATACCGTTACCTGCCGGCGTCCCAGGCGTCCGGGGAGCGAGACTTCGCCGACCAGGTCGAGCAGTTTGCGCGCGCCGCGTCGGTACCGTTCGAAGCGCTGCTCTTCCGTTTCCGTCTCGACTGGTTCTGGATCAGGTTGTGCCTCATCGTCCTTCTCAGCCCCCGTTGGGGTGGTCGGTGGCAATGGACCGAGGCCCAGACGCGCCCCGAGGGGGGTGGCCGGACCACTTGCCGAGGGACGTTGTTTGCTGGCTTTGCCAGTACCGCTGCCGTGTTCCTCGTCGTGCCCCACGACGTGCCGGAACCAGACCTCGTCCGAAATGTACTCGGCCATCCCGGTATGGAAGTTCTTCCCCCATGTCCGGGCACTGTCGTGGATGGCCTTCTGGCCGTTGCCTGGGATCAGGCACCGGGCTCCAGGACGGTTCTCCTGGTAACCCTTGAAAATCAGTCCTAGCGGCGACTGGTTTTCTCCGTATCCGAGATCCTTGGCTTTTCTTGCCCTCATTGGTCCGTCGCCGCGCAGCTGTGTAAGGGCGGTGCGCCACTCCCGGCTCTCGCGGTTGAAATCCAGCTTCTGATAGCCCACCGGCACGTGGTCCAGGTGGATTTCGCCGACGATGCGACCTTGCGTTGCGGGGATGTCGACCGGGTACTCCGGAACCAGCGCTCCGGTCTCGGGGTGTTCCCACGAGAACAGGCTGCGATCGTTTAGACGGATCTTGCGACCGTTGCGCAGGAAGTCAATGCCAAAGTCCGTTTCGTCCAGGTAGCGCTGCACGCCGATCCAACCGCGGATACGGCGTTCGCGGACCTGCAGGTCCTCGCTCTCGCATTCGGCACACCGGTCGAGGTTCAGGTCGGCACGGTGCCAGTGACCGCAATCCATGCAAGCCAGCGCGGGTGTGAGCTCGATGTCGACCGGTAGCACGGCCGGGATCTCGCGGCCCTCGCGGGTTACGGACCTGGTGTGATCCCATACACACGGGAGCCGTGGAGAGACGCTCTTGTCGTTCACCTTGAGTTGGAACCCACGTCCCGCAGCCGCGCCGTCGGGGAGGCCTGGCACGGAGCCTTCCGCCCGCAACAGGTAGGAATAGACACGCCCCAGTTCTCTGCGGATGGCGGCATGCCGCTGGGGCCGCTTGAGTTCCTCTGCGATGTCGTCACGTAGGCGACGTACCGTTACCTCGGTTCCGTGAACGGTTGCATCACGCTTCGGTTCGCGGCGCAAGGGGGCGGCATAGCTGTCGTTGCGGGCCAGTCGGCGCAGGTCGATCTCGACGACCAGCCAGGAATCGTCACCCGCTCGCGTGGTGCGTACCTCGGTGAGATTGCCGAGGCGCGCGGTGGCTATGTTGAAGCCCATCCCGAACAGGCCGAGGCTGCCATACCGCCGTTTGCCGCTGTAGCCCGCACGCAGCGCGCTCTGCAGCATCTCCAGGCTCATTCCCCGGCCGTTGTCGACCACGGTCACCTGGGGATCGGCGGAGGTCGCCTTCGGTAGCGTAATCGACACGCTACGGGTCCCCCTTGGATCCGGGTCTGGATCCGACAGGAAGTCATCGAACGAATTATCGATTAGCTCGGCCAGGCACTGCCACGGCTTGTATGGGATGTCTCCCAGTGCCTCCAACAGCTGTGGTGAAGGCGTCAGATCTATCTGCTCCACCGGCTCCCCAAGAACGCTCAACGCGGCCCCTCCCCATACCGGCACCGCCCATGTGCGGCGGCTCGTACCGATGCTGGTACTTGAATACACCACCCTGCCCACAGCCGACGATCCCGCCCCGTGTGAGACTAGGGCGATCTCCGCCGTCAGTGCTGCATCTCGACGTCACTCA
This sequence comes from Streptomyces sp. NPDC002698, assembly GCF_042888945.1. NCBI lineage: Bacteria > Bacillati > Actinomycetota > Actinomycetes > Kitasatosporales > Streptomycetaceae > Streptomyces > Streptomyces sp. NPDC002698. The sequence continues at coordinate 411,664 of NZ_JBIAQM010000001.1, forward strand.
AGGGTGTAGACCTTTCCGCAGGCCTCAGCAGGGCCCCGGCAGGGAGCCGCACGCTGCGATTCGGATTCCTCGGATTCCACGTCGGCCGATCGGCGGCTGGAGCCTCAGCCGTGTGCAGTATGGCGTGGCCGGGGCGCGCATCGGGGATCGGTCCCAAGGCTGGCCAGCTCGAACGAAGTACCGTGATCGGCCTGGATGATGCTCTCCTTGAGCCGCCGCTTACGCACTGCGCTCGTGACCTTCTCGGCAGCGCTCAATGCGTTCGACGAGTCCTCGGCCGTGGCGACTGGCCGGCCGGTTCATCATCGTCGGCGTGTGCTTCAAACGGTGATAACTCGCCCAGGTCGAGGAACCCTCATGCCTCATGTCTTTAACAGGATGTAGGTAGAGCTCGTATGGCGCGGGAGCGGACCTCAGTGTGGATGACGTCGAGCTGACCGGGAGTGTCGGCAGGACCGAGAGCCGCTGTACCGGCCGACCTCGCTTCTGGGCTCCGACAAGGGCGTTCTCTGTCATGTAGCGCACTCTGCAAACGCTCTCCAGTGCGTCACACGTGAGGTGTTGGGATAACTCTCAGCTTGGGAGGCTGAGGTGATCTGGGTCCTGCTGAGGAGGGACTGACCTGGGGCGGAAGGGGACAGGCGCCTGGTGGCGAGTTCTGGCCGCCTCAAGTGTCAGAGACGTTTGAGCAGCTCAGCTTTCTTCTCCGCGAACTCCTTGTCCGTGAGGATGCCGGCGTCGTGGAGCGACGCGAGCTTCGCGATCTGCTCGACAACATCCGGCTGAGCTGCGGCCTCGGCCGGTGCCCCATGCTTGCCTTGCCGAATTACCGAAGAAGCGAGGTCCAAGATCTTCTCGGTAACGCCAGGCTGCGCCGGGAGGAGCTCCGAAGGCTCGGCCTGCGCTGAGGTATCAGTTACGACCTGCTGGCCCTTGAGCAATACGGAGAAGATCATGAACAGCTTCTCCGGCAACTCAATGATGGACTGATTGCCATCGGCCCAGTTCACGCGGACGGTGTGCCCGGATTTCATGGAAGCCCCGATGCCGGCACCGACAGCCTTACCGATCATCCCAGGCAGAGCAGCCTTCGCGGCAGCCTGGCCCATGACGCCAGCGACACCTTCCCTGGTCGAGAGTGCCTCCCACTCGAGCACGGTCTCGGCGTTGAGCTTGTGCCGCTTGAATGGGTTGCGTGGGTGCTGGATCGTGAGCCCACCGTGGCCTGAGAGAACGCTGCCGCTCGCCAAGTGGCCGCCCACTACGCGTCCCTGGTTCGTCAGCGTCTGCAGAATCGCCATTCGCGAAACGTAGAGCAACACTTCGACCCGAATCAAGCCCAGAGGATCAGTCAGAGGCCGTCGACGGGGCGAGAGGCTCAGGCGGGTCGTCGTATGACATCTGAGTCTCCTTGAAGACGAGAGGGGCAAGCCGAAGATCCGCATCGTCGGCGCCGTGACTCTGGCCGTGGGCTCACGTCCGGACCAGGTGGGAGCCCCTACACCACTTCCTTGGACGCAACCGTTGGCAGCTACCGCCGTCTGTCGTCATCGCAGTCATCGCGTAACGGTCGCTGCTGTTTGTGCGGCGACCGGTACCCCGCTGCGGACTGTTGAGCATGCTTGCCCTGGTCTACAGCTCGTACAACGCGGCAACCACGGTGAGGGCCTTCGTGGTCTCCATCCTTGTCGTGCTGGCGGTCCGGTTGGTACTTCCGGCGTCGCAGGTAGGTCTGACACCCGCTTTAGGAGTTCGATCCACCTGGCCTCATGGACCTCAGATGCGTGCAGGGTGAAGCGCCACGGTTTGCCCAGGTCTCCTGCTGTCTGCCGTTGTTGATGTCAGAGGTGGATGTCAGGAAGGGGGCTCGCCTGGATCCTTGAGCAGCCTCACCGAAGCTTGAGCGAGAGCGACGTGTCAGACGCTGCCGCAAAGTAGATGCGCCCCGGGGTCCTCGCCTACTTCTGTGGGCGGGGGAGGCCCTGCGGATTCGCGTACGGCCTGAGACAAAGCGGACTTGCGTGAGCAGCGAAACGCTAACTTCCCGGCCTGCGGGCACGACCTCCCGTGCGCCCAGAACTACGCCCACACAGGCTTAGGCAGTCGCTACGGTGGGGTACGCCAGCTCAGATACGGAATCCGGTACAAGGGGGCGCGGTGCACATGCGTGCCGTAAGAGAGCCAGCGAGGCCCAGCGAAACCCATCAGGGGATCGAGTGGCTGACCAATTTCGGCCCCAGGGACACTGAGACGGCTGCGCAATTGCTCGACAGCCTGCATATCGTGTCGGAGACGACGTTCAGGCAGGGGCTTCTGGAACATCTGGGGTCAGTCCTAGTTGGTGAAGCCAGCATGGAGAAACCGGCGGCACTGTATGGCGTCCGCTCCTGCAAGCCAACGGACACGATGTTCATCAACAACGTGTCACCACAGGTTTCTGGTGGCGATGGTGGCGGTAGCGAGTTGATCGTCCAGAACATCATCCGCGGCGTGCAGCGGAGCCTGGACACCTCCGTCGTGACGCGCAACGCCATGACGATTGATCTTCTTCGCGCGCGTCGTGCACGGAGCCTAGTGTTCGTTTCCGACTACGCCGGCTCCGGCGAGGAGTCTCTGGCGTACGCGCGGGCCTGGCTGCGGAATGCGACGATCCGCAGCTGGCGCTCCCTGAAGTTGGTCCGGCTGCACCTGGTCCTCTTCGCCGCAACAACCTCCGGACTGCGGCGCATCCGTGCCAGTGGGCTGTACGACGGGGTGTCGGTGCTGCACCGCGGGATGGACCTTCCCTCGGCTCAGTGGCATCCGGACGAGCTCAGGAGGATCAGGAGGCTGTGCGAAGACTACGCACGGCGGCCCGAAGACGGTGCAGGCTGGTCGGGCAGCGAGGGGTTGCTCGTGTTCGAGCACACCGTTCCGAACAATCTGCCATCCATCCTGCGCCAATCCAGGGGCCGGACTCGGCGTCCCGACGGGAAGTGGGCACCGTTCTTCGAGCACCGCACTGCTCCGCCGGGGCTCATGCGTGACCTCGTCGGATACCGGCCAGAGCGCAAGGCGGAACTCGGGCTGCGTGGCATGGAGCGAGTCCAGCTGACAGGATCGGGCAAGCTGCACGTGCGCTATCGCGGCGGCATCAGGGACCTTGTTGAGGTCCTTGGCCACATCGCGAAGGGCCATAGGCACCCCGAACAACTGGCGACCGATGTTTCGGTCTCTGTTCCGATGGCCAGAGACCTCGTCCTCCAGGCCCAGAAACTGGGTTTGGTGGACTCTCAAACGCGGCTTACCGACACAGGATGGAAGGAGCTGCGGGCAGCCAAGGCGAAGCCCCGGGTCATCGTAAGCCGCTTGCGTGGCAGTCAGGAGCCTTACTACCCTGGCACCTTGCGGGAGAGTTGGTAACGGCCTAGCGCAATCGGCGAGGTCATCGTCGAGTCAACGATCTGCATTTGTAGGTCAGGCTGCGGTCGTGAGCCGCACGCTGTGGACAAGCTGTCGAACGCCTGGATGGTGCGAGGCGCACGTGCTCCGACGGGAGTCTGGCGCGCGACTCGCACCAGCCCGCCGGGGCGGGATACACCGAAGGTAGGCCACCAATCGACTCTCCCGCACACTACCGGAGCCTCGGCCGCAGGAATGGCATCACTTCTTCAGTAATCGACGAGGCTTTGGTGCAGATGCAACGAGTCCGAAGTCAAGGACTCACACCTGTACTGACGCTGGGGCACCTGGCCCACCAGACAGGCGCGCCTTACCTCTACCTACGAAAGATCGTCCAACGGCGACAGGACCCATACACCGAGTTCTCCCGCCCCAAGCGTGAGCCCGGCAAATTTCGCACAATCGCTTCCCCAGCGCCCGTCTTGATGGACGTACAACGCTGGCTCCTGGGCAACGTATTCAGCCAGATACCGACCCACGGGGCGAGCTACGCCTACCAGCAGGGACGCTCTGCTGTGCAGTGCGCGCAGCTTCACCTTGGTGCCTCGTGGTTGCTGAAGTTCGATCTGCATGACTTCTACCACTCCGTCAACGAGCGTGCAGTTCAGTCGATCCTGCGAGCGGTGGGCTACAACAGCCTCGTCTCCTTCGAAATTGCCCGCGTCTGTACCCGTCTTCCGGGCGGAATCACCTGGCCACACTTCAGGAGTGCGTACCAGGCCATCCCCACCTACAGAGCGCCGGCCCTGGGCCACCTGCCACAGGGAGGCCCCGCGAGTGGCGCCCTTGCCAATCTGGCCGCCCGCCCACTGGACGAGGCTCTCTCATCCGTCGCCGACCGGTACCGCATGACGTACACACGCTATGCGGACGATATGACCTTCTCTACTCCGAGGGGCCTCGACCGCTCCACGCTTACACGCTGCGTCTCCGAAATCTCGGCAACGGTGTCCGACGCCCGGTTCCGGCTACACAGGAAGAAGACCCGCGTTGTGCCGCCAGGTGCCCGCAAGATCGTCTTGGGTCTCCTCGTGGACGGCGAGAGACTCCGACTACTGCGGCACACGAGACGGGGACTCGAAGATCACGTCCGCGGTGTCGCCAAGTTCGGGCTTGGGGCCCACGTCGAGCACGCCGGCTACAGCTCCCTGCAAGGGTTCGTCAACCACATCGACGGGCTGCTTGCGTACGGACATGGTGTGGACCCTGCGTGGTCGAAGCCACTGGCTGCCCAGTGGGAGCACCTGATGAATGCTGCGGGTCTTACGGCCCAGGAACGCCGCCTCTGGTGAGCAAAAGTCGGCCTCACCTATCGTGCAGGCCATCTGCCCCCCTTCATGAGTGGGGGTGCTCTGAAGGCATGTCCGGCCCGATACGTGTGATCGCGCATTCGCCGTCGCTGGCGGGTGGCCGGCGTGTACACGTGTATGGCGAGATCCTCGGCCTGGCCCACAACGTGGTCGATGTCGCCAAGTTCCTTCGCCGTGCCGGACTGGAGATCGCCCCGGCGAGGTCGCGCAGGTGCCGTTGATCGACTGGCGCGGAGTTGGGCCGGAGCGCTGGAGTCCGGAGACGTGATGGCTTCGGCGCGATACACGGCGAGGCCATTACTTTCTGATCCGTAGCTCTAGAGAGAACGGTCGATCAGGGTCATACCGGCCGAAGCTGAGTCCGTGGCGCCCACTGCTGAGCAGAGACGGCTGCTGTAGTTGCTGTACCTCGCTGCTGTACGCAGAATCACCCGCATGGGATCTATGCAACCTCAGCTGAGCTGGCCGTTTAAAGGGGAAATCTTCCCCCATGACTTGCTTGCGATCATCCAAAGGACGGTCTCGGCTGGGGAGTTTCCGGCCCTCACCGTGATCCACGATGACGAGGATGACTGGCTCGTGAGCGACGGCGTCCACGATCCCAACGGCAGTGATGCCTCATCGGTCCTCCACCTCCAGCACGTGGGTCTGATGCAGGGTTGGGTGACAGGTTGGGTCACGCGGCCTGGAAGGCCGGTGTGGTCATAACGGTCTCGAATTCGATGGGTGTCAGCCGGCCGAGGGAGGCTTGTCTGCGGCGTCGGTGGTAGGTCCGCTCGATCCAGGTCACGATCGCGATCCGCAGTTCCTCGCGGGTGGCCCACGCCCGACGGTCGAGGACGTTCTTCTGCAGCAGACTGAAGAACGACTCCATGGCCGCGTTGTCGCCTGCCGCCCCGACCCTCCCTATCGAACCGGTGATCCGGTGCTGGCCGAGCGTCTGGACGAACTTCCGTGACCGGAACTGCGACCCACGATCGCTGTGCAGAACGCACCCGGCGACGTTCTCCCGGCGGGCAACGGCGTTGTTCAGGGCTGTGACGGCCAGGCGGGACTTCATCCGTGCGTCGATGGAGTAGCCGAAGATTCTCTTGCTGAAGACGTCCTTGACCGCGCAGAGGTACAACTTGCCCTCACCTGTGGCGTGTTCGGTGATATCGGTGAGCCACAGCCGGTTCGGTCCGTCCGTCGTGAAGTCACGGCGGACGAGGTCGTCGTGGACCGGCGGGCCGGCCTTCTTGGTCCTGCCGAGCTTCTTGCCGAAGACACTCCACCAGCGGTTGTCCCGGCAGATCCGCCAGGCGGTCCGGTCCGCCATGCCGGCTCCCATGCTGCGGGCCTCGTCGGCCAGGAAGCGGTAGCCGAACTCAGGATCCTCAAGGTGAGCGTCGAACAACGCGTTCGCGCGAGCGGCCTGCTCGAACTCGGCATCGGTCACCGGCCGATCCAGCCAGCGGTAGTAGGGCTGTCTGGCGAGCTTCAGGACCCGACACGTCACCGTGACGGGCACACCGTCCCCGGCCAGCTCCTTCACGAGCGGGTAGATCCTTTTCCCGGCAGATGCGCCTGCGACAGATAGGCAGCGGCCCGGCGCAGGACCTCGTTCTCCTGCTCCAGCAGCTTGATCCGCCGACGTGCTTCCCGCAGTTCCGCGCTCTCCTGGCTGGTCACCCCAGGCTTTGTCCCATCGGCGATGTCCGCCCGGCGCATCCACTTCCACAGCGTCATCGCGTGGACTCCGAAGTCGGCGGCCACCTGCTCCACCGTCACGCCCGGGCCGCGGTTCCTCGCGACCCGCACGACATCCTCGCGGAACTCTTCCGGATAAGGCTTGGGCACAGCGACATCCTTCCCACCCGCCCCACAGGGCAAGCCAGATCAGATGTCACCCAATCGTGCAGCAGACCCCTCGTGGTTCAGCCCGAGCTCGGCCGCGCTGAGGCCGTACGCCTCGCACAACAGCGGTCCGTAGAAGTCGTCAGGAACGCTGTGACCGTTCTCCCAGCTGGCGATACGCCGCTTGACGCTGGCATCCGCCGGAAGCTGATGGCCACGACGAGTTGCCGCCTGACGCAGCTCGCGTACCAGCCGCGGCTGGCTCCACCCGCGATCCGTACGAGCTTGCCGTAAGCGAACGCTGGTCGATTCCATTGAAGACGTGACCGTCCCCTCCCGCGGCGTGGACTGCTGCGACCACTGGGGCGCACGACGCTGATGCCGTACGACCGAATGTACGCGCGGTTCACGGTCTGACGCCCCAAGTAACGGCACATCGAGGGAGATTGAGCCACGACGGGGGATGACGCGTCCACGCGCAACGCGTCATCCCCCGTCACCTCTCGTCATCTGCCACAGCCGGGGTGGTGAACGTGAGTCTGGAGGCAGAGCGGCATTGCAGCCGCGACTGAGACTGACCGAGGTGAGATGACGTGCAGAGGATGACCACCAGGGGCGTCGAATGGCTCTCTGCGGCGGCCGATGATCCGGCAGCCTGCCGGGCGACCTGGGCGGACGACCCACTCGCACCGTACCCGCTCGCGGCAGGCCGCTTCTTCGACGTGGTGACGGTCGAACAGCGGGTCGGCATGGAGACCTTCGACCAACTTCTGCGCCGGGGGCTTCCGTTCGGGCCCGTGGTACTCGACCACAAGGCTCGGCGGGTGGGCTTCTTCCTCGGCTCACGGAGCAAGGAGACCTTTTCTCACCACCTCGCGCGGGAAGTGGGAGCTCCGCCGCGATACCGCTACCTGACTCAAGGCTCGGTGGTCGTCGTCCCCGGCCCCATGCCCATGACCGGTGACCGCTACCAGTGGCTTCGGGCTCCCACCCGGCGGCCCGTTGCCAATCCGCTCCGCCCGATCGCCCTGGCGACGATGCTGATCGCCTCGGCCGAACTGCTCGCCCGCGTGGACAGCTACAGCGAGCGCTATTCGTCCGCTGCCGCCTTTGCACTCCGCGCCTTCGAGGGGACGGCCACCGATGCGGGGTGACGCGGCACAGCGGCACGACGCTGCCACCTGGTCGCCCCTGAACAGTGACGATTGGTATGCCGCGCGGGATGCCACGACCGCTCTCCGCGACGCTCTGGTCCGCGCTGGACTGGAGAAGGACTTTCCCTACCTGCGCGCCGACTTGAACGCCTTCGGGCACGGCTTTGTGGAGTTGGGACGGGTGTCGCCGGCCACTGCGGAACGCCTGGCGGAACTGCTGCGTCTAGCCCTGGCCTCAGTGTCGCAACACCTTGAAGATCACGGCGATGATGCCGCGGAACACGATGCAGGAAAGGACTGACGTCATGACCGACCGACGGGGAGTCGTCGCCAAGCGCGCCGAGAACCTGATGCCCGGCGTGCCCTACGTCCGCGGCTGGGCACAGGCCCGTCGCAGTGCTGATGCTCTGGCCACTCAACTGACCGCCGTAGGTCTGGAGTCGGACTTCCCCGGCCTCACCGCCGACGTGAACGTGTCGGGCGACGGCCTGGTAAGCCTCGGCATCGTCCGGCCCGAAGCGGCTCTGATACTCGCCGAGGTGATCGCGTCGGGCCTAGCGGCGGAGATGCCGACCCAACCCGAGCCGCTGCCGCACGAGGCGGGGCGTACTCGCTCGCACACGTCGGCTGCCTGACCGCTTCGCTTCAGAGACCCCGGTCGCTCGCGGTTCGAGCAAGCTCCCGCGACTGGCCGGCATGGCCCCGCATGTCTCCGTTCCCCCGGCGGCTGATGTGCGGGGTTCTCTGCAGCGCGCGCTGCACTTCATCGCCTGCTTGTCTGCCGCTCGGCCGGGACCGGCGCCCCAGCGCCGCAGCCCGGACGAAGCGGCAGACAAGCACACGAGGTGAGGAATAGCAGCCGTCTGGAATCGCGAACGAAACCATCAGCTTGGGAAGCTGCGTCTACTTGGGACGGGCTTGGGCGCTGACCTGGGCAAAGGCCTGTGATGTGGTCCGGTCGGGCTTCGTTGCGCTTACCGTGGTTCCCCGCTGTTCCCCGACGTATCTGGTGCGCTTGTGGTGCGTTCGACAGCGCTGCGCGCTACTCGGCAGGCCCCTACAGATCCACACGTATCTCGCTGTCGCCCCGCCGGAGAAGGACGTGTGCCGGCCGGAACGGCAGACTGCGCAGAGTCGGCTCCAGGACCTCGAACAGAGCATCGGCGTCGGGTCCGTAGGAGTACACGACGGCTTCGCCGCCTCCGAACTCGTTCCCGTCGACCTCCCCGACACCAGCCTTCTCAGTTGCTACCCCCATCACCCGCTTAGCGCTGTAGATCCGCGCGCGCTGGTCGGCCTCGCCGAAGCCGTCACGGGCAAGCCGGAAGTACGCGATGACGGCGTGCTCTTCGTCCCCGCGGTCAGGGGCAATGGGTGTCTCCATGCCGGACAGACTGCCATCGGGGTCTGACACCCGCACTGCCGTGTCCGACTCAGATCCGCCGCGCCAGCACGCTTTCCAACTGTGGTGGTGCCACGCTGGCCTGTGTACAGGGGCGTTCACCTGCGTTCATGGGCGACCTGATCCCGAGCTGTACCCGGGTCCTGGGCTCGCCTGAACGGCCGTGAACGGTGCTGAATGAGACGGAAACTGAGACGGACGATGACCGCAAGTTGCCTGACCAGGTGTGCCGGTGCCGTATCTTCATGCTCGCCGCGTCCGCCACGGATCGACGTGATGACACCTTTCCCGTTGGGTGTAGCCGCCGGGAATGCCCGCGCTGACAGAACTCCAGAAGGGCTCGGCCTCGCGGAAGTGCCCGCCACCTGTGTGCCACTGGACTTCGGGGTAAGTACGGCGCAGCGACCGGAGTGCGGCTGAGGCGAGGCCGCAGCGCTTGTAGCCCTCATAGGAATAAGGCGATTCCACCCAGCCGGTCTCACACTGACCGCAGACCACGTACGAGACCTCGAAGGCCAGGTCGGATCTGAAGTACGCCGCCCGGATGCGCCAACCGGTCCGCTCGTAGTGCCCGGCGGGTCTGTCGACCCAGGGCCTTGGCGGGGTGGCGCTTCGGTCGAACCGGTAAGACTCGGGGTGTACCCATCGGCGAACCCGGTCGCGCCAGGCCGGTTTGTCCGGCCACTCCCGTACCCAATGCACGTGGTCGGCGAGCTGTGCCAGGGCGCGGATGGCCTTTGCCTCCCCTGCCATCGGCCCTCCTCTCGTATCTCGGGAGCGACGACTTGTAGCTGGAGGTGAGGGAATGGGCCCTGACCGCCACGGCCGGGCCCGTTCCCCTACTGCTGTCCTCGGATCAGCGGCGGCAGCTCTACGTCCAAGTCGGCTGCTAGGTGTTCAAGTTCGAGCAGTGCCTCGCGCAGGTCGGCAGAAAGCGCCAGCGTCAGCTCGGTCAGGGATTTGGCCTTCGCGGCTTCCGGCTCGATCAAGCCGATGTCGAGATTGACATCCTTCGTAGCTACGAGTTCGGCGCCGTCGAAGACCTGGAGGCGGCCTTCGGGTACGCGGCGTTCGATGGCGCCATCCGGGTCGTCGGTGCCGACGCCGAACGCACGCTTCTCGAAGTCCTCAAGGTGCCCGGGGAGCAGCGGGTTCTGCTTCAGCGTGAAGCGATTGCCGGTGCGCAGGTCATACACCCACAGCTGCTGCGTGTGCGGGGGTTCGTCTTCGCTGCGGCGGGGCGGGGCAGCGTCGAAGAAGAGGACGTTGGCGTTGACGCCGCCCGCGTAGAAGATGCCGGCGGGCAGGCGCAGCATGGTGTGGAGGTTGTAGCGCTTGAGTAGTTCGCGGCGGATGCTCGTGCCCCGGCCGCCTTCGAAGAGGACGTTGTCGGGGAGGATCACCGCGGCACGGCCGTTGTCGGTGAGCAGGTTCGCGATGTGTTGGACGAAGTTGAACTGCTTGTTGGTGGTGGTCTCCCAGAAGTCCTTGCGGTGGTACGACATGTCCTCGCGGCTGACCGAACCATCGACGTTGGTGATCACGATCGAGGACTTCTTGCCGAACGGCGGGTTGGCGAGGACCATCGAGGCCCGCTCGGCGGGAGTGGGAGGCTTGGCGAGGGCGTCCTTCACATGGATGAGGGGCTTACCCTCGGGCCTGCCGATTTTGTGGAGGAGCAGATTCATCGCCGCGAGGCGGGCGGTCGCCGGGACGAGCTCGGTACCCCAGATGGCGCCCTCGTCGAATCGGACGGACTCCTCCGTGGACATATCATCGCCGCACGTCTGCACGATGTAGTCGTGTGCGGCGAGCAGGAAGCCGCCGGTGCCGCAGGCTGGGTCGGTGATGGTGTCGTCCGGAGTGGGGCGCATGCACCGCACGATGGACTCGATGAGCACACGCGGCGTGAAGTACTGCCCAGCCCCCGCCTTGGTGTCCTCAGCGCTGCGGGCGATCAGCGCCTCATAGGCGTCGCCCTTGATGTCCTTGCTGGAGCTGAGCCACTTCTCCTTGTCGATCAGGTCGACGATGAGGCGGCGGAGGTTGGCCGGGTTCTGGAGCCGGTTGCGGGCGCGGTAGAAGATGAGGCCCAGGGTGGTCTTCTCGCCCTCACCCTGCTTGCCCAGGTCGGTGAGCAGCTGGGTGTACTCCTCTTCCAGGCCGCTGCCGGTGCGGTCAAGCAGATCAGTCCAGCCTCGATTACGCCACTTCTCGGTGTCCGGCAGGACTCGGCGGCGCTTGTCCTGGGGAAGGTCCTTATCGGCTTCTTCCATCTCGGCGGCCATCTTGAGGAACACCAGGAAGCTGAGCTGCTCCAGGTACTCGAGGCTTGAGACGCCGTCATCGCGCAGAACGTTGCAGTAGTTCCAGAGCCGCTCGACGAGACGGCGGGCTTCCAGCTTCACGCGTTGAACTCCAAAGGGAGGGTGGCCTGTTCGCCCTCGGGGAGGGGGGTGACGGTGACTGTGGTGGGGGCAGGAGGTGGCGGGGCGTCTGCCGGGGCAGGCACCTTGGGCTTAGCCTGGCTCTTCCGTTTGGCCTGGGCGGCAGCCCACCGTGCTGCTTTCCGCTCTGCGTCGGCGGCCTCGCGCTCGGCGCGGATGCGCTTGAGGAGATCCTCGGCGGGCTCGTCTTCGGGGTCCTGCGGGACGAGGCGGCCAGCGAAGGCTTCGGCTAGGAGAGCATGGCGGAGGGCGGCGGCGTGGGCGAGACCGTTGTTCACCCGGCGACGGCCGGCGACGATACGGGCGTACGCACGGTTTGCGGCCTCTACCAAGCTGTCCTGGTCAGGTAGCGCAGCAACGGGAATGACAAGCTCTTTGAGCTTTCGGGTGCTGAGTGTGTTCAGGCCGCTTGTCGAACTCGCTGCGCGGCGCAGACGCTGTGCCACGGTCGGTGAGTTCCATACCAAGTTCAGGTATGCAGGCCGCAGCTCCGGACCGGGCCGTACGCGGATGAGATGGTTCTGGTGGACGCAATCCTCGATGCTGCCGTCCCAGGTCGCGGCTCGCCCGATTTGCTCCGAGCTGCCATTGCCCTCGACAACCAGCAGATCGCCTTCAGCGAGACGATACCGATCGATCTCGTTCTTGAAGAGCTCGATCTTGTGCACGTCTTCAAGGTCGAGCTTGCCCCGACCGACGTTGGCGACGCGCAGAAAGGGATAGGCATTCTTGTCAGGCTCACGTCGAGACTGCTTCTGAATGCCACCGCGTACGTCAGCTACTTCCTGGACGAGGCGTTCTGCCGGAACTTGGGCTTGGACGTCTCCCAATGCTCCTGTGGCCACACCATCGAGCACCGCTTGCAAGAGCGCATCGAAGTGAGAGGACGCAGCTTGCAGGCGCGCTTCAACCTTGTCTAGCCGCGCGAGGTGTTCCTCCAGGGCGTCGGCGATGCGGTGCTGTTCAGCGGCAGGTGGCAGGGCGAGCCTGATGGCTTTGAGGTCCGGCTGGGAGATGTTCCTCATCGAATCCGACGTTCCGGATGCCTTCGCTGCAATTGCCCTGCGTACAGCCGGAGATCGGAGCGAGTAAATAAACCAATTCCGGTCGATTGCAGAGCCCAGCTTGAAGCGGAGGCTCTTGTCGCTCAGCAGCAATCGCGGCCTCACCTCACCGACGAGCACTGGAGCGCCGACATGCTCAACCGTGTTCGCGCGGCTCACCAAGACGTCGCCTGCCTGGATCTCGTAGTCAGGGTTGACGAGTCCTTCGTCGAGCAGGGCCTTGTTCTCGGCAGGGCGGAATTCACCCCACGTCATGGCGCTGACCTTCACGATGCCCCACTCGTCTGGAGCGGCTGGACGGAGCTCGCACTTGAATGACTTGCCTGTGTCGGACGCCACGAGAACTTCTGCGATGGTGGCCCATGCCCACCCCTCCGGCAGCCCCGCTCCCTCCGAGCTGGGTGGCGCCCCCAAGCCCCCTTCACCGCTATCCACGCTCATGCACTCAGTTCCCGATCCAGTTCGTTAATCAGCTCATTCGGTGTCCGGGGCCCTCCCTCGAACACCTCCCTGAACTTGCTCCAGCCGCCCTCAGCCCGACACACCGCATGTTGGTCCAATGACTCGAACGACACGGTCGCCGATGTGGCAACCACGCCCACGATGCGCCCCAGCCACGCCTGCTGTTCCTCCGTGAACGTCGCTCCTGCCGTTTCCTGCCGTGCGAGCCATTCCCGGAAGCGAAGGTCTACGGTATCCCGGTATGGCCGGAACTCATCTCCGTCGAGCCCGAGCTCGAAGCGCAGCACCGACAGCAGCTCGGGCAGCCCTGCAGCGCGGCGTCGCCCATTACGCGCGATGCCGAAGTCGACGTACGCCTTCCAGAGCTGCTGGTGGGTCCAGCGCTGCTGCGGCGGACTGACCAGGCCGAGGAGCTCGTCGATCCGCTCCCGGACCTCGCTCAGTGGCCGGCGGTCCTCAAACGCGATGCGCAGGTCGGCGAACCGTTCTCGCTGCTCCTCCATGTACCTGCGCCAGTCTGTAATCGTTCGCTCGGCGCGCATGACATCCGTCACGCCTTCGGCGATCACACCGCCGTCCCGGCTGAGGTGGTCGATCTTGATCCAGCGGCGTTCCCTGGCGGCCTCCAGCAGCGCCTCGCGCAGCGCCTCCCGTTCCATGAACGGTCGCAGCGCCTCGATCAGCATGGTGTCGCCCGCAGCTTCAGCCGATTCCGGGTCCGATTCCGCGTTCCCCAGGTCACCGGCTTGTGGAAGGCCCGGCGCTGAGTCTTCCACAGCGGCCCTGACTCGCTCCCCTGCCAGCCTGTCCGGGTCGGTCGCCAAGACGAGGCCCGTCACCAGTTCGGTGAGCTTTCGGCCGCCGGCGCTGCCCTCGACCCGGGCGAGTTGCTCGTCGTCCAAGCGCTGGCCGAGACGGCTGAGGCGTCCGGCCAGCGTGGCGGCGTCGTCGGCCGACAAAGGAAGTCCGTCCTCGCACGCCTTGAGAAGCCTCTCAAGGCTGGGGGTCTCCGCCATCCCATCTCGTACGAGCGGTCTCGCGTCGACCATGGCGTGCTCGGTTACTCCGACCGTGTCGACGATGACGAAGCGGTCCTTGCACAGCGCGTCCTCGGTGACCTGTTTCAGGACCTCAGGCTTGATGATCCGGGCGCCGCGGCCTTTCATCTGTTCGAAGTACGACCAGGTCCTGATGTCTCGCATGAAGACGAGACACTCCAGAGCGGGGATGTCGGTGCCGGTGGCGATCATGTCGACGGTGACGGCGATACGGATCTCGGGCTTGTTGCGGAAGTCACGGATGGCCTTGTCTGGGCGAGATGCCGTACTGGTGATCTTCTTGCAGAAGCCATCTCCTGCGCCGTCCCACGCGCGAAGCACCTCGTCCACGATCGCGTCTGCGTGTTTGTCGCTGGCCGCGAAGATCAGCGTCTTGGGCACGACCTTCCGCTCGTGGACCACCTCGCCGGTATCGAGGTCCCACTGCGGCGGGAAGATCTCGGTGAAGAGGTTGTCCTTGAAGGTCTTGATGATCGTGCGAATCTGGCTGGTGGTCTCCACGCTCCTGTTGAGTTCGGACGGTGCGTACGCCTCGTCCTCGTCCTGTTGGCGCCAGTGCCGTGTCCGCGTCACACGGTCCACGTGGGCGAGGACCGTGTTCAGATGCTCGATCGTGCCATCGGGGGCGACTGTTGGAGTCGTGGCCCGGATCAGCGAGCCTTCACGGCTGATTTGTGTCGAGATCTTGTAGACGTCGTAGTCGACGTTGACCTCGTCGGCGACGGCTTCCTCGTAGGAGTATGTGCTGACGAGGTTCTCGTTGAAGAAGGCGAACGTCGGCCCGATCGGGGTCGCGGTCAGGCCCACGACGTGCGCGTCGAAGTACTCAAGCACGGGCCGCCAGGTCCCGTAGATCGAGCGGTGGCACTCGTCGATGACGATGAAGTCGAAGTAGTCGGGCGGGAGTTCGGCTGAGTAGAGGACTTCGGGACGCCCGGCTGTGAGGCCCGCTGTGCCGTCCGCCTCGAACCCCTCCTCGCCCTCACTGCCCGGCTCCGGCAGCGGCTGACCGGACAGCTTGCACCACAGCCTCTGGATCGTGGTGATCACGATCTTGTCGGAGTCGGCGAGGCCCGACTTCCCACCCGAGAGGTGCTTGAGGGGGAACTCCTCGTGCAGGGCCTTCTTTGAACCTGCCGGGACGAAGTCGCGGTACTCATCGCGCGCCTGGTCACCCAGGTTGTTGCGGTCCACAAGGAAGAGGATCCGGTGGGCATCCGCATGCTCAAGGAGCCGATGACTCGCCTGCACGACGGTGTAAGTCTTGCCAGAACCGGTCGCCATCTGGATCAAGGCCCGTGGCTGATCGGCCGCGAGGGATTTCTCCAAGCCCTCGATCGAGCGGCGCTGGGCGTCATACAACTGGCGCCGCGGGTCGAGGAGGAACGTAGGCAAGCGGCGCAGCCGGGCCCGCAGGGTCGGTACATCGGGATCGCGCACGGCCTCACGTTTCCACCGGGCGATGGTGGCCGGCCGGGCCGGGGCGAAAACGTAGCGATTGCGCGCTCCGCCTTCCGGGGCGTCGGGAGCGGACGTGCCATCAAGGCGTTCGGCGTCGAGGGAGTTGCGGAAGCGCCAGACGTGGCCGTTGGTTCCGTAGCGGAAGGGCAAGGAGCGTCCCTGCCAGGCACGCTTGGGGTGCTGTTCGGCGAATGGGGTGGCGAGCCTGTCGGCTTCGGCGATCAGGTCGTGAGGATCAGCCGTGTCCGCTCCGGCCACGACGAGGCCGCTTAGGTCCTGGTCGACGTAGAGGAGATAGACGCGGAGGCCGGGGTCGTGCGGGTGAACGGTCCGGACGGCCGTCGCGTCTGGCCTTAGGTCACGCTCATATGGAGCGCATACGCGCCATCCGGCCTCAGACAGAGTGCTCTCGGCTCTGTCGTCCGTCTGCGTGCCAGCAACGCTCACGACCCCTCCCCGTGGTTGATTGCTCCGTGCCTCGGACGCGTCCTATTCGGCTCGTCAGTCTCACCCATTACATCAACCGGCGTACGCCCGTACGGTACGTGCGCGGCATTACGAATGCCCACCGTCCGAATCCGGCCACGAACCGCGACGAGTCGCTGTCAGTGCACATCCGTACAGTGGGCGGTAGATTGCGGCGGGCCACGTGGCCCGGCCAATACAGGGAAGGGCAGTCCGGTGTATGTGACGAGGCTCCGGCTCGACGGCGTGCGTGGGTTCAGCGGCGCTCGTGCCTGCGACCTCGACTTCACGCGCCCGGACGGAGGTTTCGCAGGCTGGACGGTGCTCGCCGGGCGAAACGGCTCAGGGAAGACGACCCTGCTGCGAACGATCGCCCTGGCCCTCACAGGGCCGGAGCGTGCGAGCCAGCTGGACAACGAGATCGAGGACCACCTCTCTTACGGGCAGAACACAGGACTGGTGGAACTCACGGTCGGAACGGATCCAGACGCTGATCTAGGGGCTCCGCGCTCATCAGGCTCGCTGAAGGTCGCGATTGTGTGGAAGCCGGACCGGGAGCCACTGGCCCCAGACGACGAGCCGCCGACACGAGCGAGCTTCGTCGCGCGTTCGGGCGCCAAGGCCGTTCGTCTCCTGTGGTCGCCCTCGCCGCCGACAGGCTGGTTTCACGCGGCGTACGGTCCCTTCCGACGGTTGAGTGGCACAGGTCTGTACGAACGCAACGCCCAGAACCCCGACCGTTCCGTGGCTCTGCGCACTCTGTTCGAGGAACAGTCGGCGCTCACAGAGTCCGTCGACTGGCTTGTGTCTGTGCGACTGCGCCAACTAGAAGACGAACCCGGGGCCGACCAGCTACTCAAACTGGTCCTCGCACTCCTCAACGATGGCCTGCTGCCAGGCAAATTCAGTGTCGAGGAGGTGACCTCGCGTGGGTTGTGGCTGCGGCGCGCCGACGGCGAGGGGCCACTCATCGCGCTCCGACGCATGAGCGATGGCCTGCGCACGGTCACGGCTCTGGTCCTGGACGTCGTACGGCAGATGCACACCGCCTACGGTTTGTTGGCTCTGCATCGCGATGACAACGGTCGGCCGTACTTGCCGTACCAGGGTGTCGTTCTCATCGACGAGGTGGACGCCCACCTCCACGTCTCCTGGCAGCAACGAATCGGCGAGTGGTTCAAGACCCACTTCCCCGCGATCCAGTTCATCGTCACAACCCACAGCCCCTACATCTGCCAGGCGGCAGATC
The DNA here is from genome assembly GCF_042888945.1 of Streptomyces sp. NPDC002698. Lineage (NCBI taxonomy): Bacteria > Bacillati > Actinomycetota > Actinomycetes > Kitasatosporales > Streptomycetaceae > Streptomyces > Streptomyces sp. NPDC002698. The sequence goes on from NZ_JBIAQM010000001.1 coordinate 429,013, forward strand.
CGGGGGGTCTCATTCGGCTGCCGAGTCCGGACGAGGAGACTCCGCCGGAGGTAGTGGACGAGAAGGAATACAGCACGATCGTCTACGGCACTGGAGATGATGCGGTGCTGTCCGATTTCTTCGGCCTGGAAACCCCCTTCTCCCGTCGCGCTGAGGAGCTCAGGGAAGAGCTTGCTGACCTGGAGTACGAGGTCGCGGCGGGAGACGCCGATTCGGAGACAGTCCGCCGGTTCCGCGCCCTGCGCCGGACCCTGGCCAGCTCACAGGCGACCTACGTCGAGGATTCCAGCCTGCGAGCCAGGAGGCGGGAGAGCGGCGGCTCGTGATCAGGATCGTTCGGCCGAGGCTCCCCACCGAACTGGAAGCCTCCCTGCTCGCCTTGTCCCAGGAGATGGCCGGCACCCCAGTCCCCGAACGGGACGAGCACACCGAGCGGATGTGGAAACGCAACACCGTGCGCCGCGACGTGTACCGGCCGGTGCGGGAAGCCCTGGAGGAAATGGCGCCCGGCATCGACTGCTGTATGTACTGCGGCAATCACATGGCCGACACCGTGGACCACTTCGTACCCAAGTCCCGCTGCGCCCTACGGACGTTCTACTGGCCGAACCTGCTGCTGGCCTGCTCCACCTGCAACACGCGCTTCAAGGGCAACAAACACCGCAGCGACGGCCTGCTCGGATCGCTGCTTATCGACCCGACCCGCGAGGATCCCTTCGATCACCTGGACCTCGGGCTCGCCAGCGGTGTCTACCGCCCGGTCGAGGGCTCACCGAAGGGCGAGTGGACCATCGAGGTCTGCGGCCTGAACCAGGGAAAGCGACCACGGGTCCGGGCCGAAGGCTGGCTCAACCTGGCCGACGACCTGCAAGGCTGGGCACAGGCCCGAGCGGCGGGCGATGTCAGAAACATGCGCCGCAAGATCTATCGCATGCGCACGCAACCGTTCGCCGACGTCTGCTACGCGGCGTTGCACAAGGCCGTGTCCGAGGAAGCGCCCCTGGTCTTCGTGGACGAGGACCCTGCCGTCTTGGACCTGCTCCGGGATGACGAGCTCCGGGCCGCCTTCCAAATGTGAGCGGTTCGGCCTGAGCGCTGCTGTGGCTCCCGATCGTGCCAACTGCAACCAAAACTGCAACCACGCACGACGAAGGGCCCCGCCGCGAACGGTGGGGCCCGGCGACATCGTGCCCGAGGCACTGGCGGAGGATAGGGGATTCGAACCCCTGAGGAGTTGCCCCCAACACGCTTTCCAACTGTGTTGGTAGCACCAGGGGCGTTGGACGGGGCCGTTCACCTGCGTTCATGGACGGCCGGTCGTGAGAGTGGCTACCGGCTTCTGTCCGGTCTGAACGGCCGTGAATGGCGCTGAATGAGACGGAAACTGAGACGGACGGCGGGGCAGAGTTCGCTAGCATCGCCGCTCTTGGAGGGGGTGTAATGGCGCTGGTCCGCAAGGGATCACGACGGATCGTCGTCGACGGCACGGTCTACCGCTGGCGCCTGCGAGGCAGGCCGACGTATCCCCAAGGCTTGGCCTGGTCGCCGTGCACATTCGCGGTCGAGCGTGCGGACACTCCGGGCGCGACCCTTGTGGTCACCACAGACCAGCCGCATCCGAGCAACTGGATCGGTCGTGAGGCAGAGCCTGTACTGCCGTCTGATGCGGCTGCGGCTGTTCGGCTTGCCCTGCATGAGGGTTGGACGCCGACGACTCCGGGCTCCGCCTTCCACCTCGGCCAGTCCGCCGGCTCCACACTTTGGAACTGACCGGATCCGCGAAATCGTTGGTGCTCGTAACCTCAGCCGACGACAGTCAGCCACGATGGCGGGTGCGCCGACGGGATCAGGCGCGCGTGTGTCTCGCTGCACCCCAACCGGCCTCAGCCACGCTGCCATGCCGTTAACCAGAGCAACCCGCGACGTAGCCCAGAACGGTTCATAACGGTGTTTATCTGCCGTGTGGGCCCGAGCGCGCTGCCGTCAACTGTCTTGGTCCTTCCGTAGCGAATTGATCCACCAGCAAGAAGGCTCGACCCAGCTCATTTAGCGTCAGCTCCAGCCGGTAGAAGTCGACCTCGCCGGAGGGGTTTATGTATGGATGCAAGACGCCCCAATCATCACGGTTGTAAGGATAGTCGTCATATTCGACATCTTCATAAGTTTCCGCATGCAGGCTTACATTAGCCCAAGCGAAAAGCTTCGGGACTACTTCGACATAGCTGGACAACCCCAGAAAAACAGTCCAGCTGGCAAGCTGCTCAGGGTCGTTACCGTCTTCATTGTCTACGCCCAGGGCAATTGTGCCTCGGCCTGAAGTCTTGTTAACCCATTCCTCAATGTCGATCACTAGACGCGTGCCCTCAATCAACATTCTCATCCACGGCCGTGCGAGCTGTAGTTCACGAATTCGGAGCGTGTATGGGTCACCCTCGGCGGCCCTGCTGAGTACAGCCCTGGCTTTCTCGTCGAGCACTTGGGTCTCAGGAACCAGCAACTTCCAGCCTCCGCGGGGAGTTTCGATGAGTGTCTCGCGGTTGACCAGCTGCCAGTAGCAGTGCTTTCTCTCCGGATGGTAGAGCACTACTACGACGGGCAAGGAATGATTCATCCAATACTGTACGTGTTCGGTATCTGGCCGGAACCACCACCCGCCTTGACCTTGTTCTCTGAACCAGCTAGAGCCGCTCTTGATCTGCAAGGCAAGTAGCCGACCTCTGACCAGTTCTGCGTCAACGACCTCGGCCTGCGCGTCGATGCCGTAGTCCTCTGTTGGCTGCTCACGAAACAGCCAACCCAGCCCCTCCTCGACTGCGAGCTGTGTCCGCGTCACGCCGATGCTGGCCATTTTGGCGGACGGTTTGCGATGCATCATGTCTCCGTTCTGGCTTCGGGTTCGATCGGAGCTACTCAAAGTCGGCTAATAGGTGCGCGCGCCCTGTTGAAACTTATAGCCTGTTCGCCCGTTGGCGCTCAAGGTAGGAAACTGTTCGGCACTAGAGCCGCTTTAGGTCAGGTAATTTCACGTGTTGGGGGCTCGAAGGATCGCCCCTCTGCGGTGTCGGCTCTAGCTAGCTAGGGTGTTGATCATATGGAGAACTTGCAACATTTCGTCAGGGATCTCATCTTGCCGAATGTATTTCGCGAGGGCGTCAAACGAGACGGCTTTACAATTGCTGTTCTGTAGATGCTTATTGAGTTCCGACATGATCTCTTTTGGTGGGCAAACTGATCGCCTGTATTCCACTCTCTCCCATCTGGGCGTAAACTCGGCAAGAGTGGCCGCGGTGATGTTAACTTCGTGCACCTTCCCTGATCGCTCCGCAGATTGGCGTTCACAGTTGAATTTAGCGAAAACCTCTCCCTGCATAGGATCCATAATTTCAGTCATGACCCGTTCCACTTCAGGAAGAGGGCACCCCGAGATACGGGAGATCGCAGACGGTGAAATCAAATAGCTTTCGAGTTCTTTCTTGGACCATACATGGCACTTGAGGCCTGCTTCTGTGAGCTTCTCCGTGACTGAGCTAACTTGGGACTGCGTCCTATAGTCGCGATCGAGGATGATGATGGAACCGACTGATCCCTTCAAAAAGTTTTGGACCAGCCAGCCGAAGGCCTCGGCGTTACCCCAGTTCGAGTAGCCATTGATTGGAACAACGGCCAACTCCATATCGGCAACAATATTTGCGTAACCGAGATTCTTGGCAAGGATACGTAGAGTCCTCAGGTCCTTGCCCTCCACGAAGACAACACCTTTGGCGCGCAGAGCCTTCGCCATGCCTAGATTAAATGCGGTTCCGAGGGATGCGCTGAGCGTCTCCATCCCCTCCTTGCGGGGGGCTCGAATTGCGTTGCGCTTGGATTTGTCAATCCATACGATCGACTTGCTGTCTGCCTCGGCTAGGACTTCGCTAGAGTGAGTGGCCAATACGACTTGAATTCCCAGCGAATCGATCAATCGCACCAATCGGCGTTGGAGGTCAGCGTGCAGGAATACCTCGGGTTCGTCGAGGATCAAGGTGGGGGATTCCTTCAGGCGGTAAATATGGAGAAGGAGTTGAAGCCAAATTTGTACCCCATCTCCGGCCCAGACGAGCTCTTTTTCTCGACCGCTTCCCGGTTCTGTATAGAATACGTCAATGCTTGACTCGGGTCCGTATTGGGCTACCGGTTCGGAGATTTGCATACCCCCCATCCATGGTTCCGCAAAATCAAGAAAGTCCTGCCAATCGTCACTGCTTGAGCTTAGAATGCGCAGTTGATTTCTGAAGTGACGGCTACTGAGTCGTGACGCCAGGTTTTTCCTAACGTATTCAGCAGTAAGGATCTCCTCCTCATGCTCTAGAGGGGTGAGTGCGGGGATGATCCCAATCGGGGTGTACTCATCTCTCACCTGCTTAACGGTTCGAGGGGTGCGCCCCATTGCATCCAGCAGGTAGAAGAAGGGAGTGCTGTCGCTGTCGTAATCGTCTCTTGGCCAGACGGCTCTTAGCCTGCATCCGTTTCGCCAAATCAATTCCAAAGTCGTTTCGTTCGTTTCTCTGAACTCGTGGCGAACGCTTTCGTTCAGGAGCTCGAAATCTTTGAGTGGAATTGGGTAACCCTGAACCCAGGTATCTCCGTGCTGACGGTTTAGTGAAAACTTTGATCTTTTGGCGCTTCGGAGGCATGCTTCAGCGAACTTGAGCGCGGAGAGGATAGTGCTCTTTCCGGCGCTATTGGGGCCGACCAAGAGGGAGAATTCTTTTAGTGTAATTGAGAAATTCTCGAAAGCTTTGAAATTGCGGAGCTTTACCTGCTTGAGCATTTCGCCCTCCCTGTGTGGCTTCGGGGGACCGTCCCTCCCGGGCGTCTGGTAAGTGATCGTATGGGAGGTGGCGCCGGTGGGGGGATGCCTTTGAAAGAAGTGAAGTCGCCGGAGAGTAGCTTTGGGGTGGCTCCGTAGAGCCGCGAAGCCGACCGCCCCAGCCACGACGTACGCCTTCTCTGCATCATGCGGCTGATTGCTGCGAGCGCGGCACGGATGCCGGCCGGGCTGGAGCGGGGCGGAGACAGGAGTGCAGGCCTGGCCGGGGGCCGGGCCGCGCGCGGTGAGCGGAGCGAGCCGCCTTGAACCAGTAGAGAAAGTTTGAATCACGTCGCCCTCGTGGGGCCGGTGTGATCGTTGAGCTGGGTGCTCGCCGGGCGTTGGTGTAGAACGCTGGGTATGGGGAGTGAGCGGCAAGAACGAATGCGGGCGCTGGGGGCACACCTTCGGGCTCTGCGCGTGGATGCCGGCCTGACGGGTGCCGTGTTGGCGCAGCGGGCTGGGGTGGGTCAGCCGACGGTTTCCAAGGTGGAGAACGGGCGGATGGTTCCCAGCCGTGACGTCCTCGACCGTCTGACCGGAGCTCTCGGCCTCGATGCCTCTGTCGTCACGGAGCTGCGGGTGGCTCTTGCTGAAGTCGAGTCGGCTCCTTCCGCGGACACGGACGAGAACCTGTCGGGCTCGACTGGTTCCGCGGATGCCGTTGTCGACCTGGCGGTGCGCGGGGCCCGGCTCGTTCGGTCGTTCCAGTGCGTGGTTCTGCCGGCCATGCTTCAGAGCGCGGAGTACGCGCGGCACGTCTTCGCGAGCACGCCCGGCGCGGATGTTGCCGAGGTGGGCAAGGCTGTTGCGGCTCGGGTGGATCGGCAGAGCGTCTTGTACGAACCCGGACGAGAGTCGGTCTTCGTGGTGACGGAGAGCGTGCTGCGGACGTGGCCCGGCAGTCCGGCGCTGATGCTTGCTCAGCTCGACCGGCTGCTCGCGGTGGAGAGCCTGACCACTGTGCGGTTCGGCGTGATCCCTTGGGACCGACCGGTGCCGGTCATGCCGCGGCACGGCTTCACCCTGTGCGACCAGGAGACGGTGGTCGTGGAAACCTTCCGGGATGAGCGGGCGGAGAAGGACCCGGACGCCGTCGCGTCGTACGAGGAGACGTTCGCTCAGTTCGAGGGGGCGGCTGTCTTCGGCGATGAGGTGCGGGAACGACTGATGCGGATCATGAGCGATCTGCGTGCCCTGCCTGAGGACGTCACTCAATAGAGGAATAATTCCTCTGAATGCCTAGAAGCTTTGCGTGTCAAGGAATACGCTGCCTGCGTGCTGTCTAGCCCTCTAGACGAGGAGTGTTTCTCTTGCTCGCGAAGTGGTGCCGTCCATTCCCTGGCCTGCCGCAACAGGTCGCTGAAGCTCGTTACTTCGTTGCCGCACTGATGGAGGCCGAGGGGCCCCGCATGGTGGAGAGTGCCGTGCTCATCGTCAGCGAGCTGGCGTCCAATGCCGTCCGGCACTCCCGGAGTGGCCGTAAGGGTGGCTGGTTTCTCGTGATCGTCGTGCTCGACGACGACCGGGTACGCATCGAGGTGATCGATGAGGGAGGTGACGGCAGACCGCAACTGCTCGGCGCGAATGACTGGGAGGAGGAGGGTGGGCGCGGGCTGCTGCTGATGGCGACCTGCGCCAAAGACTGGGGAGTGAAAGAGCGGGTGCACGGCCGGTCTGTCTGGGCCGAGCTCGCGCGAGCTGGCGCATGATCCTCGTCGGCCTTGCCGACCGTGCGGCGTTCTCTGCGGGCGGCGGGGCGTGAGCCCTCGCGGCGTCCCTGGCTATCGGTCCGGCTTCTATGTGGTTGATGTTCGTACGGGACGGCGTCTCCCGCCCGAACCGTCTAGGGCCCTAGACTCCTGGATGCGTCTAGGAGGTGTGGGCATGTCGGACGAGTTGCAACGGATCGCGGCCATCGATGATCCGTACTTGCTGCTGCGTGAGGTCACGACCAGGTTGGCCGACGCACAGCAGGAAGTTACGGAACTCGCTCGGCTGCGTCGGCGTGTGGTTCAGGACCTGCACGCGCAGGGGCTGTCGTACGCGCAGATCGCCGAAAAGGCGGGCCTGAGCCGCGGGCGGATTCACCAGATCCGGCACACCGGGCCTGCGCCGGAGGGTGCTTTCCTGGGCGCGGGTGCCGTCACCGTCATCACTCCGCTGCGGTGGGACGGCGAGAAGAAGCGGCCGGTCGTCGCCATGGACGACATGAACTCCGGGAAGCGGCTCGAAGAGCTGGCCAAGTCGTACGGGCTCGACGTCGGCTCCGAGCACGTGCAGGTGAGCGGCGAGGTCGACCTCAACCGTGACGGCCTGGTCGTCGTCTGCGGGCCGGGCATGTCTCAAGCCATGAGCGATCTGTACGCCCAGGATCCCGTCCTCGCCTGGGAGCATCCGGTCGGCAAGCCGTGGGCCCTGGTGGACCGTCGTACCGGCACGTCGTACGGCGCGGGAGCGGATGCCGATCCGTACCGCCCGCATGACGTCGGATACCTCGGTCGGCTGCCCCGTCCGGACGGAAACGGCTCGGTGCTCGCCGTTGCCGGTATTCACACCGCGGGCTCCCTCGGCGTCGTCCATCTGCTCACCTCCGACCTCAACACGCTCTGGGGGCAGGTGGGCAAGCGTCACTTCTCCACGCTGGTGAGCGTCGACTACGACCCCGAGACCGACGAACCGCGATCCGTCGAACTGCTTTGTCCCCTCTACCTGCACGACGAGGAGACGACGGCGTGAATGTCGTCCTCGGCTCGCAGCCGGCCGAACCGTCGCGGGAGAACGAGGACTTCGCCGCCGCAGCCCCCGGTGCGGCCATCCTTCTCGACGGGGCCGGCGTGGCCGGGGCGGAGACCGGATGCGCGCATGGCATCGCATGGTTCTCCGCGACCCTGGGTGGCCTGCTGCTGAGCGCCATCACCGCGCAGTCCGCCCGGCCGCTCGCCGAGTGCCTGGCCGACTCGATTCGGGCTGTCCGCTCCCTGCATGAGGACACGTGCGACCTGACCCATCGGGCCAGCCCGACCAGTACGGTCGTCGCCGTCCGGGCCGACGCGGGAGCTCTGGAGTACCTCGTACTGGGTGACTCGACGCTTCTCCTCGCCGACCTGGACGGGAAGGCAACAGCCGTCACGGACCAACGGTTGGACGAGGTGGGCAAACGGCTTCGCGCACCGGTTGACGTGCTGCCCACCGGTTCGCCCGAACACGTGGTGGCCCTGGCGGATTACCGCGAGGCCCTGACAGGGCTGCGGAATCGGCCGGGCGGTTTCTGGATCGCCGGACCCGACCCGCGGGCGGCTGAGCACGCCTTCACCGGGGCGGTGCCAGTGGCGTCACTTGCCTCGGTGACGCTGCTGAGCGACGGCGCGACGCGACTTGTCGACCTCTTCGAACTCGCTACCTGGCAAGAGACGTTGGCCGCCCTTGGGTCGGTCGGGCCCGATGGGCTGATCCGCCGTGTTCGGGAAGTTGAGGCGGGCGACCCTGGCGGTCGGCGCTGGCCGCGAGGAAAAGCGCAGGATGACGCGACGGTCCTGCATTGGGTCCTGTCGTAACGCTGCGTCCTGTTGACGATGGTGAGGGCAGCGATGCGGCTCATTGTGGGAACGAGGACTCCTCACCGACGACGGCGAGAAGTTCGTACGGGAACTCTGTGTCCCCCTGCCCGATCGCCAGCCCGAACCAACGGCTGGTGGACGGTATCCGCCACGCCGACATGCTGAAGGCGTAGCCGTACAAGGTGGCCAAAGGCTCGGGCGCGGGTTCGAGCTCCTGCTCGATCGTGAGATAGTCCGGGTCGTCGAATTCGGGGTACGGCCACAGATCGACGGTGGTCGGATCGCCCCAACGCTCGGTCAGAACGTCGGCCACCGCAGTGAGGTTGGCCATCAGTTCCACCAGTGCCGACTCGCTTTCGCCACGGGCTTCATCCCTCCAGAAACCCTGGGTGGCCCGCAGGACGGTTATGTGGAAGCCAGCCCCGCCCCAGCCGTGTTCCGTCTCCGTTCTCTCCTTCCCTTCGAGGAACGGCTGGGTGATCAGGGTGCCGATGATCGACAACTGTTCATCGGTGGAGCCTGAGGAATAGTTCTGGGGCCGCATGGGGCTGGAGTGTAGGGCTGGCGGCACATGGGGTGTCGTTCCGCCGCCACTTGCTGATCCGGCCGGTGCCTCGATGATGCGTCCCGACGTCTCGTATACCCCCCTAGACGGTTGACGGGTCGTCGGTTTATTGTTGTCGTCAACCCCCCTAGACAGTTGGGGCGGCTCCCTCCTTGTGCTGTCTAGGGGGGTATCCAATCGAGGTGGCGCCGGAAGTGGCGCCACCGACTCAGTGAGGTCAACAGAATGCGTGTCATCCCCGTGGACACTTCGGCCGCGACGCTCCTTGTCACCAAGCTGCCCGAGGTGAAGGTGAAGGACCGGCAGACGGGCGAGATCGCCGTGGACCCGGTGACCAACGACCGGCTGATGGTGCTGGAGGTGGTGTTCATCGCCCAGGGCGGCTCGGACATGGTCAAGGTGACCGTGCCCGCCAAGGGCGTCGGCGAGGGCCTGGTCATGGGCACGCCGGTGATCCTCTCCGGCCTGGTCGCACGGCCGTGGGAGAGCGAGTTCGGCGGCCGTGCGCGGCACGGGATCGCCTACCGGGCCGATGCCGTCATGGCCAACGTTCCCGCCTCGGTCCAGGGCTGAACGCCATGAACGACTCCGTGTGGACACTGCTCTTAGGGCTGGTGGCCCTGGGCGTGATCTTGCAGGTGTTGCGGCGCCGGTTACCGGTCGTCTTCTGGTGGCTCATCGGCTATCCGGTCGTCGCGCTGCGCGTGCTCACCACCTACCGCTCCACCATGGACGCCTGCGGCCTGACCGTCCCGGCCTCGGCTGTGCGGCGCGCAACGGCCCGGATGATGGGGCGGGAGGCGTCACCCGTACCGCCGCGCCGGTCGCTTCCCCTGCCCACCGGCTCGGGGCTCGTGATGCGACTGCGCATGGCGACCGGGCAGGCACCGGAGGACTTCGCCGCCTCCGCGGATCGGTTGCGCCACGCCTGGGCCGCGCACGCCGTTCACATCCGTCCGACCAAGCCGGGACGTCTCGAACTGCGACTTATCGGCTGGGACGTACTCGCCAACGTGCGTCCCGCTCGGCGCCGGCTCTCCGGCGGACCGCTGACCCTTCCTCTTGCCCTGCGGGACGACGGGAGTTGGCACGTACGGGACTTCCGCACCGTGCCGCACGAACTGATCCTTGGTGCCACTCAGTCCGGCAAGTCCGTCTACCTGCGCAACCTGCTGTGCGGTCTGGCCCGGCAACGGGTCGTCCTCGTCGGCATCGACTGCAAGTGGGGTGTCGAACTGGCGCCGTTCCAGCCCCGGTTGTCCGCGCTCGCCGACACCTCGGACCGTGCGAACGAACTCCTGGACGTCCTCCTGGAGGAGATGGAGGAGCGGTTCCGGCTGATCGGCGTCACCTCCGGAGCGGGCCCGGACGCCGTGCTCACCTCCGACGTGTGGGGTCTGCCCGACGCGGTCCGGCCCGTGCCGATCGTGGTCGTCGTCGACGAGGTGGCGGAACTCTTCCTCGCCGCGAGCCGCGATGACGAGAAGCGCCGGGACGCCATGGTCACCAAGCTGATCCGGATCGCCCAGCTCGGCCGAGCCGCGGGCATCTATCTGGAGGTGTGCGGACAGCGCTTCGGCTCCGAACTCGGTAAGGGCGCCACCATGCTGCGGGCCCAGCTCACCGGCCGCGTATGCCACCGCGTCAACGACGAGTCCTCCGCGAACATGGCCCTTGCCGACATCTCCCCGGAAGCCGCGCTCGCCGCGACCGGCATTCCCGCCGACCGCCCCGGCGTGGCCGTCGTCGGTGACTCCTCCGGCGGTTGGTCCCGCGCCCGCTCACCGCACCTCACCCTGGACGATGCCGCAGCCGTCTGCCGCGCCACCGTCGACCTGGTCCCCGCCCTGCCCCGCCTCGCCGCCTTCCGGCCGCACGCCGCCCTGGCCACCGACAAGCCGTCGCCCTCGACCGCTGCTGTGTCTGCCGCGCGCCCGGTGACCGAGTAACAGCCCTTCCCGCCCCGGTCGGCGTGACCGCCTCGCGCCGTGTCCCTACCCCTCCCATGCCTCGAACCGGAAGGAGTCCGTACCGATGCGCGCCCTCCTGGCCCGTGTGGACGCTGTGATCATCCAAGCGGCCATCGCGGGCGCCCTGTCCTTCTCCCACCTGCACGACCTGGCCGAAGCGGCCGGACAGGGCGGCTGGAAGGCGTGGGCCTATCCGGTCTCCGTCGACCTGCTTCTCGTCGCCGCCTGGCGTCGAATGCGCGAACAGCAGCGCTCGGGGCTCCCATCCGGTGGGTCGCGGCTGTGGTTCCTCGTCGCCCTCGCCGCGTCCCTCGGTGCGAACGTCGCCACCGCCGGACTCCTCGACCTGGCCCACGTTCCCGCCTTGCTCCGCGTGGTCGTTGCGGGCTGGCCGGCCGTCGCCTTCTTCGGTGGCACCCTGCTGGCCCACACACCCCGTTCCTCGGATTCCGTCGACCGTGGTGCGTCGGCTGTATCCGAGGCGGGCGACTCGGTGGCGTCGGCCCTGACTTCCGCACTCCCCGAACCGACCGCAAGCGACATGACCGTCCCGGACCTCATCCCGGCCCTGGAGCCCGCGGCCGACCCGGGCCCGGTACCGGTGCCCGCCTCGACCGTCCACCTCCCGCCCGCCCTCGTCGACCGTGCCCAAGCGCTCGCCCGAGAGCTCCACTCCAGTACCGGCGAACCCGCCGACCCCGACACCGTCCGTGCCCGGCTCGGCCTGCCCGCGTCCATGACGCCGGCCGTCGCCGCGCACCTCTGACCAGGGAGACGCCCGCCATGACCCCGCGCTTCCGCGACGTTCGCCGCATCGGCCCCGTCCAGGTCGCCTCTTACCTCTCCCGAGGCCGAAACCGACACGTCGCCGCCTGCACCGCCCCGCACTGCGACTTCTCCGCCGAGTACGACAGCCGCGCCGCCGCCGAACTCGCCGCCCGCATCCACCGCTGCCGTGCCTGACAGGAGACGACAGACATGCACGTTCCGCTCTGGCTCGCCCTCCTCGTCGTCGGGGCCCTCGGGGTCCGGCTCGCCCGCCCACCGTGGTGGCTCGTCGTCGTGCTCCTCCTGGGCGGCTACCTCGCCGCCGGGAGCTTCCTCGCCCCCGCCGTCGACCCCGTTCTCAAGTAACGCAACCGCGCAGAAGGGAATCCGCCCCATGTTCAAGCCCAAGTACCCGCCCCAGGACATTGCCCCGGTACCCGCCGCGCCGCCCTCGACCGTCCCCAGCCCGGTTTCCTTCCAGAGCGCTGCGGCACCTGCTCCCACAGCGGCGGGGGCCTCGAACCGCCCTGCCGTGCAGCTCACGCCGGGGAGCGCGCTGACCCTCGTGGTGGGCGGCTCCGCCGTCGTCCTGGTCGTGGGCGCTGTCCTGGTCTCCATGTTCCTCGCCGTCGCGATCACCGCCGCCTCCGTGGCCGTCTGCGCGGTCACCATCCGCTCGATCCTCAAGAGCGACCGCCGCTGACTTCACTTCGTCCGCGCACTGGCTTGCCCACGATGTCTAGCCCCCTGGACAAGCCAGGTGCTGTCTCGAACCCGTTCCCTCAAGGAGGAACCCGCACATGCGTCCCGAGGCTCCGACCGGAGCCGTCCGCCAACTGGCGGCCCTCGCCCAACACGGCGACGTCAGCGCTTACGCGCACCAGATCCAACGACTCGGCGGCTGCGAGCGGCCCGTACGAATGGAGGGCCGCCGCTTGGACGTCCTCGCCGCCACCGGCGAAATTGTCCGGGAGATCACCGACCGCAGCCTTCCCGCCGGACAACTCCTCATCCGCTGCAACAACCGACGCGCAACCCGCTGTGCCGCCTGCGCCGAGGTTTATCGCAAGGACACCTTCCACCTCGTCACGGCGGGCCTCAGTGGGGGCAAGGGCATCGATTCCGCGGTCGCCGAACACCCCCGCGTCTTCGCCACCTTCACCGCACCGTCCTTCGGCCCCGTCCACAACCGACCCGGTGGCGGCCGTTGTCGGTGCGGGCGCCTGCATGCGGACGGAGACGCCGAGCTTGGCACCCCGTTGAACGTGGACCGCTATGACTACCGTGCCGCCGTCCTGTGGAACGCCCACGCCGGTGCCTTATGGGCCCGTTTCGTCACGTACCTGCGCCAACAGCTGGCGTCCCGCGCGGGCATCGGTCGCTCGGAGCTGCGCGACTGCCTCAAGGTGTCGTACGCCAAGGTCGCCGAGTACCAGCGACGGGGTGCCGTCCACTTCCATGCCGTGATTCGCCTCGACGGGCCGGACGGTGCCGAGGATGCCCCGCCGGCTTGGGCCAGCACCGAACTCCTCACCGACGCCATCCACTCGGCCGCCGCTCTCGCCGAGATGCCCGGCCCGGTCCTGGAGGGCCGCGCGCACACCTTCCGCTTCGGCGAACAGCTCGACGTCCGCCCCATCCAGTCCGCCGACTTCACCGGGCCCACCAATCTGAGCAGCCGTGCCGTCGCCGCGTACATCGCCAAGTACGCCACCAAGGGCGCAGAAAGCGCGGGCACCCTGGACCGCCCCATCCGCAACCCCGTCACCGACCTCATCGGCGCCGAAGTCACCGACCACGCAAGGCAGATGATCCTCACCTGCTGGCGCCTCGGCGCCCTGCCCGAGCTAGGAGAACTGCGCCTGCGCAAGTGGGCCCACATGCTCGGCTTCCGTGGCCACTTCTCCACCAAGTCCCGCGCCTACTCCGTCACCCTCGGTGCCCTCCGCCAGGAACGCGCCGATCACAACGAAGCCCTCACCCGCGAACGCGCCGCCGGGTCGGGCCACCCGTTGCCCGACCCGGACACCGTCCTCGTCCTCTCGCACTGGAGCTTCGCCGGCACCGGCCTGACCGACGCCGAGACCTTGTTCGCCGCAGCACGACACCCCGCCCCCGAGACAGAAGGAGAACCGACGTGAGCTCGCATCGAGACGAGTTGATGACTGTTCGCCAGGTCCTGGACGAGCTGGGCGGGGTATCGCGCCGGACGTTCTACCGCTGGCGTGAGCTGGGGCATGGGCCGGCCGCATTCAAGCTGCCCAACGGGGAGCTCCGGGTGTGGCGGAGTGACTTCTCCACGTGGCTGCGAGAGCTGGAGGCCGCGGCGTGAAGTCTCTCGACGTGAAGGTCTGGGCCGTACGGAAGCGCGATACGAAGACGCCCTCATACGGCGTGCGGTGGTCTGTAGCGGGCAACGTCTTCTCAGACTCGTTCCGCACGAAGGCACTCGCCGACCACTACCGCTCGAAGCTGATGCGGGCGATGCGCGACGGCGAGGAGTTCGACAGGGGATCCGGGCTTCCGGACTCGATGGAACCGAAGAAGTCGGCTGTGTCCTGGTACGACTTCGCCCTTCGGTACCTCGCCATGAAATGGCCCCATGCCGCCCCCAATACGCGCAACGGCATCAACGAGTCGCTCACCAGCGTGACCGTGGGGCTCCTCGATGAGCGGGCTGGACGGCCGTCCGATCAGGCCATCCGCCAGGCGCTCCGCAACTGGGCCTTCGTCCTGCCGGGGCCTGATGACCGAGACGTCCCGGACGACGTGCGGAACGTCCTTCACTGGGTGTCGAAGGCATCGCGGCCGCTGGCCGATCTTGCTGAACCAGCTACGGTGCGTGCGGTGCTGGACTCGCTGAAGCTCAAGCTCGACGGCACGGCCGCGGCAGCCGAGACCGTGCGGCGTAAGCGGCGGACCCTCGTCAACGCCGCCAGTTACGCGGTCGACCTGGGGGAGCTGCGCGAGAACCCGATCACAGCCGTCCGCTGGCAGAAGCCGAAGGTCTCCAACCAGGTCGACCCTCGCGTTGTCGCGAACCCCGAGCAGGCTCGGAATCTCCTGGCGGCCGTCTCCTACGTGGGCGGCTACCGGCGGGCCCGTGGTCGGCGCCTGGTGGGTCTCTTCGCCTCGATGTACTTCGGCGGTCTCCGGCCGGCTGAAGCGGTCGGCCTCGTCGAGACGGACCTGAACCTCCCCGAACAGGGGTGGGGATCGGCACTGCTCCATCGGACTCGTCCATCGGTTGGCAAGCAGTGGACCGACTCGGGGGAGACCCACGACGACCGAGGTCTGAAGAACCGGCCTGTTGAGGACGTCAGGCGGGTGCCTATCCCGCCCCACCTCGTTTCCGCACTCCGCGAGCACCTGGCCACCTTCGGCACGGCGGACGACGGGCGGCTCTTCTTTAGCGAGAAGGGCTCGGTCGTTCCGTCCTCGACCTACTACCGCGTCTGGCAGGAGGCCCGTCTCATCGCGCTCCCGCCGTCCGCCGCGGCCTCGCCGCTCGCGAGCCGTCCGTACGACCTGCGACACTCGGCGCTGTCGACATGGCTCAACGCCGGTGTCGACCCCACCGAGGTGGCCGAGCGCGCCGGCAACAGCGTCGAGGTCCTGCTGACCCGCTACGCGAAGTGCCTCGACGGGCGGCAGGACGTCGCCAACCGGCGTATCGAGGACCTGTTGCGCGAATACGAGTGAGACACCCTGCACCCCACCGAGGCCCCGGGCAACTTGTCCGGGGCCTCTCTCGTCATGAGCCCTACCTGCTGCGACGCTTCGAGCCGAGAGCGGACGAGGGGGGACTCGTGGAGCTGAAGGTCACGCGCTGGAAGCGGTACGGACATGATCGCCTGTACGCGAACCTGCCTGATGGCACGGCGGTCGGCTGGGCGGATGTGAAGACGGGGGACATCACGGTTCTGGTCGCCGAGTATCGCGACGACGTGATCGCTGTGCTGACAGACCACTTACAGAACAACCCCGAACCGGTCCCGCCACACAAGACGCCCAGGACGCCCGAGGCTGAGGCGCCCCCACTACTGCCGCCTCTGACGGTGGCCGACGACCTGTCCGCCAACCGTCCCGGCGAGTCTCTGCTCGACAAGTCTGGGCCGGGCCTGATCAAGCGAGTCGTCTCACAGCTTCTGCGGCGCCCCACCGAATGGGACTCCTGGCGGAAGGGCCTGGCGGGGGAGAAGAGGGTGGGAGCCGAGCTGAACCGTTTGGCACGGCACGGCTGGCGCGTCCTGCACTCCATCCCCCTGGCCGACAAGGTGGATGTCGATCACTTGCTGATTGGACCTGGCGGAGTGTTCAGCATCAATACAAAGCACCACCACAAAAGGGCTGTATGGGTCGGCAACGACTCCGTAAAGGTTGATCACGGAAAGCCGGCGCCCTACGCGCGCAAAAGCCGGGCGGAAGCCAAGCGAGTAGCTCGAGTGCTTGAGCGTTATTGCGGCTTTCCCGTACCGGTGGAGCCGGTGCTCGTCTTCGTCGGCGTGACCGATTTGAAGGTGGTCGCCACGCAGCTCAGCGTGCGCGTGTACCAGGAGCGAGAGGTATCGGCACTGGTGCCGCTCTCAGGAGTGCTGACGGCCGAGCAGGTCGAGCAGGTGTATGGCGTCGCACGCCATCGCCAGGCTTGGAGCCAGGTCCCGCCGGCTGCGACACGAAGGGGCTGACCCGCTACGCGAAGTGCCTGGACGGACGGCGGGACGTTGCTGACGTATCGAGGACCTGCTTCACGAGTACGAGTAGCAATCCTGCCCGCATCCGAGGCCCCTGGCGTTCAGTCCAGGGGGCCTCGTCCTTTCCGCCCGGCACTGTGTGGTGGCCTGTCAGATCGGCAAAGCCGGGCTGAAATCGCAAGGCATGATCACGAGTTGCATAGTGGCGTTCAGGCTCCGGGGCGGGGGGTGTCCGCCTTGCCTGCTTCCGTCTGCTCCTTGACACGCACCACTTCCCGGACGGTCCCTACCAGAAAACCTGCCGCGACCAGCCCGAACACCACAGAACCCAGTCGAATCCCGTCGGCGTCGGATCCGTCCAGACGGTCAGCGTGACGGAGCTCCGTGGGGTCCGACGGGTTGTAGACGATGGGTACGTGGCCTCCGGGCTTCGCGTCGTTTCCCGAGCCGTCTCCGACATCGATGTCCGCTTGCACCGTGTCGGACGGTGTGCTGAAGCGCACGGTTAAGGAGTGCGTCCAGCCTTCCTCCGACCGGTCGGCAATGGCGACCACGGTCGCTTCGGTCCTGTGCCCGTGCTCCCGGAGGTTCTGCACTGTCTGGTCCTCCTGGCCGGCTTTCCATCCCATGAATCCGGCCACGGTGCCGAACATCAGGACACCCACAGCAGTCGCCCGGGCTCTGGCCCAGCGGGGGTCCTGCAGCGCCGATGGCACACCAAGCCCGGAGACCAGCCCTGCCGCGAGGCGGCCCGGCGGAGGAATCCGGCCGGCCCAACGACGAGCCCAGCCCCACCGGTGTAACAGCAAGCTCGCGACAGCGCCCGCTGCGGACAGCGCCACCGCGCCGCCGAAAACCTGGTTCCAGGTCAGCTCGAACGGATCGAATGCGAGCCACACCACGAAGGCCGTGACGCCTGCCAGCGAGGTCCACCCATAGAGAGAGTGGTACTTCCCCCGGCTGTCGCTCTGTACGGACCTGCGCTCACTCATCTGCGCCTCCTCGCCCCGTTACGAGCTAGGACACACCGGTCGCCGTAGAGGTTGCAGTGGTAGCCGACTCTGTGTCCGAGGCCCCGCGTTCCTGCCCGGAGGATGTGTTCGTTTCCGGGCTTGGCCTGCGGCAATAGACCAAGATCCCGTCCACGCCTCGTCCACAGACCTCGACATGGAGCGGCTTCGGGCTGCATCCGCCTGCACATACGCGAAGACCCCGGCCTCAGCGTTTCCGCTGGTGACGGGGTCTTTGGGCACCTCATGAGGGGTGCCCCCGGCAGGATTCGAACCTGCGCACACGGCTCCGGAGGCCGTTGCTCTATCCCCTGAGCTACGGGGGCGTGTCGGGCGCTTTGTGTGCGGCGACGGGTAGAACCCTACCAGCTCTTTCAGGGGTGATCGCCACGTGTTTTGGTCGGGGTCGGGTGGTGTTGCGGGAGTGGGGGAGGAGTGCGGGGCGGGTGTGGCGGGTGGCTGGGGTGGGGCTGTGGGGGGTGGTGTGGGCCGCACGGGGTGGAAGTGGGGAAAACCCGGACGCGGCAGTGGGCGCGGACCTACTCTCGAGTTGTGCCAGGCGTGTCCGGTCGGGTGCTTGTTGTGGACGACAACAAGGTCATCCGGCAGCTGATCAGGGTCAACCTCGAGCTGGAGGGTCTCGAGGTCGTGACCGCGGCTGACGGTGCCGAGTGTCTGGACGTCGTCCATCAGGTTCGGCCCGATGTCGTCACTCTCGACGTCGTGATGCCCCGGCTCGACGGTCTGCGTACCGCTGCTCGGCTGCGTGCCGACCCTCGGACCCGGAACCTGCCCCTCGCCATCGTCAGTGCCTGCACGCAGTACGAGGTCGAGAGCGGGCTCGACGTCGGTGTCGACGCCTTTCTCGCCAAACCTTTCGAGCCGTCCGAACTCGTCGACCTTGTAAGGCGGTTGATGGGGCGGCGTGAAGTGGGCGGTGTCACGGACGCCACCGTTGAGGAGACCGAGCGCGCGGGGCGCAGTGGTCATTGAGGCGTGTGGGTGTGTGGATGCGTGGGCGTCGGGGTGTAGGGGTGTAGGGGTGTAGTAGGGCTGTATCGGGTGGGGTGGGGCGTTCGTTGAGTTCCCGGGCTGGGGCAACGGGGTCTTCTTCGCTGGTCGGTCGGCGGGCTGTGTCGAGTACCCGTTCCGGTTGACGCCTGCGTACGTCGGCCCGCCGTCGATCACCGGGTCGCGCTCGTGTCCCTTCCGCGCTCGCCTCCTCGCCCCCTCGCCTGCTCGCGCCAGGTTCACGGACCTCGGCTCGCATGGACGAGCTCGGCTCAGCTGTACCGGTTATACCTGTCCGGCTTCGCCTCCCGTCTCGACGGTGGCCGGCTTCGGTGGCGTCCGTCTGCGCGCCTGGCCTCGACGGCGAGACTCATCTCTCCCGGTCCAGTACCTCCGCTCTCCCGGTCCAGTACCTCCGCACGCCGGCGACGGCAACGCCGCCCCCTGCCGACCCGTGCTCTGACCCCGGCATCAGCCCTGGCGTCAGCCCCCGGCATTAGCACCCCCCAGCATCAGTCCTCAACAACCGCGCCCCCGCAGATCGCCCCGCCGACCGCCCCCACCCCTCGGTCACGCCCCCTGGTGACTCCCCTCGGCCGCCCCCGCCTCCCTCCCTGCTCCCTCCCCACCCCCGTCCACATCCCGGACCATCACCCAAACCGGCTCGCTTTCACACCCCCCTTCTCCCCTAGGCTTGTGCCGTGACTCCCGTCGAGCTCTCCCGTACCGTGCTGCGCGCGGTGCGTTGTGCTGTCGACGGGGGGGAACTGAGCGTCTCCGTGCCCGCGAGTGCGGTGGTCACTCCGCCGGGGCCGGGTGGGTGCGGGGACTACGCGACGAACATCGCGTTGCGGCTCGCCGGGCCGGCCGGGCGGCCGGCTCCTGAGGTCGCCGAGATCCTGCGGCCGTACGTCGCCCGTGATCCCGGTGTCGCCGACGTGACCGTCACCGGACCCGGTTTCCTCAACATCACCCTCGCGGGTGGCGCCCTCGCCGACCTGGTGGAGGTGGTTCTGGAGCAGGGGACGCGGTACGGGTACGGCGACACCCTCGCGGGGCAGGTCGTCGAGCTGCGCGTGCCCTACGACACCCGGGCCGAGATCGTCGCCGACGCCCTCGTACGGATCGTCGCCACCCAGGGCGGACGTGTCGAAGTCCGCCACCTCGAGCCGGTGAACCTCCGGCCCGTGCCCGCGCCCGAGGACCCCGCACCCCTCGGCCACGACGCCGCCCGCTGGGCACTGCTCCACCCCGCGTCGCACGACCGGCCCCGGATCAGCGCCGACCATCTTCTCCAGCGCGAGAGCAACCCCCTCTTCCGCGTCCGTTACGCCCACGCCCGCACCCGCGCCCTGCGCCGCAACGCCGCCGCCCTCGGCTACACCGGCGCCCCCTTCCGGGAAGTACGTCCCGCGGGACGTTCCGGTGTTCTCGCTGGTGCTGGTGCTGGTGCCGGTGTGGGCGCGGGTGCGGGTCCGGGTGTCGGCGGCCCCGGTGGCGCCCGTCGTGCGGGTGTCCCGCCCCTGGCAACCGGCTCCCCCCTCGTCGGACCCGCCTCCGCCGAGTCCGATCTCCTGGTCGGATCCACCCCCGCCGAAGTCGATCGCCTCCTCGGACCCACCCCCGCCGAGTCCGACCTCCTCACCGCCCTGGCCGAATATCCGCATGCCCTGCGTCTCGCCGCGCGGCATCGGGCGCCCGACCGGCTGGCGCGGCATCTTGTCGTGACCGCTGACGCTGTTCTCGGTTTTCAGCACGTCGTGCTGCCGCTCGGCGACGAGAAACCCTCGGCCGCCCACCGTGCCCGGCTCGCGCTCGCCGAAGCCGCCGGGACGGTGCTGGCCGGCGGCCTGTCCCTGCTCGGCATCAGCGCACCCGAACATCTCTGATCAGCAGATGACACAGATGACACAGCAGAAAGCCCTACAGACATGAGCCGTTCCGCACACCCCGCCGGGCCCCGTCACGCCGACGTCCTCACCGAGGGCCACTACAGCGCCCCGCCCGCCGACCTCAACGCCCTCGACCCGAAGGTGTGGTCGCACACCGTGAGCCGTACGGAGGACGGTGTCGTGACCGTCGGCGGGCTCGAAGTCACCGCGCTGGCCGAGGAGTTCGGCACTCCGGCGTACTTCCTCGACGAGAGCGACTTCCGGGAGCGGGCGCGTGCCTGGCGCACCGCGTTCGGGCACGACGCCGATGTCTTCTACGCGGGCAAGGCCTTCCTCTCGCGCGCCGTCGTGCGGTGGCTGCACGAGGAGGGGCTCAACCTGGACGTGTGTTCCGGGGGTGAGCTGGCGACCGCCCTCTCCGCCGGGATGCCCGCCGACCGCATCGCCTTCCACGGCAACAACAAGTCCGTGAACGAGATCCGTACGGCCATCGAGGCCGGTGTCGGGCGGATCGTGCTCGACTCCTTCCAGGAGATCGTGCGGGTCGCCCACATCGCGCAGTCCCTGGGCAAGCGGCAGCGGGTGCAGATCCGGGTGACCGTGGGCGTCGAAGCGCACACGCACGAGTTCATCGCCACGGCGCACGAGGACCAGAAGTTCGGGATCGCGCTCGCCGACGGGCAGGCCGCCGAGGCCGTGCGGCGGACGCTGGCGCTCGACGCGCTCGAACTCGTCGGGATCCACTCGCACATCGGCTCGCAGATCTTCGACATGGCCGGCTTCGAGGTCGCCGCCCGACGGGTCGTGGCGCTGCTGGCCGCCGTGCGCGACGAGCACGGCGTCGAGCTGCCCGAGATCGACCTCGGCGGCGGTCTCGGCATCGCGTACACCAGCGACGACGACCCCCGCGAGCCGCACGAGATCGCCAAGGCGTTGAGCGAGATCGTGACGCGTGAGTGCGAGGCGGCGAAGCTGCGCACGCCGCGCATCTCCGTCGAGCCCGGGCGGGCCATCGTCGGGCCGACCGCCTTCACGTTGTACGAGGTCGGCACGGTCAAGCCGCTCGACGGGCTGCGGACGTACGTCTCCGTCGACGGCGGCATGTCCGACAACATCCGGACCGCGCTGTACGACGCCGAGTACAGCGTCGCCCTCGTCTCGCGCACCTCCGACGCCGAGCCGATGCTGGTGCGCGTCGTCGGCAAGCACTGCGAGAGCGGGGACATCGTGGTCAAGGACGCCTTCCTGCCGGCCGACCTCGCCCCGGGTGACCTCATCGCCGTGCCGGCCACCGGCGCGTACTGCCGGTCCATGGCCAGCAACTACAACCACGCCCTCCGCCCGCCGGTCGTCGCCGTGAAGGACGGCGCGGCGCGGGTGATCGTCCGCCGTGAGACGGAGGAGGACCTCCTGCGTCTCGATGTCGGGTGAGCGGGTGAGCGGGTGGGCCTGGGAGCAGGAGCGACGGCGTGGTTCCCGGTCGTTCAGGGATGACGTCAAGTGACAGGAGGTGACTTCAGGTGGTCGGATGGACCGGATCGGCCGGGTGCGGACCGGGACGGAAGATCTCCTGTCGTCACCTACCAGAAAAATGAAATGGACGTCTCACGATCCGGACGAAGGGTAGAAACTCCCGTCCGGTGAGTGAGACTGGTCCAACCGAAGACGGTATGAGGAAACGAGGTCGGATGATGCGTACGCGTCCGCTGAAGGTGGCGCTGCTGGGCTGCGGGGTTGTCGGCTCAGAGGTGGCGCGCATCATGACGACGCACGCCGACGACCTCGCGGCCAGGATCGGAGCCCCCGTCGAGCTGGCGGGCGTGGCCGTCCGCCGGCCCTCCCGGGTGCGCGAGGGCATCGACGCCGATCTCGTCACCACCGACGCCACCGCCCTCGTCAAACGCGGCGACATCGACGTGGTCGTCGAGGTCATCGGCGGCATCGAGCCCGCCCGGGCGCTGATCACCACCGCGTTCGAGCACGGCGCCTCCGTCGTCTCCGCGAACAAGGCGCTGCTCGCCCAGGACGGTGCCGCCCTGCACGCGGCGGCCGAGGAGCACGGCAGGGACCTCTACTACGAGGCCGCGGTCGCCGGTGCCATCCCGCTGATCCGGCCGCTGCGCGAGTCCCTCGCCGGCGACAAGATCAACCGGGTGATGGGCATCGTCAACGGGACCACCAACTTCATCCTCGACAAGATGGACTCCACGGGGGCGGGTTACCAGGAGGCCCTCGACGAGGCCACCGCGCTCGGGTACGCCGAGGCCGACCCCACCGCCGACGTCGAGGCCTTCGACGCCGCCGCCAAGGCCGCCATCCTCGCCGGGATCGCCTTCCACACGCGGGTGCGCCTCGACGACGTCTACCGCGAGGGCATGACCGAGGTCACCGCCGCCGACTTCGCCTCGGCGCGGGGGATGGGCTGCACCATCAAGCTGCTCGCCATCTGCGAGCGCGCCGTCGACGGGGGCTCGGTGACGGCGCGCGTCCATCCCGCGATGATTCCGCTGACCCACCCCCTCGCCTCCGTGCGCGGCGCGTACAACGCCGTGTTCGTCGAGGCGGAGGCCGCCGGTCAGCTCATGTTCTACGGGCCGGGCGCCGGCGGCGCCCCGACCGCCTCCGCCGTCCTCGGCGACCTGGTGGCCGTCTGCCGCAACAAGCTCGGCGGTGCCACCGGCCCCGGCGACTCCGCGTACACCCAGCTTCCCGTCTCGCCCATGGGCGATGTCGTCACGCGGTACCACATCAGCCTCGACGTGGCCGACAAGCCCGGTGTCCTCGCCCAGGTCGCCACGGTCTTCGCCGAGCACGGGGTGTCCATCGACACCGTGCGCCAGTCGGGCAAGGACGGCGAGGCCTCCCTCGTCGTCGTCACCCATCGTGCGTCCGACGCGTCCCTCGCCGGGACCGTCGAGGCGTTGCGCAGCCTCGACACCGTGCGGGGTGTCGCCAGCATCATGCGGGTTGAAGGAGAGTAACCAGCAATGACCCACCAGTGGCGCGGAATCATCGAGGAGTACCGGGACCGGCTTCCGGTGTCCGACAGCACGCCGGTCGTGTCGCTCCGCGAGGGCGGCACGCCGCTCGTACCCGCGCAGGTGCTCTCGGAGCGCACGGGATGCGAGGTCCACCTCAAGGTGGAGGGCGCCAACCCCACCGGTTCCTTCAAGGACCGCGGTATGACCATGGCCATCACGCGGGCGAAGGAGGAGGGCGCGAAGGCCGTCATCTGCGCCTCCACCGGCAACACGTCGGCGAGCGCCGCGGCGTACGCCGTGCGCGCCGGGATGGTCTGCGCCGTCCTCGTGCCGCAGGGCAAGATCGCGCTCGGCAAGATGGGCCAGGCGCTCATCCACGGCGCCAAGATCCTCCAGGTCGACGGCAACTTCGACGACTGTCTGACGCTGGCGCGCTCGCTGTCCGACAACTACCCGGTGGCGCTGGTCAATTCGGTCAACCCGGTGCGTATCGAGGGCCAGAAGACCGCCGCCTTCGAGATCGTGGACATGCTCGGCGACGCGCCCGACATCCATGTCCTTCCGGTGGGCAACGCGGGCAACATCACCGCGTACTGGAAGGGGTACACGGAGTACGCCGCCGACGGCATCGCCGGACGGACCCCGCGCATGTGGGGGTTCCAGGCCTCCGGCTCCGCGCCCATCGTGCGCGGCGAGGTGGTCAAGGACCCGTCGACCATCGCCACCGCGATCCGGATCGGCAACCCGGCCTCGTGGCAGTTCGCGCTGGCCGCCCGGGACGAGTCGGGCGGCCTCATCGACGAGGTGACGGACCGTGAGATCCTGCGCGCCTACCGGCTGTTGGCGGCACAGGAGGGCGTCTTCGTCGAGCCCGCGTCCGCCGCGTCCGTCGCCGGTCTGCTGAAGGCCGCCGAGCAGGGCAAGGTCGACCCGGGGCAGCGCATCGTCTGCACCGTCACCGGCAACGGTCTCAAGGACCCCGACTGGGCCGTCGCCGGCGCTCCCCAGCCGGTCACGGTCCCGGTGGACGCGGCGACGGCGGCGGAGCGGCTCGGTCTGGCGTAGTCCCGGGCCCGCTCCGGCCGAGGTCCAGGACCGGTCCGCCGGTCCGCCGGTCGAGGGTTCAGGACCGGTCCGTCGGCCGTGGTGCAGGACCGGTCCGGTGGGAAGCCGGGCCGGGTCTGCTGCCAGGGCAGGGGCAGGGGGCAGGGGGCAGGTCAGGGGCAGGTCAGGGCCGGTCCGGTCCGAAGTCGCTCTCGATCCGGGGTGACGTCACGACCGGTCCGGTCCCGGAGCAGGCCCGGATTGGCGGAAAACCGGCCCCGGACTGGCGCGAAGTCAGGCCTTGTCCGGCGTGAATCCGCCGGTGGTGACACGCCGGGCGTGAACCCGGAGCGCGGGCCGGGCGGACTCTTCTCGAGCCGTCCGTCCCGGGGAACTCGCTGTGAACGGGCGGGAAACCGTCCGAAAGCCGACGGAAACCGCCCGCTCGCGGGGGGTATCCCCATGTCGACCCGACGGGGGGTGCACGAGGGGCTTACGACACGCATCGTGCGCCTCCTGTGCGCCCTATGTCGCCACAGAACCTTCCTTCGATAGGCTGTACCGAACCCGCCCGCCGCATATGCCGCGGTGCCGCGCGGTCTTTGCGGACTCCGGGTCCTGGTTGCCCGTCCGTCGCAGTTCGTCTCGTGGTTCATCTCGCAGTTCTCGGAAATCTCGTACATCACGCAGCTCAAGGAGAGTCATCGAGCGATGGCCGGTCCAGCGTTCCGCGCCGCCGCCGTCCGGGTGCGCGTCCCCGCCACCAGTGCCAACCTCGGCCCGGGTTTCGACGCCTTCGGCCTGTCACTGGGGCTCTACGACGACGTGGTCGTCCGGGTGGCCGACTCAGGACTGCACATCGACATCGCGGGTGAGGGCAGCGAGACGCTGCCGCGCGACGAGAAGCACCTCCTCGTACGTTCCCTGCGCACCGCTTTCGACCTGCTCGGCGGACAGCCGCGCGGCCTCGAGATCGTCTGCGCCAACCGCATCCCGCACGGCCGGGGTCTCGGCTCCTCGTCGGCCGCCATCTGCGCCGGCATCGTCGCCGCCCGCGCGGTGACGATAGGCGGGGACAACAGGCTCGACGACACCGCGCTCCTGGAGCTCGCCACCGAGATCGAGGGACACCCCGACAACGTCGCGGCCTGTCTGCTCGGCGGGTTCACGCTCTCCTGGATGGAGTCCGGTGCCGCGCGGGCCATCAGGATGGACCCCGCCGACTCCATCGTCCCGGTGGTCTTCGTCCCCGGGAAGCCCGTGCTCACCGAGACCGCGCGCGGCCTGTTGCCGCGCACCGTCCCGCATGTCGACGCCGCCGCCAACGCGGGCCGCGCCGCACTGCTCGTCGAGGCGCTGACCCGGCGTCCCGAGTTGCTGCTGCCCGCGACCGAGGACCGGCTGCACCAGGAGTACCGCGCTCCGGCGATGCCGGAGAGCGCCGCCCTCGTGGAGCGCCTGCGCGCCGACGGCATCCCGGCGGTGATCTCCGGCGCGGGACCCACGGTCCTCGCGCTGGCGGACCGCGCGTCGGCCGACAAGGTGGCTGATCTCGCAGGTCAGAGCTGGGCCGCCAACCGTCTGGACCTCGACGCACAGGGGGCGTGCGTGCTGCCCCTCGCACCCGTCGAGGTCGATTGACGACGCACGGTCGCCGGATTTGGAGAGGGGGAATGTTTGTTGGATCCGGTAGTGTTAACCTCAAGTCTGCACCCGACCCCACCATGGCGAGGTGCTTCGCGTCCCTGTCCGGGACACCCATTCTTCCGGGAGCCTCCCAAACTGCTACGTGCCTTGCATTGGGTGCTATGCGCTGAGCAGTGCTGAGCACGCTCCGGAACCGGCGTGACCGAGCCGATGACACCGAACCTCAGTGCCACGGCTCCGGAACCGTCATCATCTGCAATGTCTTCCGCCGCTTTGGCGGACCACCGCCCCGGCACGGTCCACACAGCAAGGGCCAATGCCGGACAGCACAACCGGTCGCCGAGCCAGACAGGCCGACGTCCGCTCCAGGGAAGGACCCTTCGTGAGCGACACCACCGATCTGATGGGCGCACGTGTCGAGGAGACCGCTGCCGCGCCCGCCACGGACGCCTCCGCGCCTGCCACCGGTGCCGGCTCCAGGCGACGCCGCGGTACCGGCCTCGAAGGCATGGTGCTGGCCGAGCTGCAGCAGGTCGCATCCGGCCTCGGAATCAGGGGCACCGCGCGGATGCGCAAGAGCCAGCTGATCGAGGTCATCAAGGAGGCGCAGGCCGGAGCGGGCGCTCCGGCCAAGACGGCGTCCGACGCCGCCGCCGAGACCAAGCCGAAGCGCCGGACCGCCTCGAAGGCCCGTACGGGTGACGAGGCCGCCGCGCCGGCCGAGGCCAAGGCCGAGAAGGCCGCCGAGAAGGCCGTGGCCCAGCAGCAGATCGAGATCCCCGGCCAGCCGGCCGGAGGTCCCTCCCGCCCGAGCGAGGCCGACCGCGGGGGAGACGACGCCCCCGCCGAGCGCCGCCGTCGCCGTGCCACCGCCGAGGCGGGCAGCCCCGAGACGGTCACCGCCGAGGCGAAGACCGAGACGCAGGGCGACGCCGAGAGCGCCGAGGGCCGTCGTGAGCGCCGTGACCGCCGTGACCGCGACCGGGGCGGCCGTGACCGCGACCGCCGTCCGGTCAAGGGCGACGAGCAGCAGGGCGGCCAGGGTGCCGGCCAGCAGCGCCCGGACCGTCAGGAGCGCCAGGACCGTCCGGACCGTCAGCAGCAGGGCGGCGGCCGTCAGGACCGTCAGCAGCAGCCGCGTGACAGCGGTCCCCGCGACAACGGTCCCCGTGACAACGGCCCGCAGGACGACGACGACTTCGAGGGCGGGCGCCGCGGGCGCCGCGGCCGCTACCGTGACCGCCGTGGGCGTCGTGGACGCGACGAGATCGCCGAGCCGCAGGTCGCCGACGACGACGTGCTGATCCCCGTCGCGGGCATCCTCGACATCCTCGACAACTACGCGTTCATCCGTACGTCGGGCTACCTCCCGGGTCCCAACGACGTGTACGTCTCCCTCGCCCAGGTCCGCAAGAACGGCCTGCGCAAGGGTGACCACGTCACCGGTGCGGTCCGTCAGCCCAAGGACGGCGAGCGCCGCGAGAAGTTCAACGCGCTCGTGCGCCTGGACTCCACCAACGGCATGGCCCCCGACTCCGGTCGCGGGCGCCCGGAGTTCAACAAGCTGACGCCGCTCTACCCGCAGGACCGGCTCCGTCTGGAGACCGACCCGGGTGTGCTGACGACCCGCATCATCGACCTCGTCGCGCCCATCGGAAAGGGCCAGCGCGGTCTGATCGTGGCCCCGCCGAAGACCGGCAAGACCATGATCATGCAGGCGATCGCGAACGCGATCACGCACAACAACCCCGAGTGCCACCTGATGGTCGTCCTGGTCGACGAGCGTCCGGAAGAGGTCACCGACATGCAGCGGTCGGTCAAGGGCGAGGTCATCTCCTCGACCTTCGACCGTCCGGCCGAGGACCACACCACGGTCGCCGAGCTCGCCATCGAGCGTGCCAAGCGCCTGGTGGAGCTGGGCCACGACGTCGTCGTGCTGCTCGACTCGATCACGCGTCTGGGCCGTGCGTACAACCTCGCCGCCCCGGCCTCCGGCCGCATCCTGTCCGGTGGTGTCGACTCGACCGCGCTCTACCCGCCGAAGCGCTTCTTCGGTGCCGCGCGCAACATCGAGGACGGCGGCTCGCTGACCATCCTGGCCACCGCGCTCGTCGACACCGGCTCGCGCATGGACGAGGTCATCTTCGAGGAGTTCAAGGGCACCGGCAACGCCGAGCTCAAGCTCGACCGGAAGCTCGCCGACAAGCGTGTCTTCCCGGCGGTGGACGTGGACGCGTCCGGTACCCGTAAGGAAGAGCTCCTGCTCGGCAGCGACGAGCTCGCCATCACCTGGAAGCTGCGTCGCGTGCTCCACGCGCTCGACCAGCAGCAGGCGATCGAGCTGCTGCTCGACAAGATGAAGCAGACGAAGTCGAACGCCGAGTTCCTGCTCCAGATCCAGAAGACGACGCCGTCGCCGGGCAACAACAACGACTGACGTCTTCACGGCCGAGGTCGTCCGCGACCGGAGTTCGCAGGGCAGAAACCGCAAAGGGCCGCCCCCGTCACCCAGGTGACGGGGGCGGCCCTTTGCGCTGTTCGGCACACGTGTACGATCGCGCCCTTGAACACCTGCTGAAGCAGATCTGAACTCTTATCTCTGAGGGGGGACTTGAGTGGATACGTCCACGCCCGGGGGCGGTAGGCACAGACGCCGCATACGGATCGCCGTTCCGGTCGTCGCGGCCGGCCTCGCCGCCGCCGTCGCCGGTGCGCTCCTGGTGTCGTCCGCGAACGCCACGCCCAGCCCGACGCTGCCCACGCCCACCGTGCGGCTCGCCAACGCCACGCCGTCCCAGGCCGCGCTGGAGAAGCGCGTCGCGGGCGCTCTGGCCGGTGACGACACCGCGGGCCGGACGACCCGGAAGGCGTCCCTGAGCGCCGCCACGAACACGGCGCGCGTCGACCCGAAGATCATCGGCGGTACCACGACCACCATCTCCACGGCCCCGTGGATGGCGCAGCTCTGGTACTACGACGACAAGGGCACCACCAGCGAGGCCGACGACCTCGGCTTCTTCTGCGGTGGCTCCGTCGTGTCGCCGACGAAGATCCTCACCGCCGCGCACTGCGTCAAGGGCTACGACTGGAAGGCCAACGGCGCCGTCATCACCGGCACCGCCCAGCTGCCGACCAGCGACTCGGCGGGCAACACCAACCTGCACGGCGGTACGGTCACCGGCGCCTGGCGCCAGTGGAACCACCCGTCGTACAGCTCGACGACCATCGACAACGACATCGCGGTCATCACGCTGGCGAGGCCCGTCACGGCCAAGCCGATCCGCATGACGACGTCCGGTGACACCACGTCGTACGCGTCCGGCACCAACGCGACGCTGTACGGCTGGGGCCGCACCACCTCCACCACGCAGGACATCTCCGAGACGCTGAAGACGGCCACGCTGCCGATCAACTCGGACACCACCTGCTCCGCCGCCTACGGCAGCGACTTCGTCAAGGGCCACATGGTCTGCGCGGGCAAGAAGGCGACCGGCTCCGACGCCGGCACCACCACCGCCTGCAACGGCGACTCGGGCGGCCCGCTGATCGTCGGCGGCCGCATCGTCGGTGTCGTGTCCTGGGGTGTCGAGGACTGCGTCGCCGCCGGCGCGTACAGCGTCTTCTCGAAGGTCAGCACCTACGTCGGCGCCGCCTGGCCGCGCGTCGAGGACAGCAACCTGAACGACGACCACAAGGCCGACCTGTGGGTCCGTAACTCGTCCACGAAGACGGGCTACGAGAAGGACTCCAACGGCACCTCGTTCGGCGCGCGCCAGTCGTGGGGCTCGTGGGACGGCGTGAACGTCGTGCTCCAGGCCGACCTCAACCGGGACGGCTACCAGGACTTCGTCGTGCGCGAGAGCGCCACCGGTGACGTCCACTGGATGCACTGGCTGCCGTCCACCGAGGAGTGGGGCAACGACAGGATCTTCACCAACTGGAAGACCCGCACCCGGATCATCGCCCCCGGCGACCTCACCGGCGACGGCCTGCCCGACATGCTCTCCGTCGACTCCGCCGGAGCGATGTGGGAGTACCCGGGCAAGGGCAACGGCACCTTCTCGGCGCGCGTCCAGGTCCGCACCGGCTGGAACCAGTACAACTCCATCCGCGCGCACGGCGACTTCACCGGCGACGGCAAGGCCGACCTGATCGCGCGCAGCTCGTCCGGCTCGTACGTCTACCTGTACAAGGGCACCGGCAAGACCGGCAGCGACGCCTTCTCCGCCCGCGTCAAGGTGCGCACCTGGGCCGACTACAACGCCTTCGACGCCCCCGGTGACGTGACCGGCGACGGCAAGGCCGACTTCCTGGCCCGCACCCCCGGCGGCACGCTCTACCTGTACCCCGGGACCGGAAAGGCCACCTCCGAGATTTTTGCCACGAGGATCTCGGTCGGTATTGATTTCAAGCAGTACGACATCTTCGGCTGACATCGCAGGTGAGCGGGTTCTTCCCGCTCCGGCCGAGTGCACAGGGTGCCCACCGCGTCACGCGGTGGGCACTTTGCGTCGCGCAACCCTTTCCCGGGTTTCCCCGTCTGACCGTACGGAGTGACCATGGAGCGGTACGCCTCGTCACCACCAGATGGGCCTGGCCCTGAAAGCAGGGGGTAACCGACCGTAAAGAGGAAGCCGAGGTACACATGCCCGCCGAGAGCACGCCGGAGCCCGCCATACCGGGCGACCCCGGCGACAGCGCCCCGCCCCGACCGAAGGGCGGCCGCCGCAAGGCCCGCAGCCCGCGCAGCAAGGCCCTGCTCGTCACGGCCTGGACCGCGGCGGGTGTCGTGGCGCTCGGCGGCGCCGGAGCCGGGTACCTGTTCTTCAAGCTCAACGGCAACCTCAAGAGCGTCGACATCAACCAGGCGCTCGGCAGCGACCGGCCCCTGAAGGTCGACAACGGCTCGGAGAACATCCTGGTCCTGGGCTCCGACACCCGCTCCGGAACCAACAAGAAGCTCGGCGGCGGCACCGACGACGGCAGCGCCCGGTCCGACACCGCGATGATCGTCCACGTGTACAAGGGCCACAAGCGGGCCAGCGTGGTCTCCGTCCCCCGTGACACCCTCGTCGAGCGGCCCTCCTGCACCGACTCCCAGGGCACCGTCCACGGCGCGGTCTCCGGCGCGATGTTCAACTCCGCCTACTCCACCGGCGGCGCCGCCTGCGCGGTGAAGACCGTCGAGTCCATGACCGGCATCCGCATGGACCACTACATCGAGATCGACTTCAGCGGCTTCCAGAAGCTGGTCGACGACCTCGGCGGCGTCACGGTCACCACGACCAAGGCCATCTCCGACAAGGAGAGCCATCTGCACCTGGCGGCCGGGTCCCACGAGCTCGACGGCAAGCAGGCGCTCGGCCTGGTCCGTACCCGGCACGGCGTCGGCGACGGCTCCGACCTCGGCCGCATCCAGCTCCAGCAGGCGTTCATGAAGGCCCTGGTCGACCAGGTCAAGCACGTCGGGCTCCTGTCCAACCCGAAAAAGCTGTACGACCTCGCCGACACCGCGACCAAGACGGTGACCACCGACTCCGACCTCGGCAGCGTCACCGACCTCGCCTCCTTCGCGGGCGGCCTCAAGGGCATCGGCTCGTCCCACATGACCATGGTGACGATGCCGGTCCAGTACGACCCGGCCGACGCCAACCGCGTCCTGGTCGACAAGGCCAGGTCCGAGCTGATGTGGAAGGCGCTGAAGGCCGACCGGCCGATCCCGAAGGCGGCCACCGAGGGAACCGCCACCGGCACCGCGAAGGGCGTCGTCAGCCCCGGCTGAGCCCCCGCCGAGCCCCGGCCGAGTCCGTGCGGCTCGGGCGCGGACCGTCCCCGAGCGGCACGGGGCCGCACGGGGAATAGATCGTCGTGTCCCTCCGTTTTGGGGGATACGGCCAGTGCTGGCAGACTGGTACGTCGGCCCCGGTTCACGCATCCGCATCCAGCGGCGGCGACCCGGTGCCCTCCCGAAACTAGGAGACACCTTGAAGCGCGACATCCACCCCGAGTACGTCGAGACGCAGGTCAGCTGTACCTGTGGCGCGTCGTTCACCACCCGCAGCACGATCTCCAGCGGTACCGTCCGCGCCGAGGTCTGCTCCGAGTGCCACCCGTTCTACACGGGCAAGCAGAAGATCCTCGACACCGGTGGCCGTGTGGCCCGCTTCGAGGCCCGCTTCGGCAAGGCTGCCGCTGCCAACAAGTAGCGAGCCCACAGCGCCGGTCTTCGGAGTCCCCCGCACGGGGACGCCGGGACCGGCGCTTTGCGGTCCAGCCCCCTCCCCGGGCTCTCGACACGTTCGAGCAGGGGAACCCCACGCCGTACCTACGTCCCCACGCCCTGCACAGAGCCGGGGACAGTCCATTGGAGCCGGAGATGTTCGAGGCGGTCGAGGAACTGATCGGCGAGCACGCCGATCTGGAGAAGAAGCTCGCTGACCCGTCGGTGCACGCCGACCAGGCCAACGCGCGCAAGCTCAACAAGCGCTACGCCGAGCTGACCCCGATCGTCGCGACGTACCGCTCCTGGAAGCAGACCGGGGACGACATCGGCACGGCCAAGGAGTTCGCCGCCGACGACCCCGACTTCGCCGCCGAGGTCAAGGTCCTGGAGAAGCAGAAGGAGGAGCTCACCGAGAAGCTCCGCCTGCTGCTGGTCCCGCGCGACCCGAGCGACGACAAGGACGTCATCCTGGAGATCAAGGCGGGCGCCGGCGGCGACGAGTCCGCCCTGTTCGCCGGTGACCTGCTGCGCATGTACCTGCGCTACGCCGAGCGCGTCGGCTGGAAGACCGAGATCATCGACTCCACCGAGTCCGAGCTCGGCGGCTACAAGGACGTCCAGGTCGCCGTGAAGACCAAGGGCGGCCAGGGTGCGACCGAGCCCGGTCAGGGCGTCTGGGCCCGCCTGAAGTACGAGGGCGGCGTGCACCGCGTGCAGCGCGTGCCCTCGACCGAGTCGCAGGGCCGGATCCACACCTCCGCCGCCGGTGTCCTCGTCACGCCCGAGGCCGAGGAGGTCGACGTCGAGATCCTCGCGAACGATCTCCGTATCGACGTCTACCGCTCCTCGGGCCCCGGCGGTCAGTCCGTCAACACGACCGACTCCGCGGTGCGCATCACGCACATTCCCACCGGAGTCGTCGCTTCCTGCCAGAACGAGAAGAGCCAGCTGCAGAACAAGGAGCAGGCGATGCGTATCCTGCGCTCCAGGCTCCTCGCGGCGGCGCAGGAGGAGGCGGAGCGGGAAGCCTCCGACGTCCGCCGCAGCCAGGTCCGCACGGTCGACCGCTCCGAGAAGATCCGTACGTACAACTTCCCGGAGAATCGCATCTCGGACCACCGCGTCGGCTTCAAGGCGTACAACTTGGACCAGGTGCTGGACGGCGAGCTCGACGCGGTCATCCAGGCCTGTGTCGACGCGGACTCGGCCGCCAAGCTCGCCAACGCGTAACTGCAAACGACAACAGCTCAGCCCCGGAGGACCAGCGTGCAGCAACATTTTGGGGGTCGACCCCCGAACCCCCGCAGCGTGCTGCTCGCGGAAGTGGCCCAGGCCACCCAGCGGCTGGCCGACGCCGGCGTGCCCTCGCCCCGCAACGACGCGGAGGAGCTCGCCGCCTTCGTGCACGGCGTGAAGCGAGGCGAGCTGCACACCGTCAAGGACGCGGACTTCGACGCCCGCTACTGGGAGGTGACCGCGCGCCGCGAGGCCCGCGAGCCGCTCCAGCACATCACCGGGCGCGCCTACTTCCGCTACCTCGAACTCCAGGTGGGGCCCGGCGTCTTCGTCCCCCGCCCGGAGACCGAGTCGGTCGTCGGCTGGGCCATAGACGCCGTCCGCGCGATGGACGTCGTCGAACCGATGATCGTCGACCTGTGCACCGGCTCGGGCGCCATCGCGCTCGCCCTCGCCCAGGAGGTCCCGCGCTCCCGCGTGCACGCCGTGGAGCTGTCCGAGGACGCCTTCCGGTGGACGCGCAAGAACGTCGAGGGGTCCAGGGTCGACCTGCGCCAGGGAGACGCCCTCACGTCGTTCCCGGACCTCGACGGCCAGGTCGACCTGGTGATCTCCAACCCTCCGTACATCCCGCTCACCGAATGGGAGTACGTGCAGCCGGAGGCCCGGGACTACGACCCGGAGCTCGCCCTGTTCTCCGGCGAGGACGGACTCGACCTCATCCGCGGCATCGAGCGCACCGCGCACCGGCTGCTGCGGCCCGGCGGCGTCGTCGTCATCGAGCACGCCGACACCCAGGGCGGACAGGTGCCGTGGATCTTCACCGAGGAGCGGGGCTGGGCCGACGCGGCCGACCACCCGGACCTCAACAACCGGCCGCGGTTCGCGACCGCCCGCAAGGCGATGCCGTGAGCGCGGCTCACCCGGTCCCGGCGCGCGGTGGCGCCGTGGTGCGCCCGCGCGTCGGCTTCGCCCGCATCGCGTTTCTTCGCACCCCCAGCCAGCAGTACGTGTATGAGGAGGCCCGCTAAATGGCACGGCGATACGACACCAACGACGCGACCGACCGCACCACAGGTCTGCGTGAGGCGGCGTCCGCCGTCCGCCGTGGCGAACTGGTGGTCCTCCCCACCGACACCGTCTACGGCATCGGCGCCGACGCGTTCACCTCGGAGGCCGTCGCCGACCTGCTCGACGCCAAGGGCCGGGGCCGCAACATGCCCACCCCTGTCCTCATCGGCTCCCCGAACACCCTGCACGGGCTCGTCACGGACTTCTCCGAGATGGCCTGGGAGCTCGTCGACGCGTTCTGGCCGGGCGCCCTGACCCTCGTCGCCAAGCACCAGCCGTCGCTCCAGTGGGACCTGGGGGACACCCGGGGCACGGTGGCGATCCGTATGCCGCTGCACCCCGTCGCCATCGAGCTCCTCACGGAGGTCGGCCCGATGGCCGTCTCCTCCGCCAACCTCACCGGCCACCCCGCGCCGGAGGACTGCGACGCCGCCCAGGGCATGCTCGGCGACTCCGTCTCGGTCTACCTGGACGGCGGCCCGACCCCGGGCAACGTGCCCTCCTCGATCGTCGACGTCACCGGCAAGGTCCCCGTCCTGCTGCGCGCGGGCGCCCTGTCGGCGGAGGAGCTCCGCAAGGTCGTACCCGACCTCGAGGTGGCGAATTGACAGCCCCCGAGTCCCCCGGGCTCCCGGCTCGGCCGGAGCAGGGAGCAGTCCCATGCGTGGCATAGGCGCGGGGTTCACCGGGGCCGGCGGATCCCCGAGCGGGGCCTTCCGCATCCTCCACGTCAGCACCGGCAACGTGTGCCGCTCGCCGATCACCGAGCGGCTGACCCGGCATGCCCTGGCGGACCGGCTGGGCGACCCCCTGTGGGGCGGCCTCATCGTGGAGAGCGCCGGCACCTGGGGCCACGAGGGCGCGCCCATGGAAGCCAACGCCGCGACCGTCCTGACCGACTTCGGCGCGGACCCCTCCGGCTTCGTCGGGCGCGAGCTCCTCGACGACCACGTCATCCGCGCCGACCTGGTCCTGACGGCCACCCGCGACCACCGCGCCCAGGTCATCTCCATGGGCCACTCCGCCGGCCTGCGCACCTTCACGCTGAAGGAGTTCACCCGGTTGGTGCGCGCCATAGACAGCTCGACCCTGCCGCCCCTCCAGGACGGCGTGGTCGAGCGCGCCGTCGCGCTGGTACGGGCCGCCGCCGCGCTGCGCGGCTGGCTGCTGGCCCCGACCGCGGAGGCCGACGAGGTGTACGACCCCTACGGGGCGCCCCTGCCGTTCTTCCGGTCCATCGGGGACGAGATCAACGAGGCACTGGACCCGGTCGTCACTGCTCTGACGGGGGTACCCGCGCGGACGTGACACCGGGCGTGCGACCGGTCCCGGTTCTACATTGGACATAAGCGTCCCCCCGCAGATGTCCGGAGTC
This sequence comes from Streptomyces sp. NPDC002698, assembly GCF_042888945.1. Taxonomy (NCBI): domain Bacteria; kingdom Bacillati; phylum Actinomycetota; class Actinomycetes; order Kitasatosporales; family Streptomycetaceae; genus Streptomyces; species Streptomyces sp. NPDC002698. The sequence goes on from NZ_JBIAQM010000001.1 coordinate 464,909, forward strand.
CACCATGCCGGTCGCCACCATGCCCGAAGCGGATGTCCTGAGCCGCCAGGATCCCGAGCTCGCCGAGATCCTGCGCGGTGAGCTGGACCGGCAGTCGACCACGCTGCAGCTCATCGCGGCGGAGAACTTCACCTCGCCGGCCGTGCTGGCCGCGCTCGGCTCACCGCTGGCGAACAAGTACGCCGAGGGGTATCCCGGCGCCCGCCACCACGGCGGCTGCGAGATCGTCGACGTCGCCGAGCGGATCGCCGTCGACCGCGCCAAGGCCCTCTTCGGCGCCGATCACGCCAACGTCCAGTCCCACTCCGGGAGTTCGGCCGTCCTGGCCGCGTACGCCGCCCTGCTGCGCCCCGGGGACACCGTGCTGGCGATGGGCCTGCCCTTCGGCGGTCATCTGACCCACGGGTCGCCCGCGAACTTCTCCGGCCGCTGGTTCGACTTCGTCGGCTACGGGGTCGAGGCGGAGTCGGGACTGATCGACTACGAGCAGGTGCGCACCCTGGCCCGTGCCCGCCGCCCCAAGGCCGTCGTCTGCGGATCGATCTCGTACCCGCGGCACATCGACTACGCGCTGTTCCGGGAGATCGCCGACGAGGTCGGCGCCTATCTCATCGCGGACGCCGCCCACCCGATCGGGCTCGTCGCGGGGGGAGCGGCGCCGAACCCGGTGCCGTACGCCGACGTCGTGTGCGCCACCACGCACAAGGTGCTCCGGGGGCCGCGCGGCGGCATGGTCCTGTGCGGTGGCGAACTGGCGGAGCGGGTCGACCGGGCCGTCTTCCCGTTCACCCAGGGCGGCGCCCAGATGAACACCATCGCGGCCAAGGCCGTCGCGTTCGGCGAGGCGGCGACCCCGGCCTTCACGGCGTACGTCCATCAGGTGACCGCCAACGCCCGGGTGCTGGCCGCGGGTCTCGAGGCGGAGGGGCTCGCGGTCACCACGGGCGGCACCGACACCCATCTGCTGGTCGCGGATCCGGTACCGCTCGGCGTCGACGGGCGCAGCGCGCGCGGCCGGCTGGCCGCCGCCGGTATGGTCCTCGACACCTGTGCGCTGCCTCACGGCGACGCCCGGGGTCTGCGGCTCGGCACCGCGGCGCTGACCACCCAGGGGATGGGCGAGCCGGAGATGGCACGGGTCGCGGCACTGTTCGCGGGGGTGCTCCGGGACGAGATCGAGAGCCGGGCGGCACGCGAGGAAGTGCGGGAACTGACCGGAAGATTTCCGCCTTATCCGGACTGACCGGGGGTACGCGTACCGAGGCGCACAGCCACACGTGCAACCATCGTCGCTACCCGAAAGTCCTCAACCATATGCGTGCATCGCTAGGGTGTGGGGCTGTGATGGCCAGCGAGACCTGTGGGGAAGCCCGTGCGTGAATACCTGCTGACGCTCTGCATCACGGCCGCGGTGACGTACCTGCTGACAGGGCCGGTACGGAAATTCGCGATCGTGGCCGGAGCCATGCCGGAAATCCGGGCGCGCGACGTGCACCGTGAACCCACGCCGAGGCTCGGCGGCATCGCGATGTTCTTCGGACTGTGCGCCGGTCTGCTGGTCGCGGACCACCTGACGAACCTCAACGAGGTCTTCGCCAACTCGAACGAACCGCGTGCCCTTCTCTCCGGAGCCGCGCTGATCTGGCTGATCGGCGTGCTGGACGACAAGTTCGAGATCGACGCCCTGATCAAGCTCGGCGGCCAGATGATCGCCGCCGGCGTGATGGTCGTGCAGGGTCTGACGATCCTGTGGCTGCCGATCCCCGGGGTCGGGCTGGTCGCGCTGACCCAGTGGCAGGGCACGCTGCTGACGGTGGCGCTCGTCGTCATCACCATCAACGCGGTCAACTTCGTGGACGGCCTCGACGGACTGGCCGCCGGCATGGTGTGCATCGCGTCCGCCGCGTTCTTCCTGTACGCCTACCGGATCTGGTACTCGTACGGCATCGAGGCGGCCGCCCCGGCGACGCTGTTCGCGGCGATCCTGATGGGCATGTGCCTGGGCTTCCTGCCGCACAACATGCATCCCGCGCGGATCTTCATGGGCGACTCCGGGTCGATGCTCATCGGTCTGGTGCTGGCCGCCGGCGCGATCTCCATCACCGGGCAGATCGACCCCGACGTGATGAACCTCTTCACCGGTTCCCCGCGCAACACCGTGCACCAGACGGTGCCCGTGTTCATCCCGCTGCTGCTGCCGCTGACGATCATCGCGATCCCGGCCGCCGACCTGGTGCTCGCCATCGTGAGGCGCACCTGGCGCGGGCAGTCGCCGTTCGCCGCCGACCGGGGGCATCTGCACCACCGCCTCCTGGAGGTCGGCCACTCGCACAGCCGGGCCGTCCTGATCATGTACTTCTGGTCGGCGCTGATCTCCTTCGGCGCCCTCGCGTACTCGGTCAACTCCGGGGCCATGTGGAGCGTGCTCGTCATCGCGGCGCTCAGCGCGGTCGGTCTCGTGCTGCTCCTGCTGCCGCGCTTCACACCGCGCGCCCCGCGCTGGGCCGAGCACCTCCTGCCGCCGCGCTACCGCCGCCGCAGGGCCGCCGCGGCCGCGGCCCGGGAGGTGGCGCCCGTGACCCACGAGGCGGCGCTCGAGAGCGAGCCGGACGAGGCGCGTGAGCACAGTGCTCCGGCGGTCGCCGGAGTCGCGGGAGTCAATGGAGCGACGGCGATCGGGACCCGTGCGCGACTTCTGGACCGGCGCGAGGCCGAGTCCTCGCGCTAGCCGAAGGTAAGAATCTGACTAACGCGTGACCAAATCGTGGGGAAGCAAAGCGCCCCAATACCAGACAAAGGGGCGCTTGAAATGCACAGACGCGCAGCTTCACTCTCATGTGTGACAGTCAGCACACCAACCAGGTAAAGACCTCATCAAATAGTTTGTGATACGGTTCACGAGAACCCAGGGCAGAGCCGAAGGACCCCAGTACGAAGGTCCTTTGGCGTGAGGTTCTCTCTCAGCCCGGGACTACGCTCGTCCATGACGACACGCCCCCCTTAGCAAGCGGAGTTGCCGCCATGCCGTCCAATGACGTCCGGATCCTCCTTCAGGCCGCTGTACCCACAGCTGCCGTCGGCGCGATTGCCGCCGTCGTCAGCGGTGTGGTCGCCGGCGGCAAGGGAGCGCTCGGGGCGGTCATCGCGACGCTGGTGGTCGTCCTCTTCATGGGGCTCGGCCTCTACGTCCTGCAGCGCACCGCCAAATCGCTTCCGCACTTGTTCCAGGCGATGGGTCTCCTGCTGTACACGGCGCAGATTCTTCTGCTGTTCATCTTTGTCGCCGCGTTCAAGAACACATCGCTGTTCAATCCCAAGTCCTTCGCGCTCACCCTGGTCGCCACCACACTCGTGTGGATCGGCGCACAGGCACGTGCCCATATGAAGGCCAAGATCCTCTACGTCGAACCCGACTCCTCGAAGGCCGAAAAGCCCGAAAACAAGGGGCACTCGTCGTGAGGGGTAGGGCCGGGATAAGTGCACGCGGGAGATCCTGCTATCGTCCGGTGCCAACTGCGGCATCGCGGGCGCGGGCATCTGAGCTGACGCCTGTTCGATCGCGAGGCTTGATGCCCCACTGCCGCCCCCACATCCGTAACACCAGTCCAGTGCCGAACCGCGGCTGTGCGCCGCGCCGACACAACGAGGTTGCCGTACCTATGCGCCACGCTGAAGGAGCCCGCGGTGAGTGCTGACCCGACGCAGGTGCTCGCCTTCGAGACCGACTGCCACATCTTCGACGGCTGTGGCTTCCCGGCTCCCGGGCTGCACTCGTTCCTGTTCGAACCCCTCTGGGGCGACGGGGACAGCAACTTGTACTTCAACAAGACGATGCTCCTGGCGCTGCTCGGCTCGATCGTCGTCGTCGGCTTCTTCTGGGCCGCCTTCCGCAAGCCGAAGGTCGTCCCGGGCAAGCTGCAGATGGTCGCCGAGACCGGCTACGACTTCATCCGCCGCGGTGTCGTCTACGAGACGATCGGCAAGAAGGAGGGCGAGAAGTACGTTCCGCTGATCGTCTCGCTGTTCTTCTTCATCTGGATGATGAACCTCTGGTCGATCATTCCGGTCGCGCAGTTCCCGGTCACGGCGATCATCGCCTACCCCGCGGTTCTCGCCCTGATCGTCTACGTCGTCTGGGTGTCCCTGACGTTCAAGCGCCACGGATTCGTCGGAGCGTTCAAGAACTTCAGCGGCTACGACAAGTCGCTGGGCCCGGTCCTCCCGCTGGCCATGTTCATCGAGCTGCTCTCCAACCTGATCGTCCGGCCGTTCACGCACGCGGTGCGACTCTTCGCGAACATGTTCGCGGGTCACACCCTGCTGCTGCTGTTCACGATCGCGTCCTGGTACCTGCTCAACGGCTTCGGGATCGCCTACGCCGGCGTCTCGTTCGTCATGGTCATCGTCATGACGGCCTTCGAGCTGTTCATCCAGGCCCTGCAGGCGTACGTGTTCGTGCTGCTGACCTGCACCTTCATCCAGGGCGCGCTGGCCGAGCACCACTGAGCGCCCGTCTCTGAACCCGCAGTCGTCCGGTGGCCAACCCCCACCGGTCCGTAAAGAAAAGGAAGAACTGGCATGTCCCAGACCCTTGCCGCTGTCTCCGGCTCGCTCGGCTCGATCGGTTACGGCCTCGCGGCCATCGGCCCCGGCGTCGGCGTCGGCATCATCTTCGGTAACGGCACCCAGGCTCTCGCCCGTCAGCCCGAGGCCGCCGGTCTGATCCGCGCCAACCAGATCCTCGGCTTCGCCTTCTGTGAGGCGCTCGCCCTCATCGGTCTGGTCATGCCGTTCGTCTACGGCACCTGATCCACCCGATCAGCGACAGCCCACTAGACGAAAGGCACTGACATGAGCCACCTGCTCATTCTGGCGGCCGAGGAGAAGGAAAATCCCCTCATCCCGCCGATCCCCGAGCTTGTCATCGGCCTGCTCGCCTTCGTCATCGTCTTCGGCTTCCTGGCCTGGAAGCTTCTCCCGAACATCAACAAGGTTCTGGAGCAGCGCCGCGAGGCCATCGAGGGCGGTATCGAAAAGGCCGAGGCCGCGCAGACCGAGGCCCAGAGCGTTCTCGAGCAGTACAAGGCTCAGCTCGCCGAGGCCCGTCACGAGGCCGCGCGCCTGCGCCAGGAGGCACAGGAGCAGGGCGCCACGCTCATCGCCGAGATGCGCGCGGAAGGCCAGCGGCAGCGCGACGAGATCGTCGCCGCCGGTCACACGCAGATCGACGCCGACCGCAAGGCCGCCGCTCAGTCGCTGCGTCAGGACGTCGGCACGCTTGCCACCGACCTGGCCGGCAAGCTGGTCGGCGAGTCCCTCGAGGACCACGCCCGCCAGAGCCGCGTCATCGACCGTTTCCTCTCCGAGCTTGAGGAGAAGGCCGAGGCGGCTCGATGACTGCACACGGAGCGAGCCGCGAGGCAACCGCAGCCGCACGTGAGCGTCTCGACGCGCTGACGGACTCGACGTCCGTGGACGCGGCCCAGCTCTCCGACGAGCTGGCCGCGGTCACCGCGCTGCTCCACCGCGAGGTGTCGCTGCGTCGGGTCCTCACCGACCCGGCGCAGCCCGGCGAGGCCAAGGCCGAGCTGGTCCGGCGCCTGCTGGGCACCCAGGTGGGCGGCAGCGCCGCCGACCTGGTCTCCGGCATGGTGCGTTCCCGCTGGTCGCAGCCCCGTGACCTGGTGGACGCCCTCGAGGAGCTCACCGCCACCGCCGACCTCACGGCGGCGCAGCGGACGGGCGCGCTCGACAACGTCGAGGACGAGCTGTTCCGCTTCGGCCGGATCGTCGCCTCGAACACCGAGCTGCGCGCCGCGCTGACCGACCGGGCCGCCACCACGGCGGCCAAGAGCGAGCTGCTGCGCAGCCTGCTCGGCGGCCGGGCCGACGTGACGACCGAGCGTCTGGTGACGCGCCTCGTGACCGCGCCCCGCGGACGTAGCCTGGAAGCGGGACTCGAGTCCCTGTCCAGGCTCGCCGCCGAGCGCCGCGACCGCATGGTCGCCGTGGTCACCTCGGCGGTGCCGCTGAGCGACGGACAGAAGCAGCGCCTCGGCGCCTCTCTGGCCAAGCTCTACGGCCGCCCGATGCACCTCAACCTCGACGTGGACCCCGATGTCCTCGGCGGGATCCGGGTGCAGGTCGGCGACGAGGTCATCAACGGCTCCATCGCGGACCGTCTCGAGGACGCCGCCCGCCGCATGGCGAGCTAGTAATCCCATAAGCAGTACGCAATTACGGCCCTGGTTGGGCCGTGCAGAGGATTCACCTCTCATCGGGGGGAGTCCCCCATCCCCCCAAGTGAAACTTCGGGCCCAACAAGGAGAGCAGGGAACCCAGATGGCGGAGCTCACGATCCGGCCGGAGGAGATCCGGGACGCACTGGAGAACTTTGTCCAGTCGTACCAGCCGGACGCGGCCTCGCGCGAGGAGGTCGGTACGGTCACCGTCGCCGGCGACGGTATCGCCAAGATCGAGGGTCTTCCCTCGGCCATGGCGAACGAGCTGCTGAAGTTCGAGGACGGAACCCTCGGCCTCGCGCTGAACCTGGAAGAGCGCGAGATCGGTGCGGTCGTCCTCGGCGAGTTCAGCGGTATCGAAGAAGGCCAGCCGGTGCAGCGCACCGGTGAGGTGCTGTCCGTCGCCGTGGGCGAGGGCTACCTCGGCCGCGTCGTCGACCCGCTCGGCAACCCGATCGACGGCCTCGGCGAGATCGAGACGTCCGGCCGCCGCGCCCTCGAGCTGCAGGCCCCGGGCGTCATGGTCCGCAAGTCGGTGCACGAGCCGATGGAGACGGGCTACAAGGCCGTCGACGCGATGACCCCGATCGGCCGTGGCCAGCGTCAGCTGGTCATCGGCGACCGTCAGACCGGCAAGACCGCGCTGGCCGTCGACACGATCATCAACCAGCGCGACAACTGGCGCTCGGGCGACACCAAGAAGCAGGTCCGCTGCATCTACGTCGCCATCGGCCAGAAGGGTTCGACCATCGCCTCCGTGCGTGGCGCCCTCGAAGAGGCCGGCGCGCTGGAGTACACGACCATCGTCGCCGCCCCGGCGTCCGACCCGGCCGGCTTCAAGTACCTTGCGCCGTACACCGGTTCGGCCATCGGTCAGCAGTGGATGTACGAGGGCAAGCACGTCCTCATCATCTTCGACGACCTCTCGAAGCAGGCCGACGCCTACCGCGCCGTGTCCCTCCTGCTCCGCCGTCCGCCGGGCCGCGAGGCCTACCCCGGTGACGTCTTCTACCTGCACTCCCGTCTGCTGGAGCGCTGCGCGAAGCTCTCCGACGACCTGGGCGCCGGTTCGATGACGGGTCTGCCGATCGTCGAGACCAAGGCGAACGACGTGTCGGCGTTCATCCCGACCAACGTCATCTCCATCACCGACGGCCAGTGCTTCCTCGAGTCCGACCTGTTCAACGCCGGCCAGCGTCCGGCCCTGAACGTCGGTATCTCGGTCTCCCGCGTCGGTGGCTCGGCCCAGCACAAGGCGATGAAGCAGGTCTCCGGCCGTCTTCGCCTCGACCTGGCCCAGTACCGCGAGCTGGAGGCGTTCGCCGCCTTCGGTTCCGACCTGGACGCCGCGTCGAAGGCGCAGCTGGAGCGCGGTCAGCGTCTGGTCGAGCTGCTCAAGCAGGCTCAGTACCAGCCGATGCCGACCGAGGACCAGGTCGTCTCCGTGTGGTCCGCCACCACGGGCAAGATGGACGACGTACCGGTCGCCGACATCCGCCGCTTCGAGAAGGAGCTCCTGGAGTACCTGCACCGCAAGGAGCAGGGCCTCATGACCTCCATCAAGGAGGGCGGCAAGATGTCGGACGACACGCTCACCGCCATCGCCGACGGCATCACGGAGTTCAAGAAGCAGTTCGAGACCTCGGACGGGAAGCTTCTCGGCGAGGACGCTCCGGCCGCCGCCAAGTGACGTAAGGAAGGGACCTGACTCATGGGAGCCCAGCTCCGGGTCTACAAGCGTCGCATCCGATCCGTCACCGCGACCAAGAAGATCACCAAGGCGATGGAGATGATCGCCGCCTCGCGCGTCGTCAAGGCGCAGCGCAAGGTGGCGGCCTCCACGCCGTACGCGACCGAGCTCACCCGCGCGGTCACGGCGGTCGGTACCGGCTCGAACACCAAGCACCCGCTGACCACGGAGGCGGAGACGGCGACCCGTTCCGCGGTGCTGCTCCTCACGAGCGACCGCGGTCTGGCCGGCGCCTTCAACTCCAACGCCATCAAGGCGGCGGAGCTGCTGACCGCCCGTCTCGAGGCCGAGGGCAAGACGGTCGACACGTACATCGTCGGCCGCCGTGGTCTGGCCCACTACAACTTCCGCGAGCGCAAGGTCGTGGAGTCGTGGTCGGGTTTCACCGACGAGCCCACCTACGCGGACGCGAAGAAGGTCGCGGGTCCGCTGATCGAGGCCATCGAGAAGGACACGGCGGACGGCGGCGTGGATGAACTCCACATCGTCTACACCGAGTTCGTCTCGATGATGACGCAGTCGGCCATCGACGGCCGTCTGCTGCCGCTTCGCCTCGAAGAGGTCGCGGAGGAGGCGCCGAAGGGCGAGATCCTCCCGCTGTTCGAGTTCGAGCCGTCGGCGGAGGACGTCCTCGACGCCCTGCTGCCGCGCTACGTCGAGAGCCGTATCTACAACGCGCTGCTCCAGTCGGCTGCTTCCAAGCACGCCGCCACGCGCCGCGCGATGAAGTCGGCGACCGACAACGCGGGAGACCTGATCACCACGCTCTCCCGACTTGCCAATGCGGCCCGCCAGGCCGAAATCACCCAGGAAATCAGCGAGATCGTCGGCGGCTCCGCAGCCCTTGCCGACGCGACCGCGGGGAGTGACAAGTAATGACGACGACTTCTGAGACGGCCGTTGCCACGGGCCGCGTCGCCCGGGTCATCGGCCCGGTCGTCGACGTGGAGTTCCCCGTCGACGCGATGCCGGACATCTACAACGCCCTTCACGTCGAGGTGGCCGACCCGGCCAACGCCGGCGAGAAGAAGACGCTGACCCTGGAAGTCGCCCAGCACCTGGGTGACGGCCTGGTCCGTACGATCTCCATGCAGCCCACCGACGGTCTGGTCCGCCAGGCCGTGGTCACCGACACCGGAACGGGCATCAGCGTCCCGGTCGGTGACTTCACCAAGGGCAAGGTGTTCAACACCCTCGGTGAGGTGCTGAACTCCGACGAGAAGTACTCGGGCGAGCGCTGGTCCATCCACCGCAAGGCCCCGCGCTTCGACGAGCTCGAGTCGAAGACCGAGATGTTCGAGACCGGCGTCAAGGTCATCGACCTTCTCACCCCGTACGTCAAGGGTGGAAAGATCGGTCTGTTCGGTGGTGCCGGCGTCGGCAAGACGGTGCTCATCCAGGAGATGATCTACCGCGTCGCCAACAACCACGACGGTGTCTCCGTGTTCGCCGGTGTCGGTGAGCGCACGCGTGAGGGCAACGACCTCATCGAGGAGATGTCCGAGTCGGGCGTCATCGACAAGACCGCGCTCGTCTTCGGCCAGATGGACGAGCCCCCGGGCACCCGTCTGCGCGTGGCCCTCGCGGGTCTGACCATGGCGGAGTACTTCCGCGATGTGCAGAAGCAGGACGTGCTGTTCTTCATCGACAACATCTTCCGCTTCACGCAGGCCGGTTCCGAGGTCTCGACCCTGCTCGGCCGTATGCCCTCCGCGGTGGGTTACCAGCCGAACCTGGCCGACGAGATGGGTCTCCTCCAGGAGCGCATCACCTCGACCCGTGGTCACTCGATCACCTCGATGCAGGCGATCTACGTCCCCGCGGACGACCTGACCGACCCGGCCCCGGCCACCACGTTCGCCCACCTCGACGCGACGACGGTTCTCTCCCGTCCGATCTCCGAGAAGGGCATCTACCCGGCCGTGGACCCGCTGGACTCCACGTCCCGCATCCTGGACCCCCGCTACATCGCGGCGGACCACTACGCGGCCGCGATGCGCGTCAAGTCGGTTCTCCAGAAGTACAAGGACCTTCAGGACATCATCGCGATCCTCGGTATCGACGAGCTGGGCGAGGAGGACAAGCTCACCGTCCACCGCGCCCGTCGCGTGGAGCGCTTCCTGTCCCAGAACACCCACGTCGCCAAGCAGTTCACCGGCGTCGACGGGTCGGACGTCCCGCTGGACGAGTCGATCGCGGCCTTCAACGCGATCATCGACGGTGAGTACGACCACTTCCCGGAGCAGGCGTTCTTCCTCTGCGGTGGCATTGAGGACCTCAAGGCCAACGCCAAGGAGCTCGGCGTCTCCTGAACCTCGTGTTCTGAGTGAGGGGGCGGGACCGCGCCTCGCGGGGTGCGGTCCTTCCCCCTCCGTACGCCTACTAGACTTTGACCCAACACCCGGCAGCAACGCCGGGTGGTGACCCGAGGAGCCCACCTTGGCTACTGAGCTGCACGTCGAGCTCGTCGCCGCGGACCGCAGTGTCTGGTCCGGCGAGGCCACCCTGGTCGTCGCGCGTACCGCGTCCGGCGACATCGGCGTCATGCCCGGTCACCAGCCGCTTCTCGGTGTGCTGGAGTCGGGCCCGGTGACCATTCGTACGAGTGATGGCGGAACGGTCATCGCCGCGGTGCACGGCGGTTTCATCTCGTTCGCCGACAACAAGCTGTCGCTGCTGGCCGAGATCGCCGAGCTTTCGGACGAGATCGACGTCCAGCGTGCGGAGCGGGCGCTCGAGCGCGCGAAGTCGGACGCCGACGCGTCCGCCGAGCGTCGCGCGGACGTCCGCCTGCGTGCGGTGGCGACCCGCTGACCATCGGTGCGACCCCGGCACCGCAGGCGCCGGGGGAGCACTGTGCAAGGCTTTGACTCAGCCGCGGCTGGGACCGGATCACTCCGGCCCTGGCCGCGGCTGAGGCGAATCCGGAAGTTTTTTCTTTTCCGTTACCTAGGAGACGAGGAGGTCGGTGTCGATGGTCCTCGCTCTGACTGTGTGCGGAGTGGTAGTGGCGCTCGTGGTGGTGGGGCTGTTCGTCTTCGGCCTCCGCCGCCGGCTCATCCAGCGTTCCGGCGGAACGTTCGACTGCAGCCTGCGCTGGGACGTCCCCGAGAAGGGTGACCCCAGCGGCAAGGGCTGGAGCTACGGAGTGGCCCGCTACAACGGCGACCGGATCGAGTGGTACCGCGTCTTCTCCTACGCCCCCCGCCCGCGCCGCGTCCTCGAACGCTCGGCGATCGAGGTGGACGGCCGTCGCGCCGCCGCGGGCGAGGAGGAGCTCGCGCTGCTCTCGGACGCGATCATCCTGGTCTGCCTCCATCGCGGGACGCGTCTCGAGCTGGCGATGAGCGAGGACGCGCTGACGGGATTCCTCGCCTGGCTGGAGGCGGCCCCGCCCGGACAACGGGTGAACGTCGCGTAGCGACGTTCAGGGCCCCGTTGGATGGGGGTCCCCCCGGCCGCGGAGCGGTTGGGGGAGGGTGAACGTCGCGTAGCGACGTCCAGGGCCCCCTCGGGGGAGTGCGAACGCCGCCTGAGGCCCCCGACCCCCGACCCCCGACAGCGAACCGCGGGCAGACCATGAGGTCTGCCCGCGGTTCGTTTCGTGGTGCGGGGTGGAGCGGTGATCGCTACGGGCCGGTGATCAGCTCAGGCCGCTGTTGATGGCGCTGACCAGTTCACCGTTGCTGGTGTCACCGCTGAACTCCCAGAAGAAGGCGCCGCCCAGGCCCTGGCTCTTGGCCCACGACATCTTCGTCCCGATGGTGGCCGGGGTGTCGTACGACCACCAGTTGTTGCCGCAGTAGGCGTACGCCGTACCGGCGACGAGGCCGGTGGAGGGGCAGGACGTCTTGAGGACCTTGTAGTCCTCGATGCCCTGCTCGTACGTACCGGCGGCCGGGCCGGTCGCGGTGCCGCCGGGCGCGGACTGGGTGACCCCGGTCCAGCCGCGGCCGTAGAAGCCGATGCCGATGAGCAGCTTGCTCGCGGGCACGCCCTTCGACTTGAACTTGGCGATCGCGTCGGCCGTGGTGAAGCCCGGCGTCGGGATGCCGCTGTACGAGGTGAGCGGGGAGTGCGGGGCGGTCGGGCCCTGTGCGGCGAACGCGCCGAAGAAGTCGTACGACATCACGTTGTACCAGTCGACGTACTGCGAGGCGCCGCCGTAGTCGGCGGCGTCGATCTTGCCGCCGGAGGTGCCGTCGGCCGTGGTGGCCGCGGTGACCAGGTAGTTCGCGCCGAACTTGGCGCGCAGGGCCTGCATCAGGTTCTTGTAGGCCGCGGCACCGCTGGTGTCACAGGACAGACCGCAGGAGTTCGGGTACTCCCAGTCGATGTCGATGCCGTCGAAGACATCGGCCCAGCGCGGGTCCTCGACCAGGTTGTAGCAGGACTGCGCGAACGCGGCCGGGTTGGCGGCGGCCTGGGCGAAGCCGCCGGACCAGGTCCAGCCGCCGAAGGACCAGAGGATCTTGATGTTCGGGTACTTGGCCTTCAGCTGGCGCAGCTGGTTGAAGTTGCCGCGCAGCGGCTGGTCCCAGGTGTCGGCGACGCCGCTGACCGACTGGTCGGCGGTGAAGGCCTTGTCGTAGTCGGCGTAGGAGTCGCCGATCGCGCACTGGCCGTTGGTGACGTTGCCGAACGCGTAGTTGATGTGCGTGATCTTGGCGGCCGAGCCGGACGTCACCAGGTTCTTGACGTTGTAGTTGCGGCCGTAGATGCCCCACTCGGTGAAGTAGCCGAGCTTGATGTTCTTGCCGGTGGGCGGCGGGTCGGTGGTGCCGCCGGTGGTGTGGACCGCGACCGCGCCGCTGACCGGACCGGTCTGGTCGGCGGTGTCACGGGCCTGCACGGTGTACGAGTAGTCGGTGCCGGCGGTCAGGCCGGTGTCCGTGTACGAGGTCGTCGTGACCGTCGCGACCTTGCTGCCGCCGCGCAGGACGTCGTAGTTCTTGACGCCCTTGTCGTCGGTGGCCGCGCTCCAGGAGAGCTTCACCGAGGTGTCGGTGACCGAGGACGCGGTGGGAGTGCCCGCCGCGGAGGGCGGGTTGTCGCCGGGAACGGTGGGGCCGCCGTCACAACTGCCGCCGTTGAGCGTGCAGTTGGACGGGGAGCCGGAGCCCGCCCCGTTGAAGCCGAAGGAGACGGAGGCACCCGCGGCGAGGGCGCCGTTCCAGGACTTGTTCTTGGCGGTCCAGTGGTTGCCCGAGCTGGTGACGTCCGCGTCCCAGGCCGAGGTGACGGACGTGCCGGAGGGGAAGTCCCACTGGATCGTCCACGAACTGATCGCGGTGGTACCGGTGTTCTTGACGGTCCACTTGCCTTCGAAGCCCGTACCCCAGTCCTGGGTCTTGGAGTACGTGGCGGTGGCGCTGCCGGCGGCGTGCGCCGGACTCGCGAGACCGACCAGGCCTGCCAGGGGGAGCAGCAGGGTGGCGAGCCCTGCCGTCGCTCGTTGTCTGAAGCGCATTCCGCGCCTCCTCGGGGGGAGTTGGGGAGGGAGGGGCGTGACTGAGCCTTCACACCCACGGTGCCCGTGAGGATAGGAAGGTCTGGACCACAGGTCAATAGGTCTGGACCACTGTTTCGCCGCTGTCCTTGATCCCCAACTCCCGTGCGGGTGTTGCCCATTGGTGAACGGCTGTGCGGTTCTGACGGTCCGGCAGGCGGCTGACGTGGGCCTTCGCGGCTCCGTGTACGGCCGGCCGGAGTCCTGTGCGAGGCCGTCCGGAGCCCCGGGCGGGGACGACGAAGGGCGCCCGCGGCAGCGGGCCCGAAGCGACCTTCGAGCCCGGCGCGGACGCCCTTCGTCCGGTCCGGCGGGTACGGCGGGGAGTCGCTCAGCGCTCCCCGCCCGGGACCCACAGCACGTCGCCGGTGTCCTTGTTCGCCGTGCGGGCCAGGATGAACAGGAGGTCCGAGAGCCGGTTGAGGTAGGTGGCGGTCAGCGGGTTCATCGCCTCGCCGTGGACCTCCAGGGCCGCCCAGGTCGAGCGCTCGGCCCTGCGCACGACCGTGCACGCCTGGTGCAGGAGCGCCGCCCCGGCGGTGCCGCCGGGCAGGATGAAGGAGCGGAGCTTCTCCAGGCGCTCGTTGAACAGGTCGCAGTCGGCCTCCAGCCTGTCGACGTAGAACTGCTCGACCCGCAGCGGCGGGAACTTCGGGTCCTCGACCACCGGCGTCGACAGATCCGCGCCCACGTCGAACAGGTCGTTCTGGACGCGGGTGAGGACCTGGACGACCTCGTCCTCCAGGCCGCCCAGGGCGATCGCCGTTCCGATCACCGCGTTCGCCTCGTTGGCGTCGGCGTACGCCGAGATCCGCAGATCGGTTTTGGCGACCCTGCTCATGTCGCCGAGGGCGGTGGTGCCCTGGTCGCCGGTCCTGGTGTAGATGCGCGTCAGATTGACCATGAGGCCAGCCTAGTTACGCTCCGGCCGTGCGGGACGCCCGTGTGCCCACCGTCACGGCGAGCGCGCCGCGGGCGAGGGGGCGCGGACGCCGCGAACGGCTCGCCCGCCGGGTGCGCGGACGCCCGAAGGGCGAGTCCGCCGCCGTCGCCGTCCTGCGCGAACCGCGCGAGGAGGCGGAGGCGGTCTCGCCCCGGCTCGGTCTGGCGGCGGGTGTCGCCCGGGGATCCCCTGCCGGGCCTCGTCGCCGGCCGGATCGACCGGGTGCACCGGACCGTCACGACGGTCATCGGCCGCGAGACGGGGGCGGGCCGCGCCCCGGACGAGGTGTCGCGCGAGATCCTCCTGCTCCTCGACGACGTGGAGGAGCTCCTGAGCCCGGAGGTTCCCGGCTGCGCCGTACGGGCCTACGGATGATCCGGGGCCCGGTGACGCTCCCGGACCGGACGTGACGGGTGTCTCACGCCCTGAGACCGTGACACGCGTTACTTACGGGTTTCCCGTCCCCTTCCGAACGCTACTCTCCGCCGAAGAGGCATACACAAGCAGCGTGTTAAGGGAGTACGAGTGGCTGGGAAGCTCGCCGTCATCGGAGCCGGACTCATGGGGTCCGGCATCGCCCAGGTCTCCGCGCAGGCGGGCTGGGACGTCGTCCTGCGCGATGTCACCGACGAGGCGCTGAACCGCGGCCTCGACGGCATCAGGGCCTCGTACGACAAGTTCGTGAGCAAGGGCAAGCTGGAAGCCGCCGACGCGGACGCCGCGCTCGCGCGGATCACGGCGACCACCGACCTGGACGCGGCCGCCGACGCCGACATCGTCGTCGAGGCGGTCTTCGAGAAGCTCGAGGTCAAGCACGAGATCTTCCAGGCCCTGGACAAGATCGTCCGCCCTGACACCGTGCTCGCCTCCAACACCTCCGCGATCCCGATCACCAAGATCGCGGCGGCCACGGAGCGCCCGGAGCGGGTCGTGGGCGTGCACTTCTTCTCGCCGGTGCCGATGATGCAGCTCGTCGAGCTGGTCCGCGGCTACAAGACCAGCGACGAAACGCTCGCCGCCGCGCGCGAGTTCAGCGAGTCCGTCGGCAAGACCTGCATCGTCGTCAACCGCGACGTCGCCGGCTTCGTGACCACCCGCCTCATCTCGGCCCTCGTCGTCGAGGCGACGAAGCTGTACGAGTCGGGCGTGGCCACCGCCGAGGACATCGACCTCGCCTGCCGGCTGGGCTTCGGCCACGCCATGGGCCCCCTGGCCACCGCGGACCTCACGGGCGTCGACATCCTGCTGCACGCCACCGGCAACATCTACACCGAGACCCAGGACGAGAAGTTCGCCCCGCCGGAGCTGATGCGCCGGATGGTTGACGCCGGTGACATCGGGCGCAAGAGCGGGCAGGGCTTCTACAAGCACTGAACGATCATGCGGCGACCGGGACACCGGTCGCCGCATGTGCCGCGGAAGCCGTGCACGCCTCTCGGATGTCACTCCATGAGGTGAATTCGGTATCGGTTCGCTTACAGACGGCAACCTCCACGGCCCTCAGGCAGTCAGACCATGCACAACATGCAAACGCGAAGACGCGGAAACAGACACACGCGGAGTTACGAGACGCATTCCCGGGGAGCGCATATGTACATCAGGGGCGACCACGCCGAGCTGGTCGTCGGGGGCCGCCTCGACGTACGCAGCGCGGCGGACGCCCGTACGGTCCTGCACTCGGCCGTCGACGACGGTGCCGGCGACCTGGTGCTGGATCTGTCCGAGCTGGATTCATGGGACGCCACCGGGCTCGGTGTCATCATGGGGGCCCACCGACGCGCCGGGCGGTGCGGCCGACGGCTCGTGCTGCGCGGCGTACCGCCGCAGATGCAGCGCCTGCTGGTGGCCACCCGACTGCACCGGATCCTGGCGATCGAGGGCGGCATCGGGGTCGAGTCCCTGCCCCGGGTGTGACCTGAGCGCACGCCCCGGTCACTCCTCCGCGTGCGCGACGGCGTACGCGCCCCGGCCGTCGCACCGGGCGCACCGCGTGCACAATCCTCACGAAGCTGTGATGCTTCGGGCGGCGCGGTACCCCGCCTGTTCATAGATACTGTGCGAAGGTTTAGGGTTCGGCTGCCCGCCGACCGAAACCCTACGAGCGGGCACCGGACCAGAAGCGACGAAGCGGTGTGCAGCCAGGCCGGGAGGGCATCGGCACACGACGCTTTTGGGGGGCTTGGAACATGGACCCGATCAACCGGGGAGCCGAAGAGCACGGCCATGACGACGACGGTCAGGTGACTCGCCCGCGCCCGCCGCGCGACCCGCTCGCAGCCGACCTCGGCCAGCACAAACCCGTGCCCGTCCGCACGGTCAGACTCGTCACGGGTGAATTCGCGCTCACGGTCAACCCCGTCGACGGCAGCGAGATAGAGAACTGCCCGCCGCACGAGCGGCCGTCGACCCCGGCCAGGCGCGGCGCCGAGAAGCGCGCCGAACTGGCCCGCGCGGCCCAGCCGCCCGTTCCGCCCGGCCCGGCACAGCCCCGGCTGCCGCTCCTCGAACGCCACGAGGAGCGCGAGCAGGTCGTGCGCCTCCTCGCGCGCGGCCGCTCGGTACGGCTCACCGGCCCCTCGGGATCGGGCCGCACCGTCCTGCTGGACGCCGTCTCCGAGGACTGCGCGGACCTCGCCCCCGACGGCGTCGTCCGCCTGTCCGGCCTCGGGCGCACCGCGAGCGACGTGCTGCACGACCTCTTCGCCGCCGTCTACGAAGCCCCCCTGTACCGCCCGGACCACGAGGAACTGCACCGGCTCGTGCGCGAGATCGGGGCGGTCGTCATCCTCGACGACGCGGAGATCGGCGGCAGCGCCCTCGACGTGCTGCTCGACGCCACCCCCGAGTGCGCCTTCGTGATCGCCGTCACCCCCGACGTCCCGGCCCCGTCCGCCCAGGCCCAGCTCGACGAGGTCCTCCTCGGCGGCCTCGACCGCAGCGGCGGCCTCGAACTGCTGGAGCGCGCCGTCGGACGCGTCCTGAGCGAGGACGAGTCGAACTGGGCGGGCGACCTGTGGTTCGAGTCCGAGGGACTGCCGCTGCGCTTCATACAGGCCGGAGCGCTGCTGCGGCAGCGCGACCGGACGCAGGCCAGCGAAGAGGCCTTCGACGACTACGGCGTCTTCCAGGAAGCCCCGGCCGACGCGGCCTTCGAGACCGGCGACGGCACCGACGTACCGCTGCCCTCGCTCGCCGAGGGCGCCGCGCCCGCCGCGCTGCTCGCCTCCCGGCTCAGCGAGTCGGCGCGCGCCACCCTGCGCTTCGCCGTCGCGCTCGGCGGCGAGGTGCCCCACCAGGCCCATCTGCCCGCGCTCGTGGGCGACACCCACGCGGATGCCGCGCTCGCCGAACTCGCGGCCTCCGCGCTGGTCTCCCCGGTCGGCTCCCGCTACCGGCTCGCCGCCGGGGTGCAGGCCCAGCTGGAGGCCTCCGGGTACGCGGACACCCTCCAGGAGAGCGCGCTGGCCGCGGCCCGGCACTACACCTGGTGGGCCGGGCACCCCTCGGTCACCCCGGAGCGGGTCTGCGCCGAGGCCGACGCGCTGCTCGCCGCCCTGGACGTGCTCGTCCCGGTCACCACCGTCCCGCAGGGCGAGGACGAGGAGAGCGTCTCCGTCCAGCTCGCCCGCGCGGCCGCGCCCGCCTTCGCGGCGGGGCTGCACTGGAGCGCCTGGGAGCGCGTCCTGCGGTTCGGCGTCGAGGCCTCCGAGCTGGCCGACGACCTCGGTGAACAGGCCTACTTCCACCACGAGTTGGGTGTACTCGCGCTCTGCGGCCACCAGCTCGACCGGTCCCGCGCCGAGCTGGAGGCCTCCGTCGCCATGCGCGGCGAACTCGCCGACAAGCGAGGCACCACCGCCGGCCGCCGCGCCCTCGCGCTGGTCACCGACCGCTCCGGAACCCTTCAGCTGACCGGCGGGCGCACCCCGGCGGGCGAAGAGGTGCCCGAAGCGCGTCACGAGGAGTCGGTGTCGCCTCCCGGCGGTGTACCGGCCGCCTTCCCCCGCACCGGCCCGTCGGGCGACACCCTCGCGGTGCTCGCCCACCCGGGCGGCCCCGGCGTTCCCGCGGCCGGGCCGCGGAGCGTCGCGGGGCGACTGGTCGCCGGCACCCGGCGCAATCTGGTGGCCGCGGGCGCGGGCGCGCTCCTCGTCGCCGTGCTCGGGACCGTGGTGACCCTCGGAGCGACCTCGGAGCACGACAACGAGACGCCGTCCGAGAAGGTCGGCGTCAACCCGTCGGCCACGCAGGACAGTCAGGAGGACAGCCTGGGCGCGGACACGCCGAAGAAGGGCGACGACTCCTCTTCCGGCGCGGCGGCCACCCCCACCGACCCGACCCCCACCGCCACGGCGAGCCGGCAGCCGTCCGGCGAACCGAGCGGGACGCGCACCGGCACGAGCAGGCCCTCGAAGCCGTCGTCCGCGCCGACGTCGAAGTCGCCCACGCACAGGCCCTCCCCGTCCCCGTCGAAGTCGTCGAGCGCCTCGCCGTCGGCGTCCTCCACGAAGTCGTCGAGCCCCTCGCCGTCCACGTCGCCGTCGGCCAGTACGTCGACGACCCCGGCCACCACCGACTCCGCGAGCGGCCCCGTGCCGAGCAGCGCGCCGGCGCAGACGTCGGCGGGCGGCGGGCCGACGGGAACCGGCTTCGCCACGACGTCGCAGGGCGGCACGGTGATCTGACCGCGGGGTCCGGACGTACCGGACCTTCCGGGCAAAGGAGAGGGCCGGGTCCGATGACGGACCCGGCCCTCTGCCGTATACGAACCCGGGGGGCTCAGAACAGCCGCAGCTTGTCGTCCTCGATGCCGCGCAGGGCGTCGTAGTCCAGGACCGCGCACCCGATGCCGCGGTCGGTGGCGAGGACGCGGGCCTGCGGCTTGATCTCCTGGGCGGCGAAGATGCCGCGGACCGGCGCGAGATGCGGGTCGCGGTTCAACAGCTCCAGATAGCGCGTGAGTTGCTCCACGCCGTCGATCTCTCCGCGGCGCTTGATCTCCACGGCGACGGTCTGCCCCTCGGCGTCCCGGCACAGGATGTCGACCGGGCCGATGGCCGTCATGTACTCGCGGCGGATGAGCGAGTAGCCCTCGCCGAGGGTCTCGATGCGGTCGGCGAGCAGCTCCTGGAGGTGCGCTTCCACGCCGTCCTTGATCAGGCCGGGGTCCACGCCGAGTTCGTGCGAGGAGTCGTGGAGGATCTCCTCCATCGTGATGATGAGCTTCTCGCCCGCCTTGTTGATGACGGTCCAGGTGCCTTCGTCGTCGCCGGACCCCTCCTTCAGTGTGCAGGGCGGCGACATCCAGTTGAGGGGCTTGTAGGCCCGGTCGTCCGCGTGGATCGAGACGCTGCCGTCCGCCTTCACGAGGATCAGGCGGGGGGCCGACGGGAGATGGGCGGTGAGCCGGCCCGCGTAGTCCACGGAACAGCGGGCAATGACGAGACGCATGGTCGGCAACGCTACTCGACCGGCGGCGGTGCACGCGATTCCCGTGCCCGTCCCGGACCCGCCTCCCGTGCCCGGCCCCGACGAGGAACTCATGGTTCGCCCCATTTGTTCCCCCGGCTTCCGTCGCCCGGTCCGGCCGGCGTTCTCGCGGGTCACCCCATTGATCCTGAAGATTCCCTGTTCCTCCGTGGCCGATTGTCGGCCTACCCGCGGTTCGCTATGTGCCCATTCTCCTGGTGCCGTTACCTGCCGATGCTTACCGTATGAACGGGAGGTCGCGATACATGTACTCAGCGTGTTCGGTATCGCGGTCCCCGTCCCTGTCCGGCAACCCCCGAGGTGTGGGGGTGCGAGAGGAGTACCCATGTCGCTCGACGTCTCACCGGCCCTACTCCAACAGGCCGAGCGAGGCGAGGTCGATGAAGCGGAATTCGTCGACTGCGTCCGGACCTCCCTGCCCTACGCATGGGAGATGATCAGCTCCCTGGTGGCCCAGCTGAAGGTGGACGGCGGCAAGTTCGCCGACAACCAGACGCCCCCGCCGGACGAGCAGGCACGTGGCCAGCTGCTGCGTGCGCTCGCGAGTGACGCGATACGCGGCGCGCTGCAGCGGCACTTCGGAGTGCGGCTGGCCTTCCAGAACTGCCACCGGGTGGCGGTGTTCCCACTGGACGACTCGGTGGACGACACACTGGCACGCTTCACCTCGGTCCGCAGTCAGCTGCTCAACCAGTCCCCGGAGTTCAGGGACTGCTGACGCACTGATGCCGCATTGCTTGCCGCTCCGTACGCGGGAGGTGCATTGGTACTGGGGCGGCAAGCTCCCCGCGTGTCCGGCCCGTCGGGCCGGACTCCGTGCGGTCACCTGAGCTGGGGCAGTACCTCGGCCCCGAGCCGCCGTACGTTCTCCTCGGTCGCCGCCAGGTCGCCCGAACCCTCGACCAGCAGGGCGAACCGCGCGATGCCGGTCCGCTCCGAGGTCGCCGCGAGCCGGTCGGCGCACAGCCGCGGGGTGCCCACCGGGTGCAGTCCGCAGAGCAGTTCGGTGTACGCCACCGGGTCCCGCATCGAGCGGGCACGGCCGTCGACCGTCACATGGGCGTCCAGTCCCTGCCTCAGCCAGCCCGGCATCGCCTTGACGAGGGTCTCGACGGCGTCGGTCCGGCGGTCCGCGATCTGGCAGACGCCGGCGGAGACGTGGGAGGCCGTGAGGATCTCGTCCGACGGGTGGCCCGCCGCACGCGCGTGCCGCCTCCACAGCGCGACCATTTCGGCCTTCTCCTCGTCCCCGACGTGCATGCCGAGAAGCATCGGCAGCCCGCGTTCGGCGGCGAGCCGGACGCTCGCGGGCGAGGTGCACGCCACGACGACCTCGGGGCCCGGAGCGCCGCTCAGTGCCTCCGACGGGCGCGGTACGACGGGGACTTCACGGAACGGGAACCGCTCGGAGGTGCCGGCGACGGACGGCTCGCGCAGCCAGCGGAGCAGCAGATCGAGTGAATCCGGGAACCCGTGTTCGTACGCCGCGAGGCCCGCGCCGAAGACCTCCAGGTCGACCCAGGGGCCGCCGCGGCCGACTCCCAGCGAGAACCGCCCCCCGGACGTCAGGTGCAGCAGGGCGGCCTGCTCGCCGAGCGCCACGGGATGGACGGTGGGCAGCACGCTGACCGCCGTGCCGATCCGGATCCGGTCGGTGCGGCCGAGCAGATACGCGGCGAGTGTGACGGCCGACGGGCATGTCCCGTACGGCACGAAGTGGTGTTCGGCCAGCCAGACCGCGTCGAGCCCGGCCTCCTCGGCGACCTCGGCCGACCGCACCGCGCGGTGCAGGGCCTCTCCCTGGCCCTGTCCAGGGAACTGGGCGGCGAGTACAAAACTTCCAACGTGCATCGAACTTCCTGCTTCCTCGGCTCCGACACGGAGCTCCCCCACCCGGCATAACCGCCTGACACGTGCCGAAGACACGGCCTTGCGGGGAGATTTGCGGATTGTCTGGGAATTGGGCTGTCCGAAGACCGTCCGAGGACTGCCCGAGGACCGTCCGAGGGGGGATTTGAGCGGGTCGGCGGAGTACGCGTACCCGTGTGCGTCCCGCGTAGGCTGGTGTCGGCCCCTGCTCCCTGTATAGCTCCGTGAGGTGTCCCTTGTCCCCGCGTCGCAACCGTCCGAAGGACACCGGCTCGGCCGGCAGCAGCCCCGAGGAGGACTCGTCGGACCGTTACGGCGGCTGGCAGTCCACGGAGAGCTGGCAGGGCGACGAGTGGAGCGTGCGCCATGTGGCGGGCGCGAGCGCGCAGGGCAAGACCTACCGCTGCCCCGGCTGCGACCAGTTGATCCCCTCGGGGGTGCCGCACGTGGTGGCCTGGCCGGAGCACTCGGGCGTCGACGAGCGGCGGCACTGGCACAAGGCCTGCTGGAACGCGAAGGACCGCCGCACTTCGCGGGTGCAGCGGTCCCGTAACGCGCCCAGGTTCTAGGGTCTGTTGTCCGGTTCAGGTGGCGCCGGGGCGCGGTGCGCCGCCGGCCGGGCCGTCACACGTCCCGGCGCTCCAGGAGGACGAAGGCGCCGACGACCGCCGCCGCCGTCACCCCGGCGAGCAGACCGAGCTGCGCACCGCCGGTGCCGTTCTCCGAGTCGAGCCGGAAGACATGGGCGAGGGCGTTCGGGGCGTTGTACTCCTGCATCTTCTCGCCGATCGTGCGCATGCTCTCGGACATCATCAGGAACGCGGGCATGATCGCGGGCAGGAGCACGACACCGAGCATCGTGGTGATCGCGCCCGCCGAGTGACGCAGCATCGAGCCCACCGCGAGCGCGAGCACGCCGAGCAGGGAGACGTACAGCGCGCCCATCACGACGGTGCCGCCCCAGGCGATCTCGGAGGCTTCGCCGGAGGCGTCGCCGTGCATCCCCTCGGTGAACAGGCCGACGAGCCCGATCGCGAACGCCGAGACGCCGAACGCCACCGCGAAGAAGATGACCAGCTTGGCGGCGAGCACCCGGTGACGCTGCGGCGAGGCCGTGAACGTCGTACGGATCATGCCCGTGCCGTACTCGGAGGAGACCACCAGCACGCCCAGCGTGATCAGGCAGATCTGTCCGAGCATCAGGCCGAAGAACGCCGGGATCGTGTACGGCACGTCGCCGAAGTCCTCGTTCGTGGTCTGTACGGCGACCAGGAAGCCGATGCCGACCACCAGGAGCAGGAAGATCCCGAGCGTCCACATCGTGGAGCGCACCGACTTGATCTTCGTCCACTCGGAGTTGAGCGCGTGCCCGAGGTGGGTGCGGGTGACGGGGATCGGGGAGGTGTACGAACTGCCGGGCGCCGCCTGCCAGTCGGGGGCAGCGGCGGCCTGCTGCGGCATCGGGGGCTGGGGCGTGCTCATCGGGCGTCCTCGGGCTTGGTCAGGTCGGCGGCGGCGGGCGCGGTCGTGGGTGCGGACTCGGGCGCGGGCGCCGGAGCGGGCGCGGCGGCGGGCGGGCTCGCGGGGCCCTGGGCGTACGGGTTGACGTCCGTGGCGCCGGGGGCCGCCGGAGCGCCGTACGGGCCCGGAGCGCCCGTGCCGGGGGCCGCGGGGGCGCCGTAGGGCCCGGTCTGCGGCATGGCGAAGGGCTGCCCGCCCTGCTGGGGCGGCAGTGGCGCGTACCAGCCGGGCTGGCCCTGGCCCGCCACCGGCATCTGCGGCGGCGGCATGGCGCCCGGCGGCAGCTGCTGCTGGAGCCCGGCCTTCTGGTCGACGGTCGAGCGGTAGTCGACGGCGCCCTGCGTCATCCGCATGTACGCCTCCTCCAGCGAGGCCTGGTGCGGCGACAGCTCCCACAGGCGGACGTCGGCGGAGTGCGCGAGGTCGCTGATCCGGGGGAGCGGCAGTCCGGTGACGCGCAGCGCGCCGTCCTGCTCGGGCAGCACCTGGCCGCCGGCCTCGGTCAGCGCGGCGGTCAGCTTCTCGCGCTGCTGCGGCTCGGTGTCGGGGGTGCGCACCCGGGCGAAGTCGGCCGAGTTGTGGGAGATGAACTCCTTGATGCTCTGGTCGGCGAGGAGCTGGCCGCGGCCGATCACGATGAGGTGGTCGGCGGTCAGCGCCATCTCGCTCATGAGGTGCGAGGAGACGAAGACCGTACGGCCCTCCGCGGCGAGGGACTTCATCAGGTTGCGCACCCAGAGGATGCCCTCGGGGTCGAGGCCGTTGACCGGCTCGTCGAAGAGCAGCACCTGGGGGTCGCCGAGGAGCGCGGCGGCGATGCCGAGGCGCTGGCCCATACCGAGCGAGAAGCCCTTGGAGCGCTTTCGGGCCACGTCCTGGAGACCGACGACGCCGAGCACCTCGTCCACGCGGCGGGCCGGGATGCCCGAGAGCTGGGCCAGGCTCAGCAGGTGGTTGCGGGCGCTCCGGCCGCCGTGGACGGCCTTGGCGTCGAGGAGCGCGCCGACCTGGCGGGGCGCGTTCGGCAGCCTGCGGTAAGGGAAGCCGCCGATCGTCACCTGCCCGGAGGTCGGGTTGTCGAGGCCGAGGATCATGCGCATCGTCGTCGACTTGCCCGAGCCGTTGGGCCCGAGGAACCCGGTGACGGCACCCGGCCGGACCTGGAAGGAAAGGTTGTACACGGCTGTCTTGGCGCCGTAGCGCTTCGTCAGGCCGACTGCCTCGATCATTCTCCGCACCCATCGAAAGGTTCAGGACGTCGGGGCGCACGCCCCCGTAAGGGTTAGGAGGATATCCGGGCGCCGGCGGTTCCACTCAAGGGCAGGTAAAGTCCCGCCCATCGTCTGGTGAAAGATCCAGGAGAGGGCGAGATTTCGTACGGCCGTTCTGTCAGGTACTCGTCTTTCCTGGTGGGACGGGAAAAGAGAATGCGCGCCGGCCCGGCGGCGGGAAAATCTCAGACGCGCCCCGGCAGGGAATCGTCCAGCGGCGGAAGATCGTCGTACAGCCGCAGCTCGGCCGATTCGTCGAGGTAGGGCAGGAAGTCGGTCTGCGGCAGTACCCAGCCCTCCTCGCCGAAGATCAGCGTGCCCGCCTCGCGCAGCGACGGGTCGGCTCCCGCACGGCGCACCCAGGTCGCGGGGTCGGGCCCGAGCAGGCCGCGCAGGCGCTCGGAGCCGGCCAGCAGGGCCGCGAGCAGCTCGGACTGGTCACCCCCGCCCGCGCGGGGCCGTCCGGTCTCCGGCTCGGCGAGCACACCGTGCGCGCTGAAGTAGATGTACGCGCCGCCCAGCCGTTCCCCGGAGGGCATCGTCATCGTGAACGCGTCGCCGGGGAGTATCGCCCGCCGGTAGTCGGGGAACTCGGTGTCGTCGACGGCCTTGAGCTGCGTCGAGTCCAGCCAGGTCACCACGAGTGTCGTCTCGGCGCCACGGTCCACGTACGGCGTCCCGGCCACGTAACCCGCCGGACTGATGTGTCCCGAGCAGCCCACGCCGATTCCACGCACCCGCACCGGAACCATCGGCACCGCCGCCGGGATGCCCAGCCGGGTCAGCTTGTGGGAGACCTGCCCGGGAGAGGCGTTCGAACCGACGGCGATGACCGGGTGGCGCAGCCCGGTGCCCACCTGCCCCAGGTCGGCGAGGGCCTCGTCCAGCCGCTGCTGCGCCTGGCGCTCCTCCACGTACCACTCGCCGAGCCGCAGCGGCCGTACGTCGAGCTGGAGCAGCTCGCCGCCGGTCAGCAGGGACGGCTCGGTGGTGGGCCGGCCGGGATACGTCAGGGGCTTCTGCGCGGGCACGTCGCTCAGGCCCAGCGCCTCGAGGCTTCGGTCCTTCGTCGTCACGGTGACGCCCTCCGGGGGTGGTGTCGCGCGCGTGTGTGGCCACAGCCTTTCACGCGAGATGAACCTGGGCCTTCATCCGATGTGTACCCGTCGTGGGCCCCGGTCTCCCCGGATGGACGCGGTTGGCCTGAACCGGCACCGGGAATCATGTCGCCCCTATCGTATGGGTCGGGGCGAAATCGGTTGCGGGGGAAGCGAGTTGAGGCTCATGAGGCAGGGGCTGGGGCGAGTGGGACGATCGGGGCGGGGACCGGCGCATCCGCGCTATCGCATGTCCGTTCGCTGGTGGATCGCGGGACGCACCGTCCACGCGCTGCTGCTGATGACTCTGGGCGCGCTGGCCGCGCTCTCGGTCGTCGTGGCGGCGGCGTGGACGCTGACCGAGGACTCGCCGCGCTCGATGACGGAACGGTTCTCGGACGGGGAGCGGCTGCTCGACCTCAGCCTGGGGGTGCTGCGGGCCTGCGTCGGCACCGACAGCCTCGACCCCGAACCGGACAGCACCGCCCACCAGCTGCTCGCCACGCTCGCCTCCGTGACCGGAGCGCTGGTGCCGGCGGTGCTGCTCGGCATCGCCCTCATCAAGCTGTTCGCGCTGCGGCCCTTCGTCTGGCGGCGGCGGGCCAGCGTCTCGCACGCCTGGACCGCCGACTTCCCGGGCTACTCGCGGCGCCACGCGGACAGCGACGACGCCATCATCGCCGTCCGCTTCTACAACCGTTTCGACAACCTGTCGGTCGTGGACCTGCGGGCCCGCGCCCATCTGCGCTACCTGGAGGACTCCCCGCACGACGGCAGTCTCGTCATCTACAAGCAGTGGCTGAAGGTCCTGGACGCGCAGGGCGAGCCGGCCGACGAGCGGAGCTGGCTCGCGGTCGAACGAGGGGCCCCCTTCACGGTCTGGATACCGGTCGAGGCGCCGGTGGCCGAACTGCCGTTCCGCCGGATCCAGGGCAAGGACCTGTCCCGCTCGTCCGGGGTGAAGCTGCTCGTCCGGCTGACCGCACGGACCGTCGGACTCGGCACCGAGGTCGCCGACGAGCGCTGGTTCGACCTGGAGGCCGGGGACTTCGAACTCGGCCGTTTCGTGCCGCTCCAGCCGGACCTCGACAAGGACGTGTGGCAGTGGGAGGGGTGGTCCGACTTCGACGGACTGACCCACCCCGGCGCGGACGGTGACGAGCCGCCCGGACGTCCTACGCGTCCCGTCTCTTGAGCAGGACGTAGCCGCCGGCCAGGGCCACGGCCACCCACAGCACCATGATGCCGAGGCCGCCCCAGGGGCCGTAGGGGGTGTCGTCGACGGGGGTCACCACCCGCAGGATCCTGCTGCCGGCCTGGTCGGGGAGGTAGCGGCCGACCTTCTTGGTCGCGGAGACCGCGCCCAGGATGTTGGAGATCAGGAAGAAGAACGGCATCAGGATGCCGAGCGAGAGCATCGGAGAGCGCAGCATCGCCGCGACACCCATCGAGAAGACGGCGATGAGCGTCATGTAGAGCCCCCCGCCGATCACCGCGCGCAGCACCCCCGGATCACCGATCGACGTCCTGTGCGTGCCGAGCGCCGCCTGGCCCACGAAGAACGTGATGAAGCTGGTGATCATCCCGACGACCAGGGCGAGGCCGGCCGCCACCGCGACCTTGCTGAACAGGAAGGTGCCGCGCTGGGGGACCGCCGAGAGCGAGGTGCGGATCATGCCGGTGCTGTACTCGTTGCCGACGACGAGCACCCCGAACACGATCATCGCGAGCTGGCCGAGGGTCATGCCCGCGAAACTGATGAACGTCGGGTCGAAGGTGAGCCGGTCCTGCCGGCTCATGTTGTCGAACTCGTTCTTGGAGAGGAGCGAGATGAGCAGGCCCAGCGCGATCGTGACGACCGCCGCGAGGCTCAGCGTCCACACCGTGGACGACACGGAACGGATCTTGGTCCACTCGGACCTGAGGACCTGGGTCGCCGCCATCCCGCTCAGCCCTTCTTCCAGTCGCTGCCCCACTGCGGGCCAGGGCCAGGAGCGGGAGCGGGGGCGGGAGGCGTGCCCGGCGGGCTCGACGCGAGCTCCTGTCCCGGAGTGTCCGTGTGCGCGTGGTACTCGACCGACTCCGCGGTCAGCCGCATGAACGCCTCCTCCAGCGAAGCCTGCTGAGGGCTCAGCTCGTGCAGCACGAGCTGGTGCTGCGCGGCCAGTTCCCCGATGTGCTCCGGTTTCCCGTCGTCCACCTCCA
Source organism: Streptomyces sp. NPDC002698 (assembly GCF_042888945.1). NCBI lineage: Bacteria > Bacillati > Actinomycetota > Actinomycetes > Kitasatosporales > Streptomycetaceae > Streptomyces > Streptomyces sp. NPDC002698. The sequence continues at coordinate 492,806 of NZ_JBIAQM010000001.1, forward strand.
GCGCCCCGCCGCCCGTCTGGAAGACGGTGATCCCCGCGCTCCTCAGCACGTCCAGCAGCCGCTCGCGCTGCGGGGAGCGGACACGGACGTAACTGCGCGAGTTCTGCCGGATGAAGTCCGCCATCGAGGTGTCGGCGAGCAGCCTGCCCTGGCCGATGACGACGAGGTGGTCGGCGGTCAGCGCCATCTCGCTCATGAGGTGGGAGGAGACGAAGACCGTACGGCCCTGGGACGCGAGGGATTTCATCAGGTTGCGGATCCAGTGGATGCCCTCGGGGTCGAGACCGTTGACCGGCTCGTCGAACATCAGGATCCGCGGGTCGCCCAGCAGCGCGCCCGCGATGCCGAGCCGCTGGCCCATGCCCAGCGAGAACCCCTTCGCCTTCTTCCGCGCGACCGCGGTGAGGCCGACGGTGTCGAGGACTTCGTGCACCCGCGCCCTCGGGATGCCGTTGCTCTGGGCGAGGCACAGCAGATGGTTGAAGGCGCTGCGGCCGCCGTGCATGGCCTGGGCGTCCAGCAGGGCGCCGATGTACTTCAGAGGGTCCTTGAGCCGGTCGTAGTGCTGTCCGTCGATCCGTACGTCGCCGGCCGTGGGACGGTCGAGCCCGAGCATCATCCGCATCGTCGTGGACTTCCCGGCGCCGTTGGGACCGAGGAAGCCGGTCACGATGCCCGGTCTGACGGTGAAGGTGAGGTTGTTGACCGCCACCTTCTCGCCGTACCGCTTCGTCAGCCCCTCGAGCTCGATCATGCGGCCACGCTAAGACGGCCCCCGGGGGCCTGCCACCCGACGACAAGGCCCGCGCCCTCGGCAGAGGGAGCGGGCCCTGGTGTCGTGCCGTGCGGTTACCGGGACTGCTGTGCCGGAACCCCGCGGGAGATCGGCTCGTCCTCCGCCGGGCCGGTGGCGGCGGCCACCGCGGCGCCCGTGAGCGTCGCGAGCATCTCGCGGACGTTCGTGAGCTGCGCGTTGATCGAGTCGCGGCGGTTGGTGAGGGCGGCCAGCTCGCGCTCGGATTCCGAACGGATCCGGTCGGCCTTGGCGTTGGCGTCGGCCACGATGTCCTCGGCCTGGCGCTGAGCCGTCTCCACCGTCTGGCGGGCGCGGCGCTCGGCGTCCGTGCGCAGCTTCTCGGCCTCCAGGCGGAGCTGCTCCGCGCGGTGCTCGATCTCCGCGAGGCGCTTCTCGGCCTTGGCCTGACGCGAGGCCAGGTCGCGCTCGGACTGCTCGCGGCGCTTGGCGAGGTTCGTCTCGAAATCGGCGGCGGCCTGGGCGGCCTTGGCGCGGGTCTCCTCGAAGAGGGCGTCCGCCTCCTCACGCTTGGACGCGGCGTCCTTCTGCGCGTCGGAGCGCAGCTGAGAGGCGTCGCTCTTGGCCTTCTCGACGATCCGGACGCCCTCGTCCTCCGCCTTGGACTTGCGGTCCGCGGCGAACGACTCGGCGTCGTTGCGCACCTGCTGAGCCGCCGACTCGGCGAGCTCGCGGTGCTGCTCGGACGCGCGACGGGCCTCCTCGCGCAGGTCCTTGGCCTCCTCCTCGGCGAGGCGGAGGATCTTCTCGACGCGTGCGCCGAGACCGGCGTACGACGGCTCGGCGTCGCTCACCTGCGCCTGGGCGTTCTGCGTTTCGAGATGGAGTTCCTCGATGCGCTTTTCAAGGGCGGTGATACGGGCCAGAGCGCTGTCACGGTCGGAGACGAGCTTCGAGATGCGTTCGTCCACCTGAGCGCGGTCGTATCCACGCCGCACAAGCTCGAAGCCGTAGGGGGAAGTGTCGCTCATGGGGTTCCTGTCGAATGAGACCGGTGAGGTGATAGGTGGAATCCTAGGGGGCAATGCGGTGTGTCATCGAGCGGATACGTGTTTGATCTGGAGAATGACACCCCTTTTGGGTGGCCGACCGCCGGAAGGCTTGCCAGAACCTGTGACAAACGTCCTACTAAGCACGTAATCCGCGCTTCCGTCCAGCTCTCCGGCGCCTGCCCCCCGACCGACCGTTGCCTGTCGGGGCCTAGCTCTCCGACGCCTTGCCACCCGACCGTGCCGCTCCCGCGGCCGCACCCGCCTTCACCCCACCGTCCTTGCCGGCCGTAGGAGCCTCGAAGGACTCCAACGCCTCCAGGACATCCTGGACACGGGAGATCTCCGTGTTGATGTCCTCACGCCGGCGGACCAGGACCTCCAGGTCGCGCTTGCCCTCCTCGACGGCGGCCTTCGCCTCCTGAATGGCCTCGGACCTGATCTTCTCCGCCTCGGTGACGAGCGAGGACTTCTTCTGCTCGGCCTCCTTGAGGAGCCCCTCGGCCTTGCGCACGGCGGCGATCCGGACCTTGCTCGCCTCGGAGTTCGCCTCCGCCACCAGGTCCTTGGCCTTCGCCTCGGCCTCGGCGAGCTGGTCCTCGGCGGCCTTGATGAGCGCGTCGCACCGGTCGCCCGCGTTCTTCATCGCCTCGGACGACTCGCGGCGCGCCCGCTCGTGCAGATCCTCGATCTCGGACGTGACGCGGTCGCGCAGCTCCTCGGCGCGTTCCCGGATCGCCGTGGCGTCCCGGCGCGCGCCGATCAGCAGCTCGTCCGCGTCCGCACGGGCCCGCTCCACGCGGGTGTTGCCCTCGACGGTCGCCTCCGAGACGAGCCGCTCGGCCTCGCCACGCGCCACACCGACCATCGTGTCGGCCTGCGACTCGGCGTCCGCCGTCATCTTCTGCGCGCTCTGCTGCGCCTCCGAGAGCAGCTTGTCCGCCTCGGACGCCGTCTCGGTGATGAGCGTGTCGACCTGCTCGGCCGCCTCGGAGCGCTTCTTGTTGGCCTCCTGGCGTGCCTCGTCCAGCAGGCGCTCGGACTCCTCGCGCGCCGCCGCCGTACGCCGCTCGCCCTCCTCGGTCGCCCGTACCTTGAAGCGCTCGGCCTCGGTGCGGATCCGCTCGGAGTGCTGCTGGGCGGAACCGACCGCCTCGGAGGCCTCGGCGCGCAGCCGTTCCGCGTCACCGGTCGCGTCCGAGATGAGCTTCTCTGCCTTGGCCACGGCCTCGGCGCGTACCCGCTCGGCCTCGGCCGCGGTCTCGGTCCCGAGCCGCTCGGCCTCCGCCGTCGCCTCGGTGATGAGCGTGTCCACCTGCGCGGCCGCGTCCGAACGGATCCGGTTCGCGTCCTCCCGGGCGTCCGCACGGGTGCGCGCGGCGTCCTGGTCGGCGTTCGCGATGGCGTCCGACACCTCGGTGCGCACCCGCTGGGCGTGGTCGGAGGCGTCCGAACGCATCCGCTCCGCCTCGGCGATCGCCTCCGCGACGGTGCGCTCCGCGAGCGCGCCCGCGGCCTCCCTCTCCTCGTTCGCCTCGCGCCGCAGCCGTGCCGCGTCCTCGGAGGCCCGCTCGCGCTCGGCGTACGCGTCGGCGCGGACCCGGTCCGCCTCCTCCTGCGCCTCGGTCCGCGTACGGTCCGCCGCGTGCTCGGCGGCCGAGCGGAGCCCGGTGATCTCCTCCTGGGCCTGCTCGTGCAGCCCCGCCACCGACTCCCGCACCTGCTGCGCGGTCTGCTCGGCGTTGGAGACCATCTCGGTCGCGCGCCGGTCGGCCTCCTCGACGAGACGTACGGCCTCGGCCTGCGCCTCCTCGACGCGCTTGCGCGCGGAAGCCAGCAGTTCCTCGCTCTGCTCGCGGGCCCGCTCGCGCTCCTGGTCGGCCTCCTGGCGCGCCGAACCGAGGGTCTCCTCGGCCTCGCGGCGGCGCCGGGCGGCCTCCTCCTGGGCGGCGGCCAGCGTCTCGGCACCCTCGGCGGCCAGGCGCTCGGCCGCGGCCTGTGCCTCGCCGCGCACCCGGTCGGCGCTGTCCTGTGCCTCCGACTTGAGCCGCTCGGCCTCCGCCGCGGCGTCCGAACGCAGCCGTACGGCGATGGACTCGCCCTCGGCACGGGACGCCGACGCGTCCGCCGCCGCCTCGTCGCGCAGCCGGTCGGCCTCCGTCTCGGCCTGGGCCTGGAGCGTACGGATCCGCTCGGCGGACTCCGAACGCAGCCGGTCGATCTCCTCGGAGGCCTCGCGGCGGATCCGCTCGGCCTCCGCGCGCGCGTCGGTCAGCGCCTGCTCGGCGGCGGCCAGACGCTCCTCGGTCTCCGTGTGCAGCCGGGTCAGCCCCTCGGCGGCCTCGGCCTGGCGTGCCTCTATGGCCCGCTCGGTCTCCTCGCGCTGCCGCTCGGCGGCCCGCTCCGCGTCGGCCGCGATCGTCTCGGCCTGCTCGACGGCGTCCGCGCGGTTCCGCTCGGCCTCCGCGCGGGTGCGCTCCAGCGTCTCCTCGGCCTGCCGGCGCAGCGTCGTGGCGCGCTCGATGGCCTCGGTGCGGACCTTCTCGCTGTCCGCCGTGGCGGCCTGGCGCAGCTCGTCCGCGTCCGCCTTCGCCTTGGCGAGCACCTCCTCGGCGGTCCGCGCGCCCTCCTCGATCTGCTGGACGGCCTCGCGCCGGGCCTCGGCGCGGATGCGCTCACCCTCGGCGACCGCGTCCGAACGCAGCTGCTCCGCGTCCCCGCGCAGCCGCCGCGCCTCCTCCTGGAGCTCGACCGTCTTGGCGCGGTACTCCTTGGTGTCGTCCTTCGCCGTGCCCTTGAGCTGCTCGGCGATGTCGTGCGCCTCGGCGCGCAGCCGGTCGGCCTCGGTCTCCGCCTCGGTGCGGATCCGCTCGGCCTCCTCGGACGCCGCCTTCGTGGTCCGCTTGGCCTCCTCGGACGCCTTGTTCAGCACGTCCTCGGCGGTCCGGGCCGCCTTGGCGAGCTGGGAGGCGGTCTCCTCGGCGGTGAGGCTGCGCGCGCTCTCCTCGGCCTCCGCGACGATCGTCTCGGCCTTGCTGCGGGCGTCCGCGACGATCTGCTCGGCCTCGGACTTGGTGGTCTCGGCCTCCTGGCTGGCCTCGCTGACCAGCCGGGCGACCTGCTCCTTCGCCGTCCGGGTGCGCTGTTCGTTGACCGACTCGGCGCTCGCGATCGTCTTCGCGGCGGCTTCCTTGGCCTCGTTCAGGACCTTGTCCGCCTCGGCCTGCGCCTCGCGCAGCGCCGTCTCGGCGGCGCTCATCCGCTGCTCGGCGGCCCGGCTCAGCTCGGTGGCCTGGCGGCGGGCGTTGTCCGACTCGTTCGCCGTGGAGCTGCGCAGCTGCTCGGCGTGGTCGGTGGCCTCCTGGGCCTGCGTCGAGGCGGCGTTCAGCAGCCGCTCGGCGTCCGTGCGGGCACGGCGCAGCAGCGCCTCGGCCTCCGCGCGGGCCGCCTCGGCGTCGGTGGTGAGCCGCTGGCGCGCCTCGGCGGCGACCCGCTCGGCCTCGGCGCGGGCCGCGGCGAGCGCCTGCTCGGCCTCGGCACGCGACTCGTCCAGCAGACGGCGGGCCTGGGACTCGGAGCGGGCGCGGAGCTGTTCCGCCCACGCCACGTTCTCGTTGACGTGCGACTCGACGGTCTGGCGGCGTTCCGCCAGCTCCTGGTCGAGCTGCTGACGCCGGGTGACGGCCTCCTGGTGCAGCTCCGCCTGGAGCCGGGCCGAGTGCTCGGCGTGCTCCTGGAGGAGACGCTGGGTCTGCGCCCGTGCCTGGCTGATCTCCCGCTCGGCGTCGACGCGCAGCTGGTCGGCCTGCATCTGGGCATTGCGGAGCATCTGCTCGGCCTGATAGCCGATGTCGGCCCCGTCGTAGGCAGGACGGGTCGCCAGACTGCGGCGCGCCTCGTGCAGCTTGGCGCGCAGCACCTCGACCTGATAGCCGCGGTCCTCGGCGTGCTGGACGGCCTTCTCCCGCTCGGTCTTCAGCCGTTCCATCTCGGCCTCGAACCGAGAGAGGTGGTCGACGTCAGCCGCCGGCTCTCGCTCCTGGCGTTCGTAGCCCCGCACTGCGCGGTCCCATCCGTCCCCTGGTCGCAAGTAATTCCGAACGAGCACCGTTCTTCCGCCGAACGGGGCCCCCGGGGAATGGTGTCAGATCAACGGCTGAGCACGGGCTGCTGCCCCGACGCTCGCCCCCCGAAACCTGGACCCCGGCCCTTGGTCCCGCTCGCCGGAAGGCGCCAGGACCACGGCCGTCCCCCGTGAAAGGCGACGGCCGACCCCAACCCTACCGGCCCAGATATACGGAGGTCAGTGCTCAGGTGACTCAACCGCCGCCGAAGTGACCAGTTCTGTCAGTACTCCGTGGCAATCCTTGGGGTGCAGGAACGTGATCCGGGACCCCATGGACCCGGTCCGGGGCTCGTCGTAGAGCACCCGGACGCCCTTGGAGCGGATGTCGGCGGCGTCACCGTCGACGTCCGCGGTGCCGAAGGCGATGTGGTGCACGCCCTCGCCGTTCTTGGCCAGCCACTTGCCCACGGCGGAGTCCTCGCGGGTGGGTTCCAGCAGCTGGAGGTAGGAGGCGCCGCCGTCGGACGTCTCGTTGATCTTGAGCATGGCCTCGCGGACGCCCTGCTCCTCATTGATCTCGGAGTGGAAGACTTCGAAGCCGTACGTCGCACGGTAGAACTCGACAGTGGCGTCGAGGTCGAAACAGGCGATCCCGATGTGGTCGATTCGCGTCAGCATGGAGTCAGTGCAGCGCTCCTGGCGTGGTTACGCAACGTGCGCGCGATCACACTGCGGGCCGGATGACGGGTGGCCTACCGCTCAGTACATTCTCAGTAAACCCTCGTTCACTCCTCGGCTGTGCAAGCCGGTAAGGGGATCGCACCTCATGTCTGGAACGAACAGCAACACCTCGGTGATCGTCGCGGGCGCCCGAACGCCCATGGGACGGCTGCTGGGCTCGCTGAAGTCCTTCTCCGGGGCCGACCTCGGTGGCTTCGCGATCAAGGCCGCCCTCGACCGTGCGGGCATCGGCGGCGACCAGGTGCAGTACGTGATCATGGGCCAGGTGCTCCAGGCCGGGGCAGGGCAGATCCCGGCACGCCAGGCCGCCGTCAAGGCGGGCATCCCCATGAACGTCCCGGCGCTCACCATCAACAAGGTGTGCCTCTCCGGCCTCGACGCCATCGCCCTGGCGGACCAGCTGATCCGCGCCGGCGAGTTCGACATCGTGGTCGCCGGCGGCCAGGAGTCCATGACGAACGCCCCGCACCTGCTCCCGAAGTCCCGCGAGGGCTACAAGTACGGTGCCATCGAGATGCTCGACGCCATGGCCCACGACGGTCTGACGGACGCCTTCGAGAACATCGCCATGGGCGAGTCGACGGAGAAGCACAACACCCGTCTCGGGATCCAGCGTCCGGTGCAGGACGAGATCGCCGCCCTCTCGCACCAGCGCGCGGCCACCGCCCAGAAGAACGGTATCTTCGAGGCGGAGATCACACCGATCGAGATCCCGCAGCGCAAGGGCGAGCCCGTCGTCTTCAGCAAGGACGAGGGCATCCGCGCCGAGACGACCGCCGAGTCGCTCGGCAAGCTGCGTCCCGCCTTCGCCAAGGACGGCACCATCACCGCCGGCAGCGCCTCCCAGATCTCGGACGGCGCGGCCGCCGTGGTCGTGATGAGCAAGGCCAAGGCGCTGGAGCTCGGTCTGGACTGGATCGCGGAGATCGGCGCCCACGGCAACGTGGCGGGCCCGGACAACTCCCTCCAGTCGCAGCCCTCGAACGCGATCCTGCACGCCCTGAAGAAGGAGGGCCTGGAGGTCGAGGACCTCGACCTGATCGAGATCAACGAGGCCTTCGCGGCCGTCGCGGTCCAGTCAATGAAGGACCTCGGCGTGTCCACGGAAAAGGTGAACGTCAACGGCGGCGCCATCGCCCTCGGCCACCCGATCGGCATGTCCGGCGCCCGTCTCGTGCTGCACCTGGCCCTCGAACTGAAGCGGCGCGGCGGCGGTGTGGGCGCGGCCGCCCTGTGCGGCGGCGGCGGTCAGGGCGACGCCCTGATCGTGCGGGTGGCCAAGGCCTGACCCTCGTTCGAACGACCGACCCCTCGTGAACGGAGCTGTGATGCAGGACGTCTCCTCGCTGGTGACCCAGGCCAGGGAAGGACGGCCGCGGGCGGTGGCCCGGCTGATCTCCCTCGTGGAGGGAGCGGCACCGCAGCTCCGTGAGGTCATGGCCGCGCTGGCCCCGCTCACCGGCAACGCGTACGTGGTGGGGCTCACCGGCTCGCCCGGCGTCGGCAAGTCGACGTCGACGTCGGCGCTGGTGACGGCCTACCGCCGGCAGGGCAAGCGGGTCGGCGTACTGGCCGTCGACCCGTCCTCGCCGTTCTCCGGCGGCGCGCTGCTCGGCGACCGCGTCCGGATGTCCGACCACGCCTCGGACCCGGGCGTCTACATCCGCTCGATGGCGACGCGCGGCCACCTGGGCGGACTGGCCTGGTCGGCCCCCCAGGCCATCCGTGTCCTGGACGCGGCGGGCTGCGACGTGATCCTGGTGGAGACGGTGGGCGTCGGCCAGTCGGAGGTGGAGATCGCCTCCCAGGCCGACACCTCCGTCGTCCTCCTCGCCCCCGGCATGGGCGACGGCATCCAGGCCGCCAAGGCGGGAATCCTGGAGATCGGCGACGTGTACGTCGTCAACAAGGCCGACCGCGACGGCGCCGACGCCACCGCCCGCGAGCTCAACCACATGCTCAGCCTCGGCGAGTCCCGGGGCCCGGGGGACTGGCGCCCGCCGATCGTCAAGACCGTGGCCGCGCGCGCCGAGGGCATCGACGAGGTCGTCGAGGCCCTGGAGAAGCACCGGGCGTGGATGGAGGAGCGCGGCGTCCTGGCCGAGCGCCGGCTCGCCCGGGCGTCCCAGGAGGTCGAGACGATCGCCGTCACCGCGCTGCGCCGGCGGATCGGCGACCTCCACGGCGACCGCCGTCTCAGCGCCCTCGCCGAGCGCATCGTCGCGGGCGAACTGGACCCCTACGAAGCCGCCGACACCCTGATCCAGGGCCTGACGGAGAGCTGAACCGGCCCGGCCCGCGCGAGACCGGGCACACGCTCCGAGCCGACCCGCACCCTCCCGTGCCGGGCCGGCTCGACGCGCCCCGGCACAATGCGGCGCGCACCCGCGCGGCACGGTGCGCCGACCCTCGCGGGAGCGGCACGGCACGGTGCGCCCGGACCCTCGCGGGAACCGTCCGGAGACGACGCCACGCCGCACCGCCCACCGGGGCGGAGCACTCGTGATCCGTCCCGGGGTGCGATGACACGGGCGGGTGCGCTCGCGGAGCGAGCGCCCGGACAGGCGCCGGCTTCGCGCCGGTGCCCCGTGGGGCGCCTCGGAGCACCGGCGCCACGCACGGGCGCGGCGCCAGGCACGGGCGCGGCGCCAGGCACGGGTGTGCAGGCGGGACGAGCTCCGGAGGCCGCGCCCGTCGTCGTGGCGCCGGGCGTGGGTCACCACCGTGCGGACGGGGTGGCCCGGGTGCTCGCCGCGCTGTCGCCGGGCAGCGCGCTCGGCGGCCTGCCGAACGGCACGGTCGACCGGCGTACGGCCCCGGCGTACGGCTGCCGCTGTCGGCCGGCGTGCTGGGCCTCACGCTGCTCGCCGCAGGGCTAGCCCCTGGCCTCGGGGCGCTGACCGCGACCGTCGCCCGCGCCGGTTTCCTCGTCGCCCCGGCCCTGACGGCGCCTTGTCCGACGGCCGGCGCGGCCGCCCCGCCCGGCTTCCGCCCCCAGGTCGGCGTCTGGGTCGACACCGCGGTGAACGCCGGGAGTTCAGGGGACGCTGCCGGTGCGGGCGCCTGATTGCGCTCCGGGTGCCGCTGGGGCTGTGCTTCGCGGTCTCGGGGGCGGCGGCGATGGCGGCGGCCCCTGGTCTGTGCGCGGAACGCACGGACCCCGCGTCCGGACGCGGACGCGGGGCACTGTGCGGGCGGGGTCGCGCGCCCCGCCGAGGCGGACGGCGCGCGACTGCCCGCCCGAGTCCTACGGCTTGCCGCGCTGTCCCAGCAGGTGTTCGGCGATCGGGCGCAGGGACTTGTGCAGGTCCTCGAGCGCCTCGGGTGACAGCAGGTCGATGAAGTGCCGCCGCACGGACGCCACATGATGAGGCGAGACCTTCTGCATCGTCTCCATGCCGTGCTGGGTGAGGACCGCGTACAGCCCTCGCCGGTCGGACTCGCAGTTCTCCCGGCGCACCAGATCCGCGTTCTCCATGCGCGTGATCTGGTGCGAGAGCCGGCTCTTGGACTGGAGGGTGGCGGACGCCAGATCGCTCATCCGCATGCGCACGCCCTCCGACTCGGAGAGGTTCACCAGGATCTCGTAGTCGTTCATGGTCAGCCCGAACGGCTGAAGGTCCCTCTCAAGCTGGTACGTCAACAGCCTGTTGACCTCCAGGTGGGTGCGCCAGGCGCACTGCTCCGCATCGGTCAGCCAGCGCGTGGCCGTCTCGGTCTCCATAAATGAAGTCTACCTAAAATGTTGAAATGCGAACTAGTGAGGGGTTGTGTGACCGTGCGCACGTGTTCGACGCGCGTTCGACGTCACACTCCGCAGACTACCGCTCACAGCCCGAAGCGACGCTGGAGGTCTCCCAGCTGTCCGGGAAGGCGCGGTGCGCCGGCTTGCCCCCCGTGCTGACCGGGCACCCCTCCCGCTCCGGGCACCCCAGCCTGCTGCGGGACCGCCCCCGTGGCCTGCTCGGCCATCAGGATCTCGGTGGACTGGAGCAGCACCGTGCCCGCCCCCACGAACTCGAACTGGTGCTCCTCGCCGGAGGCCCCTCCGAGGCCCGTCATCGCACGTAGACCGCCCATCACGCCCGTCATGTACGCATGGTCGTAGTGGTGGCAGGGGGAGGGGCAGTCCGCCCATCCGACGAGGGCCTGCGGGTCCACCCGGATCGGGGGTTCCATGAACACCACCGGACCGTTGGACGCGGCCACGAACTTGCCGGTTCCGATCAGTGTCAGAAAGCCCGGCACGATCGACTGCTTGAGCGCGAGACTTGGCTGAAAAGCGAGCAAGTTGCCGGAGCGAATGGTCAGGTTGCCGTCGTCGAGGTCGTACGAATTCACGTCGAAGGCCCGGTCGGCGAGCAGCATCTTGCCCGAGCCCTGCGCCACGACCCAGTCGCTCGCGTGCAGTGGCGAATGGAACGACGTACGGACAAGTCGGTCAAGCCGGCCGTGCCCGATGCCGTTGAACTCCATCGATCCGTAGTAGGCGATCATCTTGCCCTTCTGCAGGAACCACTGGCTCCCCTTGAGCTCCACGCAGAAGGTGTAGTTGTTGACGTTGTCGTCGACCGGCAGCGACATCGGATCGTGGATCACCGGACCGCCGGGGGTTCCGTACCCGCTCACAGCTTCTCCTCCGAGGCCTGGACGTACACCGAACCGCTGCCGCTCAGCTCCAGCTGGAACGCCTCGCCCGAACCGCGTCCCACCATGTCGCGCCAGCCCAGCGCCGTGGACAGCTTGTTGCGCACGTCGCCGTGGTGCGCCACGTACGCCTGCGGGTCGACGTGCACCGCGCGCTGCGGGGTGATCGGGACCTCGAAGACACCGCCGTGCGCCATGACGGCCACCGCCCCGTGGCCCTTGAGCGTGGTCGTGAAGAGCCCCTGACCCGTCACCTGGCCCCGCACCATGCCCATGACGCCGCCCTGCGAGCCCAGGAACATCGTGCCCTGCTGGAGCGTCCCGTCGAAGGCCAGCAGCCGGTCCGCCTCGACGTACAGCGTGTCCCCCGTGAGGCCGATCACCTGGACATGGTGGCCGCCGTGCCCGAAGAGGACCGTGCCCGAACCCTCCACGGTCATGAGGGGAGTCGCCTCGTTGGCCAGGCGGCGGCCGATCATGGACATCACCCCGCCCTGCCCGCCCTGGATGTTGGGGGTGAACGACACCTCGCCCTTGTAGGCGAGCATCGCGCCACGCTGACTGAACAGCCGCTGCCCCGGCACCACCGTCGCCTCGACGACCTTCGAGTTCACCTCGCGGAACGCCATCTCACACATCCCCCGCGATCGTGTTGCGCTCACTGGGCTGGACGTAGACCAGCCCGTCGCCCTCGAAGCGCATCTGGAACGCCTCGCCGCCGCCCTCGCCGATCAGCGTGCGGAACGTCACACCGGACTGCAGCGACTGCCGCACGTTGCCCTGGTGCGCGATGTACGCGCCCGGATCGACCGTCAGCGGGTACTGGGAACTGACCCGCAGCACCACCGCCGGCCCGTCCGACGTGATCGCCGCCTGGCCGTGGCCCTCGACGGTCGTCGTGAACAGACCGTTGCCCTGCGAGGCGCCGCGCAGCCCCGTGAACGTGGTGCCCGTGCGCAGACCCGTGTCCGTGGCGAGCAGATTGCTCGACTCCACGTACAGCTTGTCCCCCTGAAGGGTCACCAGGTTGATCTCCGAGGCCCGGTCGGCGAACCAGCAGGTGCCGTGCCCCTTCACCTCCATCACCGTCATCTGCTCGCCGGTGAGGCGCCGGGTCACCATTCCCCGGAGCCCCTCACCGCCCCCGCTGAGCTTCTTGAAGGCCATCTGGCCGTCGTACGCGACCATGGAGCCGTTCTTCGCTTTCACGGCGTCCCCGGTCATGTCGACGGCGAGCACCTTGCTGCCCTGAAGTCGAAACATCGCCACGGTGTGAAGGTAGCCGCAGCGCGGGACGGCGGACAGAGCCCACGGGTGGATCCTGTCCCTGATCCGCCCCCTAGGGGGTGTGCCGTCCGGTATCGCCCGGTGTCGTCGGGGCCCCCGGGCCCGGGAGCCCGCCCGCCGGATGCCACAATGTCCGGGACGCTTGTGCTTGCGTTCACAAGGTCAGCGTTCCCCCCGACAGCGAATCCCACCGAAGGTGACCCGTGGACATGAAGACCGCCACCGCACTCCGCCGGCTCCGACTGGTCTCGGCCCCCGAGGCCGTCTCCTTCCTGCTGCTGCTCGTCTGCTCGGTGCTGAAGCGGACCACGGACTTCAACGCCGTGCCCGTCATGGGCGCGGTCCACGGTGCCCTCTTCGTCCTGTACGTGATCTTCTGGGCGGACGCCTGGAACCGCGCCCGGTGGAGCACCGGCACCGGCGTCCTCTACTTCGTCCTGTCGGTGCTGCCCACCGGCGGCTTCTTCGCCGAGCGCAAGCTCAAGCGCGAGGCCGAGGACGCGGTCGTCGCCTCCCGCGCGTTCTCGGAAGGGGCCGTGAAGGCATGATCGTCGCCTTCTCCGTGACACCGCTCGGCGTCGGCGAGGACGTGGGGGAGTACGTCGCCGACGCCGTCCGTGTCGTCCGCGAGTCGGGGCTGCCCAACCGCACCGACGCGATGTTCACCTCGGTCGAAGGCGAGTGGGACGAGGTGATGGCCGTCGTCAAGCGCGCCGTCGCCGCCGTCGAAGCCCGCGCGCCCCGCGTCTCGGTCGTCCTCAAGGCGGACATCCGTCCCGGCGTGACGGACGGCCTCACCTCGAAGGTGGAGACGGTGGAGCGACACCTGTCGGAGTGATCCCGGGGCGCGGCCCCCGTACCCGGAACCCCGGTCCCTCGGACCGGGGTTCTTTCGTGCCCGCACGACGACCGGGACGGAGGTGACGGAACCTCAGGGACGAAAGACCACCCGCCCGCACGCCCCCGTACCCCTTCGGACCCGCACCGTTCGACATGGCACGGAAACTCCACTTATGTGTGGATACCAGCCATGACGATCACGGGACTCGTCGAACCACGGGAGGGCGATGTGCGGCCCGCGGGCTACGACTACGACACCCACAGCCGGCTCGCCGGACCCCTGACCCGGCCGTCCGGCACCGGCTACCGGGTGCAGTACACCAAGCTCCTGTCGCGCGAGCCGCGCCGAATAGGCGCCATCCTGCTGACGACCCTCGCCCCGGTCCTCACCGGCGCGCTCCTCGTCTACCTCGTGTGGCCCACCCACTGGGTGCGACGCGAAGACGGCGAGCCGTGGCGGAACGCCCTCGACACCACGATGCTCGTCGTCATCGGCCTGATCGAACTCTTCATGGTCGTCAACGTCATGAGCATCGCCCACGCGACGCTGGTCGCCCGCGACCCCGTACCCGTCCTTCCCGCGCAGGGCACCCGGGTCGCCTTCCTCACCACCTACGTCCCGGGAAAGGAACCCCTCGCCACGGTCCGCGCCACCCTCGAAGGCGCGGTCCGGCTCACCCACTGCGGCCCCCTCGACGTCTGGCTGCTCGACGAGGGCGACGACGAGCAGGCCAGAGCCCTGTGCGCCGAGCTCGGCGTCCGGCACTTCACCCGGTCGGGCGTGCCCGAGTGGAACCGCCCCGAGGGAAGCCACAAGGCCCGTACCAAACACGGCAACTACAACGCGTGGCTCGCCCTGTACGGGCACGCGTACGACTTCTTCGCCTCCGTCGACACCGACCACGTCCCGCTGCCCGGATTCCTCGAGCGCATGATGGGCTACTTCCGGGACCCCGACGTCGCGTTCGTCGTCGGCCCCCAGGTGTACGGGAACTACGAGAACCCCGTCACCAAGGCCGCCGAGTCCCAGCAGTTCCTCTTCCACGCCCTCATCCAGCGCGCCGGCAACCGCTACGGCTCGCCCATGTTCGTCGGCACCAACAACGTCGTCCGGATCGCGGCCCTCAAACAGATCGGCGGGCTGTACGACTCCATCACCGAGGACATGGCCACCGGGTTCGAACTGCACCGGCACCGCAACCCCCGGACGGGCCGGCACTGGCGGTCCGTCTACACGCCGGACGTGCTCGCCGTCGGTGAGGGGCCCTCCTCCTGGACCGACTTCTTCACCCAGCAGATGCGCTGGTCGCGCGGCACCTACGAGACCCTGATCAAGCAGTACGGGAAGGCGCTGGCCACCATGCCGCCCGGCCGGCTCCTGTCGTACACGCTGATGCTCCTCTACTACCCGATGACCGCCGTCAACTGGCTTCTGGGCATCGTCAGCTGCTTCCTGTTCCTGTGGTTCGGGGCATCCGGGACGCAGGTCACCGCGTCCATGTGGCTGATGCTCTACAGCGACGCCGCCGCCCTCCAGATCTGTCTGTACCTGTGGAACCGGCGGCACAACGTCTCACCGCACGAACCCGAGGGATCCGGCGGCCTGGCCGGCATGGCGATGTCGGCGCTGTCGGCCCCCATCTATCTGAAGGCGCTGACCGAGGCGGTCGTCCGGCGCCCCAGCCGTTTCGTCGTCACCCCGAAGGGCCACGACGCGAGCCCCGACCGGCTGGGGACCTTCCGTGTCCATCTCGGCTGGGCCGCGCTGCTCGCCGTCTCGCTCGGCGCCTCGGCCGTCCTCGGCCACACCCACGCGGCCATGCGGGTCTGGGCGCTGCTGGCCATGGGGATCTCCCTCGCCCCGGTCGCGGTCTGGATCCGCACCCTCGCCGGGGAGCGCGGGACCCGGCTCGTGGCGCCCGCTCCCGTCCGTGTTCCCGACAGCCGGGAATCGCCGGCGGCCACCCCCGTCACGGTCACCGGCTCCACGACAGGAGGCACCTAGTCCATGGCCCACCGGCCCTCGAAGAAGACGACGAAGACGACGAAGACGGAGACGAAGAAGGCGAAGAAGGCGAAGAAGACGAGGAAGACGCTGATCGGCATCACGGGCCTCGCCGTCCTCGCGGGGCTCAACGCCCCGGCCGCGCTCGGCTTCGCCGGTGAGACGTACCACGAGTACAAGATCTCCCGGCCCTCCTACACGGCGAAGTACGGCTCCTGGAGCAGCGTCGAGATCCCCGCGGAGTACCGCACCAACGCGATCCACGCGGCCCTGCTGCACACCGGGAAGGTGCTCATCGTCGCCGGCTCGGGCAACGAGCAGAAGAAGTTCGACCAGGGGTCCTTCGACACGGTCCTGTGGGATCCGAGGACGGACACCTTCAAGAAGATCCCCACACCGGACGACTTCTTCTGCTCCGGACACGCCCAGCTCCCCGACGGCAGGCTGCTCGTGGCAGGGGGCACCGCCCGCTACGAGAAGCTGGACGGCGAGGTCGTCCGGGCCGGCGGCGGCATGCGCGTGAAGAACGAGAACCCCGACAAGGCCGTCGTCCTCAAGAAGGGCACGGTCTTCCGCTCGCCCGCCGGCGTCGACTACGTCAGCAGGGTCGACGTGACGGTCCCCAGGGCGAAGCGGAACCAGATCATCACCTATGACCGCAACGGCGCCATGCAGCCCTGGAGGACCGAGGTCACCGCCGGAGAGGCCCGCGTCTTCGTGGAGGCGCGGGAGAAGGGACCGGGCTCGGTCACCGACCGGCAGGCCCAGTACGAGATCGTCGGCCTGCGCGGCGAGGACGCCTACAACACCTACGGCCTCTCGGAGAAGATCACCCTGGACAAGCAGGACTTCCAGGGCATCAGGGCCGCCTACGAGTTCGACCCGAGGGCCGAGCGGTACATCCCCGTCGACCCGATGGACAAGGCCCGCTGGTACCCGACCCTCGTGGGGCTGGACGACGGACGCGTCCTCGCCGTCTCCGGGCTCGACGACGTCGGGGTCGTCGACCCGGGCGACACCGAGATCTACGACCCGGTGACGAAGCGGTGGAGCCCCGGGCCCCACCGCTACTTCCCCACCTACCCGGCCCTCTTCCTCACCAAGGGCGGCAAACTCTTCTACCCGGCCTCCAACGCCGGGTACGGACCCGCCGGCCAGGGCCGCGATCCGGGCCTGTGGGACCCGCGGACCGACACCTTCCAGAAGGTCCCCGGCCTGCGGGACGCGGACCGGACGGAGACCTCCGCGTCGGTCCTGCTCCCGCCCGCTCAGGAGCAGAAGGTGATGATCCTCGGCGGCGGAGGCGTCGGCGAGTCCAGGAAGTCCACCGCCCGCACCGCCGTCGTCGACCTCAAGAAGGACAGCCCGGCCTTCGAGGACGGCCCCGACCTTCCCCAGGGCACGCGCTATCTGAACAGCGTGATCATGCCGGACGACACCGTGTTCACCACGAACGGCTCCCGGGACTACCGCGGCCGCGGCGCCAGCAACATCCTCAAGGCGCAGTTCTACGATCCCCGGACCAACGCCTTCCACGAGGCCGCGTCCCCCCGCGTGGGCCGCAACTACCACTCCGAGGCACTGCTCCTGCCCGACGGCCGTGTCGTCACCTTCGGTTCGGACCCGCTCTTCGACGATCAGCGGAACACCAAACTGGGCCACTTCGAACAGCGCATGGAGGTCTTCACCCCGCCCGCCCTGCACCGCAACCGCGCGAACCGCCCGGTGCTGGGGGCCGGCCCGCAGGAGCTCGACGCGAACCACCGGGCGACGTTCGCCACCGGCCACCCGGAACGGGTCGTCAAGGCCCGGCTGATGCGGCCGAGCGCCGTCACCCACACCACGGACGTCGAGCAGCGGTCGATCGAACTGGGGCTGACGAGGACGGCGGACTCGGTCACCGTGGACGTACCGAGGGACCCGGCGCTGGTGCCGCCCGGCTGGTACATGCTGTTCGTGACCGACGCGCGGGGCACGCCGTCCGAGGCGAAGTGGATCCACGTCGGGTGACGCCGCGCACGGAGCCGTCGGCGGCCGTCAGCCGGTGGGACCGCGCGTCAGCTCCAGGGCGTACTCCGGCCACCACCGGCCGGCCGCCGGTCCGCCCCCGCACTCCCCGTCCGACTCGCCGGGCCGTTTGATCCACAGGTAGGCGTCGAGGGCGGGCTCGCCGGTGGCCGTGGTCGGCGGGGTGCCCAGCGCCCGGCCCGGCGGGTTGCACCAGACCCCCTCCAGCGGGCCGTTGCCGTTGCGGCTGGTGTCGACGACGAAGTGCTTGCCGCCGAGTCTGCCGGAGAGGCGGACGCCGTACTCCCTGCTGACCGTGTCCGTCTGGAAGTTGGCGACGTTGAGCGAGAAGCCGTCGGCGTGCGCGACGCCCGCGCGTTCCAGGGGCCCGACCAGCTTCTCCGGGTCGGGGATCCAGGAGGGGTTTCCGGCGTCCAGGTACACCGTGGTGCCCGGCTGGCGCTTCAGCCGGACGATCGCCTCGCTCAGCAGCCGTTCGCGCTCCTCGTGGTACTCGCCCGGCGTACAGCCGTCCACGATGTGGGCGACCGCGTCCGGTTCCAGGATCACCAGGGCCCGGCCGTCGCCGAGGGCGTCGGCGAACCTGCCGATCCACCGCCGGTAGGCGTCCGCGTCCGCCGCCCCGCCCGCCGAGTGCTGGCCGCAGTCCCGGTGCGGGATGTCGTACGCCACGAAGAGCGCCGTCCGCCCCTCGCGGGTCGCGGACGCGGTCGCCGACCGGACCGCCGGACCCGGGTCGAGCTCGCCGGCCGGCCACAGGGCGACGGGCTCGTCCGCGATCCGCTTCAGCAGCGCGGCGTCCCCGGCACGGCCCTGCCGGCGCCACAGCTCGATCTGCCGGGCCGCCGGTCCCCGCGGGTCGACCCAGAAGGGCGAGCGGGCGGCGGGGCCCGCCTGCTTCGAGGCGCCACCGGCGACCGGGGTCCGGCCCGTCCCGGGCGAGGGCGCGCAGCCCGCCGTGAGCCCGAGCACCGCGAGCGCCACGAGGGCGCGGATCAGCCGGGGCATGCTGCTCCCTTGTACGAGGGTGACAACCGGTCACCAATCGTGACACAAGGGGGCATCGCGGCGGCGTCTACGCGGGGCAGCGGCATGGCGCGGTGGGGCACCCCGCGGTCAGCCGCCCGAGGCCAGCGCGATCCCGAGCGGCGTCCGCTCGTACAGCACCTGGTGCCCGTAGCGGCGCGACACGAGCAGGCCCGCGTCGCGCAGGGCGGTGAGATGCGCGGAGACCGACGACGGGGCGAGGCGCAGCCGGTGCGCGAGCGCGGTCGTGCCGGCCGGTTCGTCGAGCGCGGTGAGCACGGCGGCCCGGCCGCGCCCGAGGAGCCGTACGAGCACATCGGGGGTGCGGTCCGTCGGCTCGGCCCACAGGCCCCCGATGCCGCGCGCCGGATAGACGAGCGTCGGCTGCCACGGAGGTTCGAAGCCGCTGATCACGTCCGGCCACGAGAACACGCTCGGCATGAGGACAAGGCCCTGCCCGGCCAGGTGCCGTTCGTGCCGGCCCGCGACCTCGACGGTCAGGGTGTGGGAGCGCCAGCCGAACCGCCGGTCGATCTCCGGGAGGAGTCCGCCGAGGCCGACCTCGGCGAGCCGCCGCGAGTGGAAGGCGACGTCGGCCTCCAGCAGGGCGCGCAGCCGTGGCCAGTCCGGTTCGACGAGGGTGTGCCAGGCCTGTTCCAGCAGGCCGGTCAGTTCGCGCACCATGCGGGCCGGGTCGGCCAGCATGGCCCGGCCGCGCGCCGAGGCCAGGGCGCCGGGGGTGTCGGCGAGCGAACGCGCGCTCTCCTCGCGGGCCACGTCCGGGTCGGCCGCGCGGATGGCGGCGATCTCCTCCTCGAAGCTCGCCACGGGGCCCAGTGGTGGCGGGCCGAGCCAGTCGGGGGAGTAGCCGCGCTGCGGCATCAGCAGCCACAGCGGGGTGAGGTCGAGTCCGGCGGCCGCCGCGCGCATACGGCGCAGCCAGTGCGCGTGATAGCCGTGCCGCGCGGGCCGGTTGAGCGTGCGTACCGCCTCCTGCGTCTCCCACAGCGGCGACACCGCGAACCGGCAGTTGAGGAGGTCGTCCTCCCCGAAGTGCAGCAGCGACGGCATGAAACGACCCCACAGGATTCGGCTGAGGCCGAAACTCTACGGGGCCGGAGCGGGGCGGGGCACGCTGCCGCCCATGCCGGAAGCAGAGACGAAGGGCACGACGACGGTGCCCGCCGCGGCGCGGGCCGCCAAGGGGAACACCGTGCTGCCCGCCACGGGGAACCCGACCACGCCGCCGGAGGATGCCGCGGAGCAGTCCGCCGGGCCCGCCTCGGAGGGAGCCGTCGGGCCGCTGACGCCCCCGGCGGAGAGTGACCCGGAGGCCGTCCCCGCGCGGACCGGGTACGGTCCCGTGTTCGCCGTGCCCGAGTTCCGTGCCGTCTTCGCCGCGCACGCGTTCTCGCTGCTCGGGCTCGTCGTCAGCGAGATCGCGCTCTCCGTCCTCGTCTACGGTCTGACGGGCTCCCCGCTGCTGAGCGCCCTGACGTTCGCGCTCGGCTTCCTGCCCTACCTGATCGGCGGGACCCTGCTCGCGGGCGTCGCGGACCGCTTCCCGGCCCGCCGGGTCCTGGTGGTGTGCGATCTGGTGTGCGCGGGCTGCGTGGCCGTGATGGTGCTGCCGGGCGCGCCCGTCGCGGTGCTGCTCGTGATGCGGGCCGCGCTCGCCCTGGTCGCACCGGTCTTCCAGGGGACGCGGACGGCGACCCTCGCGGACGTCCTCGGTGACGGGGAACTGTTCGTACTGGGCCGGTCCCTGCTGCGGATCCTGTCGCAGAGCGCGCTGCTCGCCGGTTTCGGGACGGGCGGCCTGCTGCTCACCGTCGTCTCCCCGCGCCACGCGCTCCTCGTCACGGTCTGCACCTTCCTCGCCTCCGCGGCGCTGCTGCGCTTCGGCACCCGGCGGCGGCCCGCGCGGGCGCACCGGGGGCAGCCGCTCGTGCGCGACTCCCTGCGCGGTGCCCGTCGGGTGCTGGCCGACCGGCGGATCCTCGTGCTGCTCCTGCTGTTCTGGGTCCCGCCGATGTTCGTCGTCGCGCCGGAGGCGCTGGCGGCGCCGTACGCCGAGGGGCTCGGGGCCGGTACGGCCGGGCTCGGCCTGCTGATGTGCGCGCTGCCCGTCGGCACGATCGCGGGGGAGCTGTTCGCGGGTTCGCGGCTGCGGCCGGTGACCCGGGGCCGGCTCACGCTCCCGCTGGTCTGCGTCACGCTGCTGCCCTACGCCGCGTACGCGCTGCGGCCCGGTCTCGGCTGGACGCTGGTCCTGCTGGTGCTCGCGGGCGCCGGATCGGCGTACACCCTCGGCCTGGACCAGTGGTTCGTGCGGACGGTGCCGGACGAACTGCTCGGGCGGGCCATGACGCTGAACACGGCCGGGCTGATGACCGTTCAGGGCGTGGGGATGGCCCTGTCGGGCGCGGTGGCGGAGTTCGCCGGGGTGAGGGCGACGGTCGTGGGCGCGGGCGTCCTCGGGACCGTGGTCTGTGCGGCCCTGGCGGTGGCGGCCCGGCGTGCCGGACACGGCACGGAACCGGGCGAGGAGAACGAGCGGGACGTCGGACAGGACGACGACCGGGACGACGGGGAGCGGTGAACGGAGCGGGGAACGGGCGCGGCGAGCGGAACGGGGCGCGGAGGGCACCCGGCAGGCGCGGGGAACCGCCGGCCGGACCGGCCCCCGCCCCATCTCCAGGACCTGTCGTCGCGGGGCCGGGGCCCGTCCCGGAGCCCGCTCGCGCGGGGGCGGATACCGAAAAGCGAGACGGGGCTGACCACGATGTGACCGGCCGGTAAGGTCGTTGGCGTGCCGAAGCCGCTCAGCCTTGCCTTCGATCCCATCGCCCGCGCCGACGAACACTGGCGCCAGCGCTGGGGCGCCGTGCCGTCCATGTCCGCGATCACCTCGATCATGCGCGCGCACCAGATCCTGCTCGCCGAGGTGGACGCGGTCGTCAAGCCGTACGGACTGACCTTCGCGCGCTACGAGGCGCTGGTGCTCCTCACGTTCTCCAAGGCGGGCGAGCTGCCGATGTCCAAGATCGGCGAGCGGCTCATGGTGCACCCGACGTCCGTCACGAACACGGTGGACAGGCTGGTGCGGTCCGGGCTCGTCGACAAGCGGCCGAACCCGAACGACGGCCGGGGCACCCTCGCCTCCATCACGGACAAGGGCCGTGAGGTCTGCGACGCGGCCACCCGCGAACTGATGGCGATGGACTTCGGTCTCGGGGTCTACGACGCCGAGGAGTGCGCGGAGATCTTCGCCATGCTGCGGCCGCTGCGGGTCGCCGCGCACGACTTCGACGAGGCGTAGCCGCCGGGGGTGCGGCGAGGGGTGTGTGCCCGGGAGCCCGGGCGGCGTGGCGTGGGGGCGCGTGAAGATCGGCCGAAAAGGGTGGCTACCCTCGTGCCATGAAGAAGAGCGTGTTGACCCGCTACCGCGTCATGGCCTACGTCACCGGCGTCCTGCTGGTCCTGCTGTGCCTCGGCATGATCGCCAAATACGTCCTGGACGTCGACGGTGCCGCGGGCTTCACCCGTGTCGTCTCCATCGCGCACGGCTGGCTGTACGTCGTCTACCTGATCTTCGCCTTCGACCTGGGCTCCAAGGCGAGGTGGCCGATCGGCAAGCAGCTCTGGGTGCTGCTGGCGGGCACGATCCCCACGGCCGCCTTCTTCGTCGAGCGCCGCGTCAGCCAGGAGCTGGAATCCAAGGTCGCGGAGGGCGTTCCCGCGCCCGTCAAAGCCTGACCCACGACCGCCGTGCGGTATCGCACGGCGGTTTGCCATCGACATTTACTAGGACGTCCTAGTAAATTCGAGGGTATGGACGCTCACGCCATCGAGGAAGGCCGCCGACGCTGGCAGGCCCGTTACGACGCTTCGCGCAAGCGCGAGGCCGACTTCACCACGCTCTCGGGTGATTCCGTGGAGCCGGTGTACGGTCCCCGGCCCGGGGACAACTACGAGGGCTTCGAGCAGATCGGCTGGCCCGGGGAGTACCCCTTCACGCGCGGTCTGTACGCGACCGGCTACCGGGGGCGTACGTGGACCATCCGGCAGTTCGCCGGGTTCGGCAACGCCGAGCAGACCAACGAGCGCTACAAGAAGATCCTCGCCAACGGCGGCGGGGGCCTCTCGGTGGCCTTCGACATGCCGACGCTGATGGGCCGCGACTCGGACGACGCCCGTTCGCTCGGCGAGGTCGGGCACTGCGGTGTCGCGATCGACTCGGCGGCCGACATGGAGGTCCTCTTCCAGGACATCCCGCTCGGTGACGTCACCACGTCGATGACGATCAGCGGTCCGGCCGTGCCGGTCTTCTGCATGTACCTGGTCGCCGCCGAGCGCCAGGGCATCGACCCCGCCGTGCTGAACGGCACGCTCCAGACCGACATCTTCAAGGAGTACATCGCGCAGAAGGAGTGGCTCTTCCAGCCCGAGCCGCACCTGCGCCTCATCGGCGACCTGATGGAGCACTGCGCCGAGAAGATCCCCGCGTACAAGCCGCTGTCCGTCTCCGGGTACCACATCCGGGAGGCCGGCTCCACGGCCGCGCAGGAGCTCGCCTACACGCTGGCGGACGGCTTCGGCTACGTGGAACTGGGCCTGTCCCGCGGGCTCGACGTGAACGTCTTCGCCCCCGGCCTCTCGTTCTTCTTCGACGCGCACGTCGACTTCTTCGAGGAGATCGCCAAGTTCCGCGCGGCCCGCCGGATCTGGGCCCGCTGGATGCGGGACGTGTACGGCGCCACCTCCGAGAAGGCGCAGTGGCTGCGCTTCCACACGCAGACCGCCGGCGTCTCGCTGACGGCCCAGCAGCCGTACAACAACGTCGTGCGCACCGCCGTGGAGGCGCTCGCGGCGGTCCTCGGCGGCACGAACTCGCTGCACACCAACGCGCTGGACGAGACGCTCGCCCTGCCCTCCGAGCAGGCCGCGGAGATCGCCCTGCGGACGCAGCAGGTGCTCATGGAGGAGACCGGCGTCGCCAACGTCGCCGACCCGCTGGGCGGTTCCTGGTACGTCGAGCAGCTCACCGACCGGATCGAGGCCGACGCGGAGAAGATCTTCGAGCAGATCAAGGAGCGCGGACTGCGGGCGCACCCGGACGGGAAGCACCCCATCGGTCCCATCACCTCCGGCATCCTGCGCGGGATCGAGGACGGCTGGTTCACCGGCGAGATCGCCGAGTCGGCGTTCCAGTACCAGCGCTCGGTCGAGAAGGGCGACAAGCGGGTCGTCGGCGTCAACGTCCACCACGGGTCCGTGACCGGAGACCTGGAGATCCTCCGGGTCAGCCACGAGGTGGAGCGCGAGCAGGTGCGGGTGCTGGCCTCCCGCAAGGGCGACCGCGACGAGGCGGCCGTGCGCGGTGCGCTGGACGCCATGCTCGCCGCCGCGCGCGACGGTTCCAACATGATCGCCCCCATGCTGGAGGCGGTCCGCGCCGAGGCGACGCTGGGCGAGATCTGCGGTGTCCTGCGCGACGAGTGGGGCGTGTACACGGAGCCGGCCGGCTTCTGAGCCCCCGGGCAGCCCGGAGTCCCTGGCTGCCCGGCATCCGGGCCGGGCCCGGGGCTCCGGGCCCTCGCGCGACCAGCGGGGGCCCGCCCCGCCACAACCTTCTTTCGCCCCCTCCGCCCCTACCCGTCCCGTACCCGGGGCTCCGCCCCGGACCCCGCTCCTCAATCGCCGGAGGGGCTGAGTGGGTGCCCCCGCACCCGAAGGCGGCCCGGAGGGAGGCGACCCCCGGGGCTCCGCCCCGGACCCCGCTCCTCAATCGCCGGAGGGGCTGAAATCACGCCCGTGAGGGACGGCACCCAAGCCACCGCACACCCGCAGCCGGGATCCGGCGGAAGGGGACGTGCCGGTACATCGATGCCCGTCGCCACCGACGTTCACGCCTCATCCAACGGCGACGGGCTGATGCACCGGCACGGCCCCGACCCACGACGCTCCCGGCCGCCCCGTCAGACCCCGGAGGGACCCTCCGCGGATGCCGGGCCGGAGGCCGTCGCGCCGGTCAGGCCGAAGAGCAGGACCCGGGTGAACGAGCGCACCCACTCCTCGTCCGCGGGTTCCGCGCTGACCAGGGTGCGATGGACGACCGCCCCGGCGACCACGTCGAAGATCAGGGCGGCGGTGCGGTCGGCGGCGGCCGGGTCCGGCTCCGGGGGGAGTTCGCCGCGCTCCTGGGCGCGGGCGCGGCCCTCCATGACCAGGCGCTTCTGCCGGTCGACGATGGACGTGCGGATGCGCTCGCGCAGCGGCTCGTCACGGGTGGACTCCGCGACCACGGCCATCAGCGCCGTCTTCGCCTCCGGGCGGTCCAGGATCGCCGCGAACTGGAGCACCACGCCCTCGATGTCGGCGGCCAGACTGCCCCGGTCGGGGAGCTCCAGCTCGTCGAAGAGCTCGGCCACCGCGTCGACGACCAGTTCGTTCTTGCCCGCCCAGCGACGGTAGAGGGTCGTCTTGGCGACTCCGGCGAGGGTCGCCACGTACCCCAACGTCAGTTTGGACCAGCCGAGTTCGACCAGCGCCGTGCGGGTCGCCTCCAGGATCGCGGCGTCGGCGGCGGCGCTGCGGGGACGGCCCGTCCGGGCGGCCTGGGAGCGACATTGCATGTCAGTGACCATATCCGGCCGCATCACCGTCGATATCCGGCGGTTGTGTGAAGCCGTGAGGGAGATCACCGCAAGACGGTACGCGGGCATGTCCCCGTGCAGTTACGCTACGACTCGTAGCGAAAGCTCGACCGCGGCGACAACCGCACGGGCGCCAGGTGGGGACCCGGCGCCGAACAGGCCTGACACAGCCTGGCTTTCACGACGCTTTTCACACGTGCGCGAGGAAGGGGGAGGATGTACTCATGCAGCCACGGAACATGTCCATGAGCGGAGTCGTCGACCTCGCCGCGGTGAAGGCGGCCCAGGAGGCCAAGTCGAAGGCGGAGCAGGCGCGAGCCGAAGCCGCCAGGCAGGGCGGAGGCGGGGCCGTGACTCCCGCGAGCCTCGTCATCGACGTCGACGAGGCCGGATTCGAGCAGGATGTCCTGCAGCGCTCCACCGAGGTGCCCGTCGTCATCGACTTCTGGGCCGAGTGGTGCGAGCCCTGCAAGCAGCTGAGCCCGCTCCTGGAGCGGCTGGCCGTCGAGTACAACGGGCGCTTCGTGCTCGCCAAGATCGACGTCGACGCCAATCAGATGCTGATGCAGCAGTTCGGGGTCCAGGGGATCCCGGCCGTATTCGCGGTGGTGGCCGGACAGGCCCTGCCGCTCTTCCAGGGGGCCGCCGCCGAGGCGCAGATCCGCGGGACCCTCGACCAGCTCGTCCAGGTGGCCGAGCAGCGCTTCGGCCTGACCGGCCTGACGGTCGACGCCGACGCCGACGCCGGGCCGGGCGAGTCCCCCGCGGCACGGGAGGTGCCGGCCGGACCGTACGACGCTCTGCTGGAGGCCGCCGTACAGGCGCTGGACGCGGGCGACTTCGGCGGCGCCGTCCAGGCGTACAAGAACGTGTTGGGCGACGACCCGGGCAACACGGAGGCCAAACTCGGCCTGGCTCAGGCCGAGTTGCTCCAGCGGGTGCAGAGCCTCGACCCGCAGCGGGTGCGCCGGGACGCCGCCGAGAAGCCCGGTGACGTGGCCGCGCAGATCGCGGGGGCCGACCTGGACCTCGTCGGCGGCCATGTGGAGGACGCCTTCGGGCGGCTCATCGACACCGTGCGGCGCACGGCGGGCGACGACCGGGACGCCGTGCGCGTGCGGCTGTTGGAACTCTTCGAGGTCGTCGGCGCCGACGACCCCCGCGTGGTCGCGGCGCGCAGGGCCCTTGCCCGGGCGCTGTTCTGACCAGTCCGTAAACGCCAGGGCCTGTGATGCCCGGGTGAAAGATTGGCCGACAGGGACGCATGTGGCCGCGCTTTACCAAAACTTGGTAAACGCGGCCGCTGTTACTCGTAGTAAGTCGAGAGCGTTGAACTGTCTGATTCCGTCCGGAATTTGACCACTGTGTCACCCCTGGTGGTGCCACCCTGAGTCGCCACCCGATACCGACGGGTCGTTCTTCGGTTATCCCGCCGTTACTAGCCAGTAACGAACCCCCTTGTGCACGCGGCGAGAATGCACCACGATCGGCGACGCTCGGTCCATTCCCGCACCCCGACAGCCAATCGGGTCGGCGGACTTTCTGGGTCCCCACCGAGTAGGGCCGACAGCAGTGCGATCGGTTCTTGGGCAGGGGGGTCTTCGCCTTCCGGCGGAGCCTGTCCAGCAGGTTGTGCGTGATGTGTTCAGGCGCGACCAGTGGTTGTCGCTCGGGGGTGATCGCCGGTGATTCGGGTGCATTTCGCACCTCCGGGTACGGGCGCTCTCCTTCCCGAGGACGTAGCACTTCTCCCATCCCTGCCCGACTGAGCCGCCGCAACGTGGCAGTCAGGGCCAGGAGATGTACGTCCGAGAAGGAGGAAATTATGATGTCCCAGGTGCGTGGCGGGACCAGATGGAAGCGGTTCGCCGTCGTCATGGTGCCCAGCGTGGCGGCCACGGCAGCGATAGGTGTCGCCCTCGCGCAGGGTGCCCTCGCCGCATCGTTCAGTGTCTCCGGTCAGTCCTTCAAGGTGACCGCGGACAAGCTTGAGGGAACGGGCTTCTCGCAGTACGGAGCCCTGGACCAGGGCACGGGCCTCGACGGCAAGGCTGCGCTGCACCCCGTCGCGGTGTCGGCGTTCAAGAGCGCCGACATCACGAGCATGTGTCAGTCCGTCGTCACCCCGAACATCCCGGTGCTCGGTTCCGTCAGCCTCGTGCTGAAGGCGGGCGGCAGCGGTACGCCGGTTCACGCCGACAACCTCTACATCGATGTCGAGGAACTCGGCGCCGACGCGACGTTCAAGAACATCGACATCGGTGTTGCGGCCAAGGACGCCACCAAGGGTCCGGGCATGAAGGGCGGCGGCGAGCAGGCCAACCCCTTCGGCTTCGCCCAGCAGGCCGAGTCGGCCACGCTGACCAACGTGAAGCAGACGGCGTGGGCGACCACCGCCGGCACGTTCAAGCTCAGCGGTCTGAAGATGTCGGTGTCCCCCGGCGTCAAGGAGTGCTACTAAGCACCCCTGGGGCGGGCGTCGAGGCCCAGGCCGCTTCGCCCGCCCCGCCCGCTCCGCCCGTCGTGCGCGGAGCACTCAACGCGTACTTCTCACAGCAATGCCGTTCCAGGGAGCTGTTTCCATGAGCGCCGAGACCCCTGCCGCGCCCGGCCAGCACGATGAGCACTACCTTCAGGTGTTCCGGCGGAACTTCCGTAACTGGAGGGGCGATCGCCCGTTCTGGGCGGGTCTGTACATCGTGTTCGGTGGTTTCCCCATCGCCTACTTCCCGTACGCGCACCTTCACCTCGGCCATCTGACGCTGGCGATGTCCACCACCGCCGGTGCAGGGTCCCTGATCATCGGCGTACTCCTCGTCGTGCTCGGGGTCAGCCTCTGGTTCCAGAAGCACGTACGGACGTTCGCGGGGGTCGCCGCGATCCTCCTCGCCCTGGTGTCCATCCCGGTGGCCAACCTGGGCGGCTTCCTGATCGGCTTCCTGTTCGCCCTGCTCGGCGGTGCCATGGCGGTCTCCTGGGTTCCCGGAGAGCCCGAGGAGGGCTACGCCACGTCAAGTTCCCTCACCAAGCAGGACACGCCGGACGGTTCGGCGGCCGAGCCCATCGGGCACGAGGCCGCGGACGGTGCGGACGACCCGAACGATCTGTCAGGAACGAGCCCGACCAACGGGGCGAACGGGAGGCACAGTGCCGGCTGACGAGGTGACCCACGGGACTGATGTGGAGGGGTCCCGTGTGAGAACCGGGCCGCGCCACGCGGCCCCGAGGAAGCCGCTGTTCACCAGGTTCCAGATGCCCGCCGGCAAGGTGATAGCCATAGCGGCGATGCCGACGGCGGTGCTCATGGGCATGGGGTTCACCCCGACGCTCGCCCAGGCCGACGACCACTCCACCTCCAAGAGCCTCACGGCCGAGGAGTACCAGGCGTGTGTCGAGGCCGTCACCGGTGAGGAGGCGTCGGACACGGCGTCGCCCTCCGCCTCGGCGAGCGCGAGCGCTTCCTCGGACCAGGCCACGCCGAGCCCCTCCGCGTCGTCGGACTCGACGGACAAGGACACGGCCTCTTCGTCGGATTCAGGTTCCGACGACAAGGCCGAGCCCACCGCGTCCCCGTCGGCCTCCGCGAGCACGCAGGAGAAGGCGGCGGACAAGGCGGCGGACAGTGCCGCCTCCACGCCGACCCCCTCGGCGACCGAGAGCAGCAAGAACCCGCTCGACCCGCTGGGTGTCGGCGACGCCATCAAGGACATCCTCACGCCCGACGAGACGGCGAGCTCCACTCCGGCGCCGTCCGCCTCGGCGAGCGCGAGCGCGACCGCCGGTTCGGACACGTCGGACGGCAAGGGCGCCGCGGACACCGTCAAGGACACGACCGACAAGGTCACCGAGACGGTAGAGGACACCACCGACGAGGTCACCGACACGGCGTCGAAGGCCGCTTCGGAGACCACCGGGACGGCCGAGGACGAGGCCGCCGAGGCCACCGCGACGCCCAGCCCCTCCGCGAGTGCCACCACGGACGCCGCGGACTGCCCCGTCGCCACCGACGACGAGGGCGGCGTGGACAACCAGGTCGCCCTGCCGACCGAGCCCTGGTACCTCAACGCCAGTTCGCTGCTGCTCAAGGGCGCCGACTACCAGGGCATAGTCAAGGTGAAGACCGCCGACGGCACCGTCAAGAAGGTGCTGAAGTACGTCATATCCGACGGCACCGACATCGGCGATCTCCACCAGACCGTGAACGACAAGCAGTCCGGCAAGACCTACCACGTGCAGGCCGCCTCGGGTTCGACGTCCACGATCCGTGACGGCAAGACGATCATGTACACGGAGAGCATCTCCGGGAACCTGCTCGGGCTCATCCCGGTCACGTTCGACCCGGACAACCCTCCGCCGCTGAACATCCCGCTGATCTACTTCACCAAGGTGAAGGTCGTTCAGGCCGGCCAGTTCGGCGGCACCCTGCACGTCCCCGGACTCCACCAGTACACGACCGGCTGAGTCGTCCAGAGCCCGTCCGGGAGCCGCACAGAACGCTGAGGGCGCCCCCTGTTCGCAGGGGGCGCCCTCAGCGGCGTACGGCGGGCGGGGATCAGGCGGGGCCGGCCTCGCCCAGGTGGTGCACCCGGACCATGTTGGTGGTGCCGGGGACGCCGGGGGGCGAACCGGCGGTCATCACGACGACGTCGCCCTCGTTGAACCGCTTGAGCTTCTGCAGCTCGCGGTCGACCAGTTCGACCATCTCGTCGGTGCTGTTCACGAACGGCACGACGTGCGACTCGACGCCCCAGCTCAGCGTGAGCTGGTTGCGGGTGCCCTCGTCCGTGGTGAAGGCCAGGATCGGCTGGGCCGCGCGGTAGCGCGAGAGCCGGCGGGCGGTGTCACCGGACTTGGTGAAGGCCACCAGGCCCTTGCCGCCGAGGAAGTCGGCGATCTCGCAGGCGGCGCGGGCGACCGAACCACCCTGCGTGCGCGGCTTCTTGCCCGGGACCAGCGGCTGGAGACCCTTGGAGAGGAGCTCCTCCTCGGCCGCGGTGACGATCTTCGACATCGTCTTCACGGTCTCGACCGGGTACGCGCCCACGCTGGACTCGGCGGACAGCATGACCGCGTCCGCGCCGTCCAGGATCGCGTTGGCCACGTCGGAGGCCTCGGCGCGCGTCGGGCGGGAGTTGGTGATCATCGACTCCATCATCTGGGTCGCCACGATCACCGGCTTGGCGTTGCGGCGGCACAGCTCCACGAGGCGCTTCTGCACCATCGGGACCCGCTCCAGCGGGTACTCGACGGCCAGGTCGCCACGGGCCACCATGACGGCGTCGAACGCCGCGACGACGCCCTCCATGTTGTCGACCGCCTGCGGCTTCTCCACCTTGGCGATGACGGGGACGCGGCGGCCCTCCTCGTCCATCACCTTGTGGACGTCGTTCACGTCGTTGGCGTCGCGCACGAAGGACAGGGCGACCATGTCGCAGCCCATCCGCAGGGCGAAGCGCAGGTCCTCGACGTCCTTCTCCGACAGCGCGGGCACGTTCACGGCCGCGCCGGGCAGGTTGATGCCCTTGTGGTCGGAGATCACGCCGCCCTCGATGACGACCGTCTTGACCCGCGGGCCGTCGACCTCGACGACGCGCAGTTCGACGTTGCCGTCGTTGATGAGGATCTGGTCGCCGTGCGAGACGTCGCCGGGCAGACCCTTGTAGGTCGTGCCGCAGATGTGCTTGTCACCCGGCACGTCCTCGGCCGTGATGACGAACTCGTCGCCACGCTCCAGCTCGACGGGGCCTTCGGCGAAGGTCTCCAGGCGGATCTTGGGGCCCTGCAGGTCGGCGAGCACACCGATGGCGACACCGGTCTCGGCCGAGGCGGACCGGACACGGTCGTAGCGGCCCTGGTGCTCGGCGTGGGAACCGTGGCTGAAATTGAAGCGGGCCACATTCATGCCGGCCTGGATCAGCTCGACCAGCTTCTCGTGGGAGTCGACCGCGGGGCCGAGAGTACAGACGATTTTCGAACGGCGCATGGGGCGATCCTATCGGTTTGTTTCGCAACGGAATATTCCGTCTGGCGGAAGATACAAATGGGCGGGCGGGTGCTCAGGCGTGGCTTTCCGGCCCGCTCAGGCATTGCCCTTTCCGACCAGCGCGTACGTCTGTGTGGCGATTTCCAGTTCCTCGTCCGTCGGCACGACGGCGACCGCGACGCGCGCGTACGGCGGTGAGATGAGCCGGGGCTCCGCACCGCGCACGGCGTTCAGTTCGCCGTCGACCGCGAGCCCCAGTTCCTCCAGTCCTCTGATCGCGGCCTCGCGCACCGGGGCGGCGTTCTCACCCACTCCGGCGGTGAAGGCGACGGCGTCCACCCGGCCGAGGACCGCGTAGTAGGCGCCGATGTATTTCTTCAGCCGGTGGATGTAGATGTCGAAGGCGAGCCGGGCCTGTTCGTCCCCCTCGTCGACACGGCGGCGGATCTCCCGCATGTCGTTGTCGCCGCACAGGCCGATCAGACCGCTCTTCTTGTTGAGAAGAGTGTCGATCTCGTCCGTGGACATGCCGCCAACGCGCTCCAAATGGAAGATGACGGCCGGGTCCACGTCGCCGGACCGCGTTCCCATCACCAGCCCCTCCAGGGGGGTGAGCCCCATCGAGGTGTCCACGCACCGCCCGCCCCTGACCGCGGACGCCGAGGCCCCGTTGCCCAGGTGCAGCACGATGACGTTGACCTCCTCGGGCGCCTTGCCGAGCAGCTCGGCGGTCGTCCGGGAGACGTAGGCGTGCGAGGTGCCGTGGAAGCCGTACCGGCGGATGCGGTGCTCGTCGGCGGTCGCCACGTCGATCGCGTAGCGCGCGGCCGCCTCCGGCATCGTCGTGTGGAACGCGGTGTCGAAGACGGCGACCTGGGGGAGGTCCGGGCGCAGTGCCGTCGCGGTGCGGATGCCGGTGAGGTTCGCCGGGTTGTGCAGCGGAGCGACCGGGATCAGCCGCTCGATCTCGGCGAGCACCGCGTCGTCGATGACCGTCGGTTCGGTGAAGGCCTGTCCGCCGTGCACCACCCGGTGGCCGATGGCGGCCAGTTCGGGGGAGTCGAGGCCGAGTCCGTCCACCGCCAGTTCCTCCGCCATCGCCTTCAGCGCGGCGTCGTGGTCGGCGAACGTGTCGGCCCTCTCGCGGGTCTCGCCCGTCGTTCGCGTGGTGTGCCGCAGCAGGGAGGTTCCCTCGCCGATGCGCTCCACCAGGCCGACGGCCAGCCGGGTGCCGTCGCGCATGTCGAGCAACTGGTACTTCACCGACGACGAGCCGGAGTTGAGGACGAGGACCCGCACGGCCGGCGGGGCGGCGGGCTCCTTCGGCGCGGCGGCCGAGGGGGACGGGTGGTCGCTCACGGACGGGCAGCCTTCTGGTCGGGGGCCTGGGACTGGATCGCCGTGATGGCGACCGTGTTGACGATGTCCTGGACGAGCGCGCCGCGGGACAGGTCGTTGACGGGCTTGCGCAGACCCTGGAGCACCGGGCCGACGGCGATCGCGCCGGCCGAACGCTGCACGGCCTTGTAGGTGTTGTTGCCGGTGTTGAGGTCGGGGAAGATCAGCACGGACGCCTGTCCGGCGACCTTCGAGCCCGGCAGCTTGGTCGCCGCGACCGACGGCTCGACGGCGGCGTCGTACTGGATCGGCCCCTCGATCCGCAGGTCGCCCCGGCGCGCGCGCACCAGCTCGGTCGCCTCGCGCACCTTGTCGACGTCGGCGCCCGAACCCGAGGTGCCCGTGGAGTACGACAGCATCGCGATCCGCGGCTCGACACCGAACTGCCGCGCGGTGGCGGCCGAGGAGATGGCGATGTCGCAGAGCTGCTCGGCGTTCGGGTCGGGGTTCACCGCGCAGTCGCCGTAGACCAGGACCTTGTCGGCCAGGCACATGAAGAAGACGGACGAGACGATCCGCGACTCCGGCCTGGTCTTGATGATCTCGAACGCGGGCCGGATCGTCGCCGCCGTCGAGTGCACGGCCCCCGACACCATCCCGTCGGCGAGGCCTTCCTGCACCATGAGCGTGCCGAAGTAGTTCACGTCGGCGACGACGTCGTAGGCCAGCTCGACCGTGACCCCCTTGTGGGCGCGCAGTTCGGCGTACTTCTCGGCGAAGGAGTCCCGCAGCGGTGACGTCTGCGGGTCGATGATCTGGGTGGCGCTGATGTCGATGCCGAGGTCGGCGGCCTTCTTGCGGATCTGGTCGACCGGGCCCAGCAGGGTCAGATCGCACACACCCCGGCGCAGCAGCACCTCGGTGGCGTGCAGGACGCGCTCCTCGGTGCCCTCGGGCAGCACGACGCGACGCCGGTCGGAGCGGGCCTGCTCCAGGAGCTGGTGCTCGAACATCATCGGGGTGAGCCGGTCGCTGCTGGGCGCGGAGACCCGCTTCAGCAGGTCGGCGGTGTCCACATGCCGCTCGAACAGGCCGAGCGCGGTCTCCGCCTTGCGGGGCGTGGCCGCGTTCAGCTTGCCCTCCATGGCGAAGAGCACCTCCGCGGTGGGGAAGGAGTTGCCGGCCACCGAGACGACCGGGGTGCCGGGTGCGAGGCGGGCCGCGAGCGTGAGGATCTCGCTGCCGGGCCGCTCGTCCAGGGTGAGCAGGATGCCGGCTATGGGCGGGGTGCCGGCGCTGTGCGCGGCCAGCGTGCCGATCACCAGGTCGGCCCGGTCCCCCGGCGTGACCACGAGGCATCCCGGGGTCAGCGCCTTGAGGAAGTTCGGCAGCATCGCTCCGCCGAAGATGAAGCCGAGTGCGTCACGGGCGAGCCCCGCGTCGTCGCCGAGGAGCACCGTGCCGCCGAGCGCGTGGGTGATCTGCGCGACCGTGGGGGCGGAGAGCGCGGGTTCGTCCGGAAGGACGTAACAGGGCACCGGGAGCCGGGAGTCGAGCCGTTCCACGATCGCCGTGCGGTCCTCGGGGGCCACCCGGTTCACCACCATGGCGAGGACGTCGCACCCGAGCCCGTCGTACGCGCGATAGGCGTTGCGGGTCTCGGCGCGCACCGACTCGGCGCTCTGGCCCCGGCCGCCGACGACCGGGATCACGGACGCGGCGAACTCGTTGGCCAGACGGGCGTTGAGCGCCAGCTCGTCGGGCACCTGGGTGCCGGCGAAGTCGGTGCCGAGGACGAGGACGACGTCGTAGTCGCGGGCGACCAGGTGGAACCGGTCGACGAGCGTGGACACCAGCTCGTCGGTGCCCTGCTCGGCCTGGAGCGCGGACGCCTCGTGGTAGTCCATGCCGTACACCGTCGCCGGGTCCTGCGTGAGCCGGTAGCGGGCCCGCAGCAGCTCGAAGAGCCGGTCCGGACCGTCGTGCACGAGGGGACGGAACACCCCCACCCGGTCGACCTGGCGGGTCAGCAGTTCCATGACCCCCAGTTCGACGACCTGACGGCCGTCACCTCGGTCGATCCCGGTCACGTACACGCTGCGCGTCACGCGTGCTCTCCATCCGTTTCGTCGCCAGGCCGTGTCTGGGCTCGGAAAAAGGGCCCACCAACGTGAGCAGAACCCTCTTGACAATACCTCTGGCGCTGGCTAGGACGCCCGCCAGGAGAAACGTGCCGGTCAGCCGGGGGGCGGCCGCCGGGCCGCGCGGGCGGCGGCGGACGGAATCGGCGGGTCACCCCGGGCCGTGAAACAATCGAAGCGGCTCACACGAACCGGCAGGGAGCAGGAGACACAGCACGATGCGCATCGGAGTTCTCACCGCAGGCGGCGACTGCCCTGGCCTGAACGCAGTGATCCGGTCGGTCGTGCACCGAGCGGTCACCAACTTCGGGGACGAGGTCATCGGCTTCGAGGACGGCTACGCCGGACTCCTCGACAGCCACTACCGCACCCTCGACCTCAACGCCGTCAGCGGCATCCTCGCCCGCGGCGGCACCATCCTCGGCTCCTCCCGGCTGCAGCGCGACCGGCTCCGCGAGGCCTGCGACAACGCCCAGGACATGGCCCGTGAGTTCGGCATCGACGCGCTCGTCCCGATCGGCGGCGAGGGCACGCTCACGGCGGCCCGGATGCTGTCGGACGCGGGTCTGCCGGTGGTCGGCGTGCCGAAGACCATCGACAACGACATCTCCGCGACGGACCGCACCTTCGGCTTCGACACCGCCGTCGGTGTCGCCACGGAGGCCATGGACCGTCTGAAGACGACGGCCGAGTCCCACCAGCGCGTGATGGTCGTCGAGGTCATGGGCCGGCACGCGGGCTGGATCGCCCTGGAGTCCGGCATGGCGGCCGGCGCCCACGGCATCTGCCTGCCCGAGCGCGCCTTCGACCCGGCCGACCTGGTCGCGATGGTCGAGGAGCGCTTCGCGCGCGGCAAGCGGTTCGCCGTCATCTGCGTCGCCGAGGGCGCCCACCCCGCCGAGGGCACCATGGACTACGGCCACGGCGAGATCGACCAGTTCGGCCACGAGCGCTTCCAGGGCATCGGCACGGCCCTCGCGTACGAGCTGGAGCGCCGCCTCGGCAAGGAGGCCAAGCCGGTCATCCTCGGTCACGTCCAGCGCGGCGGCTCGCCGACCGCGTACGACCGCGTCCTGGCCACCCGCTTCGGCTGGCACGCCGTCGAGGCCGCGCACCGCGGCGACTTCGGCAAGATGACCGCGCTGCGCGGTACGGACATCGAGATGGTGCCGCTCGCGGACGCGACCACCGAGCTGAAGACCGTGCCGAAGGACCGGATGGACGAGGCGGAGTCGGTCTTCTAGGCCCCGGGACGCGGACTTCCGGGCTCCGGGACCCGGACTTCCAGGCCCGGGGACCCGGATGCGGAAGGTCGGTCCGGCGCCCGGCCGGGTGTCGGACCACGGCCCCGTCGGCGGCTCCCGCCCGGGCCGTGGTCCCTCATGGGTCCGGGATCTCAGTACGCGCCGGCGCGGACAGCTGTCCAGAAATGGTCGACGATCCGGTCGAGGAAGTCCTGGCCGGACTCGCCGGAGCCGGTGGCGGCCGGACCGCCGCCCCGGTTCGGTGTGGCGGCCATCCGCCCCTGGTAGTCGGTGTGCAGCTCCTGGAGCACGACCTCCAGGACGTCGCGCTCCAGCGGCACCACCTTCGCGACCGGGCGCACAGAGGCCTGCCACCGCGCCGTCACGGCGCCGCGCAGCAGGTCGGCGAGCCGGCCGTCGCGGCCCGTCACCGTGATGAAGTCGGGCAGCGAGAGGTCGAGCGCCTTGGCCAGCGCGGTCGACTGCCGCTCGTTTCCGCGCCAGGTGCCGGACTCCTCCATCCTTTCGTAGGCGAGGAGTTCGATCCCGACGGCGTGTGCCACGTCCTCCGGGGCGAGATCACGGGCGACGCGGTGTTCGCGCAACGTGCGCGGCGCTCCTATGAGTTCATTCGCGGAACACCACAACACGCCCGCGAGAGCGGTGAGTTCGGGACTGCTCGGCGCGGCGATGCCACGCTCCCAGGCGATGACCAGATCGGGTGTGGCGTACGGCAGCCCGTACGAGGCTCTCAGGCCGTACGCGACGTGCTCGGGCCCCATTCCGAGTGCTGCACGCAGTCTTCGGGCGGCCGGGGCGTTGAAGGGCGGGGTGGGCTGTTGGGCTTGCGGTCGGTGCACGCGCACAAGGTATGGGCCGGGGGCAGCGGTGACTACGGTCTGTTCGGCCACAATCACAGATTGTAGGAACATACGGTTTCGGCCGCGGCCCTGAATTCGCCGTGCCGTCGGGGGGCGTTCGGACTCGAAAGCCGGCCGAGGGCGACCGGGCCCTCCGCCGGGCTGTCTTCGGCCCGCCCGCGCCGGATCCGTCCGCGGGGACCCGGCCCGACGGTCAGCCCTTGATCCAGCGGTACTGGAGTTCCGGCCGTCCGACCGTCCCGTACTGCGGGGCGCGTGCCGCCCGGCCCCCCTCCACCAGGTGTTCCAGATAGCGCCGGGCCGTGATCCGGGAGATGCCGACGGCCTCGGCGGCCTTGGCCGCCGTCAGGCCGTCCGCGTGGTCCCTGAGGGTGACACTCACGCGTTCCAGGGTCGGCGCGCTCAGGCCCTTGGGCAGCGCGGCCGGACCGGGAGCCCGCAGGACGGCCAGCGCGCGGTCCACCTCGGCCTGGCCGCTCGCCTCGCCGGCCGCCGCGCGGAACTCCGCGTACCGGATCAGCCGGTCGCGCAGGGTGGCGAAGGTGAACGGCTTCAGCACGTACTGGACGACGCCGAGCGACACCCCCTCCCGTACGACCGCCAGGTCCCGCGCGGAGGTCACCGCGATGACGTCCGCGCGATGGCCGGCGGCGCGCAGCGAGCGTGCGAGCCGAAGGCCGTGCGTGTCCGGCAGGTGCAGGTCGAGCAGCAGCAGGTCCACGGGCGTTCGGTCCAGCGCGCGGCGCGCCTGCGCGCCTGTGTGGACCTTGCCCACCGCCGTGAAGCCGGGCACCCGGCCGACGTACATGACGTGCGCGTCGGCGGCCACCGGATCGTCCTCGACGACGAGCACGCGGATCGGATCGCTCATGCGCCACCTCCGGGCGGAACGGTCTCGGACGGCAGCGCCTCGGACCGCGCGCGCCGGGCGGGGCCCGCGTGCGGGACCGGGCCGGGACCGGCGTCGGGGTCCCGGTCCGGGCCGGGGCCGGTGCCCGGGGTCCGGGCCGGGGCGGGACCGGGATCCTGGGGCCGGTCCGCGGTGGGTCCTGCGTCCGGGGTCCGGGCCGGAACGGAACCGAGGGCCGGGGTGTCGTCCTGGGGCTGGGGCTGGGGCTGGGACTGGTTCGGGGTCGGGTCGGCGGGTGTGGTGGGGAGCGGCAGGCGTACCTCGAACTCCGCTCCGCCGTCCGCTCCTTCGCGCACGTTCAGCGTGCCCGCGTGCCGGCTCACCGTCTGGCGGGCCAGGGCCAGACCGAGACCACGGCCGCCGGGGCCCGCCGGTTTCGTGGACCAGCCGCGCCGGAAGACCTGCTCGGCGTGGGCGGGGTCCACCCCGGCGCCGGTGTCGGCGACCCGCAGCACCAGTGCCGACTCCTCGGTGAACGCCGTCACCGTGACGCGGGCGCCCGCCGTCCCCTGCGCCGCGTCCATCGCGTTGTCGATCAGGTTGCCGAGCACGGTGACCAGGTCGCGCGAAGTGAGCGAGGCCGGGAGCAGTCCGTCGTCGATGCCGCTGTCCTCGGAGACCACGAGCTCCACTCCGCGCTCGTTCGCCTGTGCCGCCTTGCCCAGCAGCAGCGCGGCGAGGACCGGTTCGCTGACCGCGGAGACCACCTCGTCGGTGAGCGCCTGCGCCAGCTCCAGTTCGGCGGTGGCGAAGTCGACGGCCTCCTCGGCGCGGCCCAGTTCGATGAGGGAGACCATCGTGTGCAGACGGTTCGCCGCCTCGTGCGCCTGCGAGCGCAGCGCCTGGGTGAAGCCGCGCTCCGAGTCCAGTTCTCCCGTCAGCGACTGGAGTTCGGTCACGTCGCGCAGGGTGACCACCGTGCCGCGGCGCTCGCCGCCGGACACCGGGGAGGTGTTCACGACCAGCACCCGCGTGTCCGTCAGGTGGACCTCGTCCACGCGGGGCTCCGCCGACAGCAGCGCGCCCGTCAGCGGCGCGGGCAGCCCGAGTTCGGCCACCGAACGGCCGACCACGTCGTCCGTGACGCCGAGCAGCTCCCGTCCGCCGTCGTTCATCAGCGCCACCCGGAACTGCCCGTCCAGCATCAGCAGCCCCTCGCGTACGGCGTGCAGCGCGGCCTGGTGGTAGTCGTGCATCCGGCTCAGCTCGGCCGCGTTCATGCCGTGGGTGGAGCGCCGCAGCCGGGCGTTGATGACGTACGTGCCGACGGCGCCCAGCAGCAGCGCGCCCGCCGCGACCCCGATCAGGGCCGTCACCTGGTCCTGGACGCGCTCGGTGATCGCCTCGACCTTGATGCCCGCGCTGACCAGGCCGATGGTCCGCCCGCCGTCCCGGACCGGGGTGACGGCGCGCACGGAGGGGCCGAGGCTGCCCGTGTACGTCTCCGTGAAGGACCGGCCCGCGAGCGCCGGGGCGGTGTGCCCGAGGAAGTGCTTGCCTATCAGCCCCTCCTCGGGGTGCGTCCAGCGGATGCCGCGCGGATCCATGATGGTCACGAAGTCGACGCCGGTGTCCCGCTGGACGCGCAGGGAGTACGGCTGGAGCTCCGCGGTGGGGTTCGCCGTGCCGATGGCGGCGTGGACGGACGGGGAGTCCGCGACCGAGCGCGCGACCGCCATCGCCTGGCGGCCCGCGGCCTCCTCGGCCTGGCTGCGGTCGCTGACGTAGGTGAACAGCGCGTATCCGGCGACGAGGACCGCGATGAGCACGGCCTGCATGCCGAAGAGCTGGCCGGCCAGGCTGCGCGGTCGCGGGACACGGGGAAGACGCATGCCGTTCAGTGTGCCTCGCCCGGCCGGGTGCGCCTCGGGCCGTACGGACTCGGCGTACCGACTCGTGTGCGGGCTCGGCGTACCGACGCGGCGTACGGGCTCGGCGTACGGGCTCGGCGTACGGGCTCGGCGTACCGACTCGACCGGGCGGTTCCGGTGGGGTCCGTGAACTCAATGAACGGAAGGGTGACCGCCCTCACACGCCGGGAGATAGTCCCCTCAGCCCGGGAGCGAAGCCTTCCGGATCCCCGGACGTGAGCCGCACGCCGGATGATGCCGATGACGTCGTCAAGGAGGGCAGCCGTGACCAGCACGCCGCAAACGGCACCTGCCGCACCCGCCGCCGAGCGGGACCGCACGCACTATCTGTACATCGCCGTGATCGGCGCCGTGGCCCTCGGGATCGCGGTGGGCCTGATCGCCCCCGACTTCGCCGTCGAGCTCAAGCCCATCGGCACGGGCTTCGTGAACCTCATCAAGATGATGATCTCCCCGATCATCTTCTGCACGATCGTGCTGGGCATCGGCTCGGTCCGCAAGGCCGCCAAGGTCGGTGCCGTCGGCGGTATCGCGCTCGGCTACTTCCTGGTCATGTCGCTGGTCGCGCTGGCCATCGGTCTGGTCGTCGGCAACATCCTGGAGCCGGGCAGCGGCCTGGCGATGACCGACGCGGTCAAGGAGGCCGGCCAGGGCCAGGTGTCGGCGGAGGCGCTGCCGCCGGTCGACTTCGTGCTCTCGATCATCCCGACCACGATGGTCTCGGCGTTCACCGAGGGCCAGGTCCTGCAGACCCTGCTCGTCGCGCTCCTGACCGGGTTCGCCCTCCAGGCCATGGGAGCTGCCGGACAGCCGGTCCTGCGCGGGGTGGAGCACATCCAGCGGCTCGTGTTCCGGATCCTCGCCATGGTCATGTGGGCCGCCCCGCTCGGTGCCTTCGGCGCGATCGCCGCCGTCACCGGTTCCGCCGGCCTGGACGCGCTCAAGAGTCTCGCCGTACTGATGCTCGGCTTCTACGTCACCTGTTTCCTGTTCGTCTTCATCGTGCTCGGCACGCTGCTGCGGGTGGTGACGGGCCTGAACATCCTCACGTTCTTCAAGTACCTGGGCCGCGAGTTCCTGCTGATCCTGTCCACCTCCTCCTCCGAGTCCGCCCTGCCGCGGCTCATCGCGAAGATGGAGCACCTGGGCGTCGGCAAGCCGGTCGTCGGCATCACCGTCCCGACCGGCTACTCCTTCAACCTCGACGGCACGATGATCTACATGACCATGGCCTCGCTCTACATCGCCGACGCGATGGGCACGCCCATGTCGATCGGGGAGCAGATCCCGCTCCTGCTCTTCCTGCTGGTCGCGTCCAAGGGCGCGGCCGGCGTCAGCGGGGCGGGCCTCGCCACGCTGGCCGGCGGCCTCCAGTCGCACAAGCCCGCCCTGGTGGACGGCGTCGGCCTCATCGTCGGCATCGACCGTTTCATGAGCGAGGCACGCGCGCTGACGAACTTCGCCGGCAACGCCGTGGCCACGGTCCTGATCGGAACCTGGACGAAGGAGATCGACAAGGAGCGGGTGTCCCGGGTCCTCGCCGGACAGCTTCCCTTCGACGAGAAGACCCTGCTGGACGACGCCGGCGCCTCCGCCGACGTCCACGCGGACGTGCCGGAGCAGGGCGGAGAGAAGGAGCCGGCCGCGGCGTAGGGGCCCCGAGAACGCCGGACGGCCGGGCATCCCCCACGGGCCCGGCGGTCCGGTGCACGGCTGAGGACGGCCGGGTCCCCGGAGGTTCCTGACGCCTCCGGGGACTCAGCCGCTCAGCTTCGCCACCAGTTCGGTGGCGCGCGAGGCGGGTACGCCCGCCGCGGTCAGCATGGTGACCGTGGCGGAGCCGCCCGCCTCCTCCGCTGCCAGGAGACCGTCGTTCACCGCCTCCATGAGGGCGAACAGGGTCTGCTCGTGCACGTACGCCAGCGCGTACGGAGGCAGCGGCGAGGCGAACACGCCCTGCTCCAGGCCGCGCCGGAGGATCTCCGCGCAGGCCTCGCGGACCGGCGTCAGACGTTCGCGGATCCCCTGCATGGTGACGCTGCGCTGGGCGAGGGCGACCAGCAGCCGGTAGCGGTCGGCGATCTCCCAGACGGCCAGGGTCGAGCGGGCCAGCGACTCGGCCGGGTCCGCGACCCCTTCGCGGCCCGCCGCGTGCGCCGCCGCGACCGCCGCCACGGCCTCGTCGGTCAGGGTGCCGACCAGCGCCTCGCGGCTGGGGAAATGCCCGTAGACCGTGCGTCGTACGACCCCCGCCGCCCGCGCGATCTGGTCCATGGACGCGTCGGGGTCACGCAGCAGTTCGGCGAGCGCGACGTCCAGGATGCGGCGACGGTTCACATCGGCGCGGCTCGGGTTACCCGTGGTCATGGCTGCCATTCTGCCCGCCCGCCGCCGGGCGGCCGCTTGTTCTGTGATCACGGGCCTCGACCTCCTTCATTTGCACAGCGCTGTGCAATCTCGTATCTTGCACATCGTTGTGCAGTTGCACTCCACTGTGCAAGTTCTGGCGCGGACGATCTCCGTGCCCGTCGATGAAGGAAGGGCGACCGTAGCCATGCGTCTCGTCATGAACGAACCGGTCGAGGGGATGGACCGGCCCTACGCCAGGCGGTGGTGGGCGCTGCTGGTGCTCTGCCTGAGCCTGCTGATCATCGTGATGGCGAACACCGCCCTCACGGTCGCGGCACCCGACATGACCCAGGACCTCGGGCTGTCCAGCGCCGACCTGCAATGGGTCATCGACGGCTACACCGTCCCGTACGCCGCCCTGATGCTGCTGCTCGGCGCCATCGGGGACAAGTACAGCCGCCGTGGCGCGCTCGTTCTCGGGCTCGTCGTCTTCGGCGGCGGCGCGATCGCCGGTTCGCTCGTCGGCAGTTCCACCGGGGTCATCGCGGCCCGTGCCGTCATGGGCGTCGGCGCCGCGCTGATCATGCCCGCCACGCTCTCCCTGCTCGCCGCGACCTTCCCGCGCGCCGAGCGGGCCAAGGCGATCGTCCTGTGGACCGCCACCGCCGGACTCGCCATCGCGGCCGGTCCGCTGGTCGCCGGCGCCCTGCTGGAGCGCCACGGCTGGTCGTCCACGTTCCTGATCAACGTGCCGGTCGCCGCCCTCGCCATCGTCGGCGCCCTCGTCCTCGTACCGCCGTCCAGGGCCGCGCACCACAACCGCATCGACTACGTCGGCGGGCTGCTCTCGGTCGTCTGGATCGGCTCGCTCGTCTACATGATCATCCAGGGTCCGCACTTCGGTTGGGGCGTCAAGGCCGTGACCGCCGCCGTGGTCGCGGGGGCCGGACTCGTCCTCTTCGTGCTGTGGGAGCTGCGCCACCCGCGCCCGGTCGTCGACGTACGGCGCTTCGCCAACCGTCGCTTCGCCGGCTCGAACCTCGCCGTCGCCCTCTTCTTCCTGGCCGTCTTCGGCGCCTTCTACTACCTCACCCAGCACCTCCAGTTCGTCCTCGGCTACGACGCCCTGGACACCGGGGTGCGGATGCTGCCGCTCGCCGGCGCCGTCTTCGCGGGCTCGGCGCTCACCGGATACCTCACTCCGCGCATCGGCATGAAGTTCACGGTCACCGCGGGCATGGTCGGCGGCACCGTGGCGCTGGCCCTGCTCACCCAGGTGGACGCCTCCTCGGCGTACGGCGACCTCGTGCTGCCCCTCGTCATGCTCGGCCTCGCCATCGGGCTGGCGCTCTCGCCCTGCACGGACGCCATCATGGGCGCGTTCCCGGAGGCCGAACTGGGCGTCGGCGGCGCGGTCAACGACACCTCGCTGGAACTCGGCGGCTCGCTCGGCATCGCCATCCTCGGCTCGGTGCTGGCGAGTTCGTACTCCTCGCACCTCGCCGACGCGACCGCGGGCAGCGAACTCCCGGCGGGCGCCCTGACCACGGCGCAGGACTCGGTGGGCGCGGGGTACGCCGTGGCCCAGGGCATCGGCGACAAGGCCCGCGCGCTCGGCGAGCAGGCCGCGCAGTCCGCGAACGCGGAGCAGGCGGCCCAGTTGAAGGCCCAGGCCGGGCAACTCGCCGACGGCGCCCGGCAGATGGCGGACGCCGTCAGCTCGTCCTTCTCGGACGCGGTGGCGCACACCAGCCTCGTCGGAGCGGTGATCCTGGGCGTGGGCACGGTGCTGGTGGCGGTACTGCTCCCGCGCAAGGCCCGGACGGAGGGCGAGGCCGAGGCCCGGCCCGCAGCCGCAGCCACAACCGAAGCAGAGGCCCAGCCCGAGGCCGAAGCAGAGGCTCAGCCCGAGCCCGAGGCCGAAGCCGAAGCCAGGCCCGAGGTCGAAGCCAGGCCCGAGGTCGAGCCTGAAGCCGATATCGAGGCCGAGGCCGAGGCCGGGAAAGAGGGGGACTCGGCGGGTGGCGGTGGGGCCGAAGGGGTGCGTGGTGCTCCGGACGGAACCGTGACCCCCCGGGCCGCCGTCTCGTAGGACGTGCATGACCGTGCCGTGCCGGACCGACCGGCGCGGCACGGCACGTTTCCGCGGAGGACACCGAGCATGAAGATCGACTG
Organism: Streptomyces sp. NPDC002698; assembly: GCF_042888945.1. Classification (NCBI taxonomy): domain Bacteria; kingdom Bacillati; phylum Actinomycetota; class Actinomycetes; order Kitasatosporales; family Streptomycetaceae; genus Streptomyces; species Streptomyces sp. NPDC002698. The sequence continues at coordinate 536,800 of NZ_JBIAQM010000001.1, forward strand.
GGACCGGCGTACCTGTGCGCGGCGCGGCCACGTGACGTACGCGCCCGACGAGCGCGTGCTGCGGGAGCGGCTGCGCGCCGAGACGGGTCTCGGCGAGGCCTGGCGCTGCCTGCGCTGCGGCGACTTCGCGCTCGGCGATCCGCACGGCTCGGGCCCCGCGGACGAGGCGCCGCTGGTGCCGCGCGGCAAGGTGCTCCGCGACCTGTTCGTCCTGCGGTTCCTGGCGATCGAGCGGGCCGTGCGCGGGGTGTTCATCGTGCTGGTCGCGGCCGCCGTGTGGAAGTTCAGCAACAGCCAGGACGCGGTGCGCCGGCTCTTCGACGAGTACCTCGACGTCCTCAGGCCGGTCTTCCGGCACTTCCACTACGACCTCGACCACTCGCCCGTCGTCGGCACCATCCAGAAGACCTTCGGCTACGAGCACTCCACGCTGCTGCTGGTCGCGGTCCTGCTGCTGGCGTACGCGCTGATCGAGCTCGTCGAGGCCTTCGGGCTCTGGTACGCCAAGCGCTGGGCGGAGTACCTCACGGTCGTCGCCACCGCCGCCTTCCTCCCGCTGGAGATCTACGAACTCACCGAGCACGTCAGCTGGCTGAAGATCGCGACGCTCGTCATGAACATCCTCGCCGTCCTCTACATCGCCCTCACCAAAAGGCTGTTCGGCCTGCGCGGCGGACACAAGGCGTTCGAGGCGGAGCGGCAGAGCGCGTCGCTGCTGGAGGTGGAGGAGTCCGCCGGGGTCCTGGTCTGACCCTGACCCCATGACCCCTGACCCCATGCCCCGGGGCCCGGACCCCGGGATCATGGGTGTCCGCCCGTCCGCCCGTCCGCCCTTTAGGGCTCATGGGCCGAGGCGGGCCAGGTCCTCCGCGCTCAGGACCAGGTCCGCGGCCCCCGCGGAGTCCCGGGCGGTCCGCGGGCGACTGGCGCCGGGGATCGGGATCACCGTGGGGGACCGCCGCGAGAGCCAGGCGATACAGACCTGCTGAGGGCTCACGCCGTGCTCCCGGGCCACCGCGTGGAAGGCCCCGAACCGCTCCCGCGAACCGTCGGCGGTCCCGTCGCCGGAGGGACCGGCGGGGCCGTCCAGGGAGCTGCGGGAGATACCGCCCAGCGGGCTCCAGGGCAGGAAGGCGAGCCCCAGCTCGGCGCAGAGGCGCAGTTCGGGCTCGCTGTCGCGCACCGCGGGGGAGTACTGGTTCTGCACGCAGACCAGCCGGTCGCCGAGGATCGCGTGGGCCCGGCGGATCTGGCCCGCGGTGGTGTTGGAGATGCCGGCCAGCCGGATCGTGCCCGCGTCGAGCAGGTCGCGCAGGGCGCCCACCGAGTCCTCGAAGGGGACGGCGGGGTCGGGCTTGTGGAGCTGGTAGAGGCCGATCGCCTCCAGACCCAGCCTCTTCAGGGAGGCCTCGGCCGCGGCTTTGAGATGACGCGGGGAGCCGTTCACCGTCCAGGAGCCGTCGGCGGGTCTGCCCCGCCCGCCCTTCGTGGCCACCAGGACGTCCGCCCGGTCGCCGCCGTACGTCGCCAGGGCACGGGCCACGAGCCGTTCGTTGTGGCCGGGTCCGTCGCCGGGCAGGTGATACGAGTCCGCCGTGTCGAGGAGCGTGACGCCCGCGTCGAGGGCCGCGTGCACCGTCGCCATGGCCCGCGCCTCGTCCGGCCGCCCCTCGACGGACAGCGGCATCGTGCCGAGCCCCACGGCGCTCACCCGGAGTCCGCCCAGGGTGCGGTAGCGCATGTCAGACGTCCTCTCCGAGCGTCTCGGCCACCGCGCGCGGCAGCCAGGCCCGCGCGTCGCCGAAGGAGAACCCGAGCCGGGCGGCCCGTGTGTTGTCCATGCCGTAGGAACGGCGGAAGGAGAAGGGGGAGACCTCGCCCACCTCGACGGCCTCCAGCACCGTCCGGCCGTCCGGGAGGCGCGCGCTGATCGCCTCGCACAGCTCCCGGGTGGTCAGCGGTCCGTCGGAGGCGGCGTTGACCGGGCCGGTGAAGTCCTCGCCCACCGTCCAGAACAGGAAGTCGGCGATCTCCTCGACGTGGATGTAGGTTGCCGGACGGTTCACGGAGGGCACGACGATCGTCCCGCCGGTGCGGATGCGGTCGGCGTAGTGCTCCAGCCGCCCGGTGAAGTCGTCGTCCCCGCCCAGCACATGGGCGACGCGCACGGCCACGTACGGGAAGGCCGGACCGGCCGCGAAAACCGCCTCGGCCTGCCGCTTGCCCTCGCCGTAGTGGGCGTCGAGGAACTCCCTGTCGTCCCAGGGAAGGGCGAGATCGACGGCGACCCCACGCGGGTCCACGGCGTCCTCGGCGACCGGCTCCGCCGTGTCCTCGTACTCGTACACCTCGACGGTGGACGTCATCACATACCGGCGCGTGCGCCCCGCGAAGACCCGGCGGGCGATCTCCGCCTGCCGCGGTGTGTAGCAGACCTGGTCGACGACGACGTCGAAGACCCGAGAGCCCAGCGCCTCCTCCAGAGCCTTCTCGTCGTCGCGGTCGGCGACCAGATGCACCGTCCCGGCGGGCGGCGCGGACGACCCGCGGTTGATGACGGTGACCCGGTCTCCCGCCGCCGTCAGCCGGGCTATGAGACGTTTTCCGAAATACCGGTTTCCGCCGATGACGCAGATCTCCCGCACGTCGCCCTCCCCTTTTCTCCGCGCACCCGTGCCCCATGCACCCGTGCGTCCCGCTCCACGCGTCCCGCACCGATCGCCGGGCGTCCACGGCGCTTCGGCCTGTGGTCATAATTCTCCCGTCGCAGGGGTCGGGCCCGAAGGGGGAGACATGGGAGATCCGGCTGTCGCACCGAAGGAAACACGGCATCCGCGCGTCGTCTCCGGCGAAACGTCGGTGGGCTTCGACGCGCTCGACCGGCAGATCCTGGAACTGCTCCAGAGCGAGGGCCGCATCAAGCTCAGCGAGCTGGGCCGCCGCGTCCGGCTGAGCCCGGCCGCGGTCGCGGAGCGGGTGCGCCGGCTGGAGGCGACCGGGGCGATCACCGGATACGGCGCCCAGGTGTCGGCGTCCCGCCTCGGCTACGGCATCCAGGCCTTCATCCGCGTCGATCCGCACGGCGGCTACACCCTCAGGCATCCCCGGACGCTGGAACTGCTGGCCCGTCCCGAGGTCACCGAGGCCCACCACGTCGTCGGCGAGGACTGCTGGATCCTCAAGGTCGCCGTCGAGGACACGATCCACCTGGAGGACGTCCTGGAACAGACCTCCGCGCTCGGGCGGACGACGACCTCGATCGTGCTGTCGTCCCCGGTGGACCGCAAACCCCTGCTCCCGCGCGCCCCACGCTGACCCGCGCCGGGGCCGCCCCCGGGGACGCTTGCCTTGACGTCGGCGTCAAGGACTACCGTCGGGGTCATGCGAATCGGCGAGCTGGCCGCACGGGCCGGGACGACCACGCGGACCCTGCGCTACTACGAGTCGCGGGGGCTGCTGCCCGCGCGGCGGGGCGAGAACGGGTACCGGACGTACGACGAGCACGATCTGCGGCTGCTCCGGCAGATCAGGACCCTTCAGGACTTCGGGTTCGACCTGGAGGAGACGCGGCCGTTCGTGGAGTGTCTGCGGGCCGGACACCCCGAGGGCGACTCGTGCCCGGCGTCGTTGGACGTCTACCGGCGCAAGCTCGGCGAGCTCGACGAGCTGATCGACGAGCTGAGGTCGGTGCGCGCGCAGGTCGGCGAGCAGCTCGCGCGGGCGGAGCGGGCCCGTGACGAGCTGGCGGCCGACGCGGAGGTTCCGGGCGGTCCGGAACCCGTGTGCGAACTGGGAGGGCGGACGCGATGATCAGGGCGGCAGGCGTGGCCGAGGTGACGGACGCGGACTTCGGGGCGGAGGTGATCGGCTCGGATCTGCCCGTGCTGGTGGAGTTCACGGCCGACTGGTGTCCGCCGTGCCGGCAGATGGGGCCGGTGCTCAGCGAGCTGGCCTTCGAGGAGGGCGACCGGTTCAAGGTGGTCCAGCTCGATGTCGACACCAACCCGGAGACGACGCTGGCGTACGGCGTGCTGTCGATGCCGACGTTCATGGTTTTCCGGGACGGTGAGCCCGTGAAGTCGATGGTGGGCGCCCGGGCCAAGCGACGGCTTCTCCAGGAGCTGGCCGACGTGCTCTGATGCCACCCGGCACACGGCCCGGCACACAAAAAATCCCCTGGGCAATTGCGCCCGGGGGATTTCGCTGCGTATATTCAATGATTCGCGACTTCGAGGAATCAAGTCGCGAAGAAGTTCAGTAGGCGCAGTATATCCGGGCGGGAGCGGAATTGTCAAACAAGGGATCGCACACAGAATTCCCCGATGATGAACTGCGAAGTGAGCAGGAATTCATCGACGGGTTGTACGCGCGTGTCGACGCCCTGCGCGGTGCCACCGAGGCCTCCGTCGGGGACGCGCTCGCCCAGGGCAACACACCCATGCAGGCCCGGCTCGAACGGGACGTCCTGGTCGCCGAACGCTCGGGTCTGCTGGCCGCGCTGAACGCCGTGGACGGTTCGCTCTGCTTCGGCCGCATCGACCTGGCCCCGGTGGAGTCCCCCGGAGAAGGCGCACCCCCCGCCGGCGTCACCCATCACATCGGCCGCATCGGCATCCGCGCCGACGACATCGAGCGCACCCCGATCCTCGTCGACTGGCGGGCCCCGGTCGCCCGCCCCTTCTACCTGGCCACCGGGCACACCCCGATGGGCCTGCGCCGCCGCCGGCACATCGGCACCGCGGGCCGGCACGTCACCGACCTGCACGACGAGATCCTCGACCTCGGCGACCGGGAACGCACCGGCCACGAGGACCCGACCGGTGACGCCGTGCTGCTCGCCGCGCTCAACTCGGCCCGCACCGGCCGGATGGGCGACATCGTGCAGACCATCCAGGCCGAGCAGGACCGGATCATCCGCGCGCCGCACCGGGGCATCATGGTCGTCGAGGGCGGCCCCGGCACCGGCAAGACCGCCGTGGCCCTGCACCGCGCCGCGTATCTGCTGTACGAACACCGCGAACTGCTCGCCAAGCGGGCCGTCCTGATCGTCGGTCCCAACCCCGCCTTCCTCGGCTACATCGGCGAGGTGCTGCCCTCGCTCGGCGAGACCGGCGTGCTGCTCTCGACCGTCGGCGAACTCTTCCCCGGTGTCCACGCGACCGCCGCCGACACCCCCGAGGCCGCCGCCGTGAAGGGCCGCGCCGAGATGGCCGACGTCCTCGCCGGAGTCGTCCGGGACCGGCAGGCCCTGCCCGACCCCGTGATCGCCGTCGAGCACGACCGGGACGTCCTGATGCTCGACGCGGGCCTCGTCCAGGTCGCCCGGGACCGCACCCGCGCGGCCGGTCTGCCCCACAACGCGGCCCGCGAGCACTTCGAGGGCCACATCCTCAACACCCTCACCGACATGCTCGCCGAACGCATCGGCACGGACCCCTTCGACGGCTCCAACCTCCTCGACCCGAGCGACATCACCCAGATCCGCGACGAACTCGCCGAGAACCCCGAAGTCTGGTCGGCCATCGACCGGTTGTGGCCGAGACTGACCCCGCGGCGACTGGTCGCCGACTTCCTGGCCGACCCGTACGGCCACGTCCCCGACGAGGACGCGGCGGCGATCCTGCGCCCCTCGACCCGGGCCGGCGACTGGACCCCCGCGGACGTCCCGCTGCTGGACGAGGCGGCCGAACTCCTCGGCGAGGACGACCGGGTCGCACGGGCGCTCGCCGACCAGGAACGCCGTACCCAGATCGCCTACGCGCAGGGCGTGCTGGACGTCTCCTACGCCTCGCGGACCTACGAGTTCGAGGACAAGGACGAGGAGGACTCCGAGATCCTGTCCGCGCACAACATCATCGACGCCGAGCGGATGGCGCAGCGGCACGAGGAGGACGACCACCGCAGCGCCGCGGAGCGGGCCGCCGCCGACCGGACGTGGGCCTTCGGCCACATCATCGTGGACGAGGCGCAGGAACTGTCGCCGATGGCGTGGCGGCTGCTGATGCGCCGCAGCCCCACGCGGTCGATGACACTCGTCGGCGATCCCGCGCAGACCGCGGAGGCGGCGGGGGTCGGATCGTGGGAGGAGATCCTCTCCCCGTACGTGGAGGACCGCTGGGAGCACACCCGGCTCGGCGTCAACTACCGCACCCCGTCCGAGATCATGGACGTCGCCGCCGGTGTGGTGCGGGCCGAACGCCCCGGTTTCGAGCCGCCGCGCTCCGTCCGGTCCACCGGGGTACGGCCCTGGGCGCGCGAGGCCGGGGACGACCTGCCCGGCGCGGTCGCCAAGGCCGTCGCCGAGCTGACCCCGGCCGAGGGCCGGCTCGCGGTGATCGCGCCGCGGGCCCTGCACCCCGCGCTCGCCGGCCGGCTGGACGGGGTGACGGCGGGCCAGGAGCCCGACCTCACCCGCACGGTGGTGCTTCTCGACCCCCGGCAGGCCAAGGGGCTGGAGTTCGACTCCGTCCTGGTGGTCGAACCCGCGTCGTACGGGACGAGCGATCTGTACGTGGCACTGACCCGGGCCACCCAGACGCTGGGCGTGCTGTACACCGGCGAACTGCCCGCGTCGCTGCGGGGCACCGGCCTGGAGTGACGCTCCCGCCCGGTCCCCGGTGGAGTGCCACCGGGGACCGGGCGCGCGGGAGCGCCGCTACGCGGGCCGCAGCCACACCGTCGCGAGGGGCGGCAGCGTCAGCCGGATGCTGGCCGCGCGCCCGTGCCAGGGCGTGGATTCCGGTTTGACGGGGTCGGGGTTGGTGATGCCGCCGCCGCCGTAGCGGGCGGTGTCGGTGTTGAGGATCTCGTGCCAGGCCGGGATGTCCTCGGGGACGCCGAGGCGGTAGCCGTGGCGGACGGCGGGGGAGAAGTGGGAGACGGCGAGCAGGGGGGTGCCGTCGGCGGCGTGACGCAGGAAGGCGAAGACGTTGTCGTCGGCGGAGTCACCGGTGACCCAGGCGAAGCCGGACGGGTCGGTGTCGCGTTCCCACAGCGCGGGTTCGCCGCGGTAGCGGGCGTTGAGGTCGCGGACGAGGTCCCGCACACCACGGTGGTCCGGTTCGGCGCCGTAGGCGGGGTCCAGCAGCCACCAGTCGGGGCCGTGCGCCTCGGACCACTCGGCGCCCTGGGCGAACTCCTGTCCCATGAAGAGGAGTTGCTTGCCGGGGTGGGCCCACATGAAGGCGAGGTAGGCGCGGAGGTTGGCGCGCTGCTGCCACCAGTCGCCGGGCATCTTGGAGACGAGCGAGCGTTTGCCGTGCACGACCTCGTCGTGGGAGATCGGCAGGACGTAGTTCTCGCTGTAGGCGTACACCATCGAGAAGGTCATCTCGTCGTGGTGGTACTTGCGGTGCACCGGGTCGTGGGACACGTAGTCCAGCGAGTCGTGCATCCACCCCATGTTCCACTTCAGTCCGAACCCCAGCCCGCCGAAGCCTCCGGGGCCGGTGTGGTGGGTGGCCCGGGTGACGCCGTCCCAGGCGGTGGACTCCTCGGCGACGGTGACCACGCCGGGGTTGCGGCGGTAGACGGTGGCGTTCATCTCCTGGAGGAAGGCCACCGCGTCCAGGTTCTCGCGGCCGCCGTGCTCGTTGGGGACCCACTGGCCGGGTTCGCGGGAGTAGTCGAGGTAGAGCATGGAGGCGACGGCGTCGACGCGCAGGCCGTCGATGTGGAACTCCTCGCACCAGTAGGTGGCGTTGGCGACGAGGAAGTTGCGGACCTCACGACGGCCGTAGTCGAACTCCAGGGTGCCCCAGTCGGGGTGGTCCGCCCGGAGCGGGTCGGCGTGCTCGTAGAGCGGGCGGCCGTCGAACTCGGCGAGGGCCCACTCGTCGCGGGGGAAGTGCGCGGGTACCCAGTCCATGAGGACGCCGACCCCAGAACGGTGCAGGGCGTCGACGAGGTACTTGAAGTCGTCGGGGGTGCCCAGGCGCGCGGTGGGCGCGTAGAACCCGGTGACCTGGTAGCCCCAGGAGCCGCCGAAGGGATGCTCGGCGACGGGCATCAGCTCGACATGGGTGAAGCCGAGGTCCGTGACGTAGGCGGGGAGCTGGTCCGCCAGTTGACGGTAGGTCAGGCCCGGTCGCCAGGACGGCAGATGCACCTCGTACACCGAGAACGGCGCCTCGTGGACCGGCCGGTCGGCCCGCCTCGCCATCCACTCCGTGTCGTGCCACTCGTGGTGGGACGCGTGGACGACCGACGACGTGGCGGGCGGCGCCTCGGTACGGCGGGCCATCGGGTCCGCGCGCAGGGTGCGCGAGCCGTCCGGGCGGGCGATGTCGAACTTGTACAGCTCGCCCTCGCCGATCCCCGGGACGAACAGCTCCCACACCCCGGACGAGCCCAGCGACCGCATCGGATGTCCCGTGCCGTCCCAGAAGTTGAAGCCGCCGGCCAGCCGCACACCACGCGCGTTCGGGGCCCACACGGTGAACCGCGTTCCGGCGACGCCCTGATGCTCCATCGGCTCGGCGCCGAGCGCCCGCCACAGCTCCTCGTGCCGGCCCTCGCCGATCAGGTGCAGGTCCAGCTCACCGAGCGCGGGCAGGAACCGGTACGCGTCCTCGGTCTCCAGCACCGTCCCCTCGTAGGCCACGAGCAGCCGGTACGCGTCCGGGACCGCGCGCAGCGGCAGCAGTCCCGAGAAGAAGCCGTCCCCGTCGTCACGCAGTTCCGCGCGCAGTTCGTCCGTGACGACGGTGACCCCGAGCGCGTACGGGCGAAAGACCCGGAACGCGACGCCGTCGGGCACCGGATGGGCGCCCAGCACTCCGTGCGGGTCGTGGTGCGTGCCGTCGAGCAGCCGCTGACGGTCCGCCGGGCCGACTCCGACTCCGGCGGGACGCGTCGCGCCCGCGGGGCCACCGCTCCCGGCCGGGACGGGACCTGCCGGGTCCCGGACCCCGACCGCCCTTTCGTCCGCCGCCTTTTCGTCCGTCGCCCTCTCGTCGGCAGGCGTCTCGTCCGCCGTCCTCCTGGCCGTCGGCGGCCCGGCGGGCTTCTTGTCCTCGGGCGCCGGTTTCTTCGCGCCGGTCCTCTTCGCGCTGGTCTTCTTCGGAGTGTCGTCGGGCCGGGGGCGGGGCGTCACGGGCAGGGCCTCCTCGGGCGGATGAGCTGGGGCGGGGCACAGGGGGTTCAGGGAGACGAGGCCAGCCGCCGTACCGCCGCCAGCGGAACCGGCAGCCAGTCCGGGCGGTGCCGGGCCTCGTACACGACCTCGTACACGGCCTTGTCCGTCTCGAAGGCACGCAGCAGTACGGGATCCGTGCGCGGGTCGAGGCCGCTGACCTCGGCGTATCCGGTGCAGTAGGCGGCCCGGCAGGTGTCGGCCCAGCCGGACTCCTGTGGTGTCCCCGCGGCACCGGACGTCTGGGGCACGGAGTGGGCCGCGTAGTCGAAGGAGCGGAGCATGCCCGCGATGTCGCGTGCCGGGGGCTGGGGCATACGGCGCTCGGCGAGCGGTTTCGACGGTTCGCCCTCGAAGTCGATGAGCGACCACTCCCCGTCCGGGGAGCGCAGACACTGGCCGAGATGCAGATCGCCGTGGATGCGCTGGGCCGTCCACGTGTGGCCCTCGGCGGCCAGATCCCCCAGCGCCTCGAACGCGGTCCGCAGACCGGGCGCGTGGGGCCGTAACACGGGCACCGCCTGCGCGGCGGCGTCCAGCCGCTCGGCCATCGCGTCGGCCAGCGGCCTCACCTGGGCGTGGCCCAGGGACACCACGGGCAGCGCGCGGGCCAGTGCCGTGTGCACCTCGGCGGTGGCGCGCCCCAGCGCCCGCGCCTCGGCGACGAAGTCCTCGCCCTTGGCGAGCTCGCGCAGCGCCAGCTCCCAGCCGTCCGAGGCGCCCTGCACGAACGGCTGGAGCACGCCCAGGACGTACGACTGCCCGGACAGCTCGGCCCGCAGCCAGGCGGTGGGGGCCGGAACCCGGGCGCAGCCCTCGCGGGCCAGGGCCAGCGGCAGTTCGAGGTCGGGGTTGATCCCGGGAACGACCCGGCGCAGCAGCTTGAGGATGAACGTGTCCCCGTAGACCACGGACGAGTTGGACTGCTCGGCGGTCATCATCCGCGGTACGAGACCGGGCCGTATCTCCTGCCCGGTGTCCCGCTCGAAACGCAGTCCGCCGATGCGGGCCCGGGAGCGCAGGGCTTCCAGGAGCACATCGGCGGGCTGGGGGTCGTAGAGGGCCTCGTACACGGTGCGTCCGGAGAGCGGTCCCTCGGTCAGGTGTCCGATCAGCGCCGGCGCCAGCCGGGGCGGCAGTGCCTCGCGTACGCCTATCAGTAACTGGTAGCAGTCGCCGGGGGCGGCCGGCACACCCGGCACGGGCGGCTGATGGGTGCGCACCAGCAGGTGGTGGAGGCCGAGCGGGCCGTTCGCCGGGAGCAACTCGGTGGCGGTGACCAGCGAGAGGCCGGTGACGGGCCGTCCCTTGCCGGCGAACCAGCGCTGCCGCGGCAGCCAGGTGCGCAGCAGTGGATCGAGGGACGCCAGAAGGCCGGGACCTGTGGGTGCGGTGCGTGTGACGGCTTCCGACATGGGTCGCGTCCTTTCCCCGGGGGCGGGGTGTTACGTATGCGTGCCCCGGGCGCGGCCGTGGAAACCGCCCCGCCCGGGGGCCTTTTCAGTCGGCCGGGTCCTGGAGATTTCCTGCGGACATGGCACAAGGGTGTCCAATTCCGGTGTGTGATACCAGACCTGGACACCCTTGTGGTGTTCACTCCCGGCCGCGCGTGCCGCGTGGGACCGACACCACCGGTGTTCTGCGCCGTGAACCCGTCGCCGGCGTTCAGTGCGCCGGTCGTCAGTTCGGCGGCTTCTGCGGGCCGTGGGCGTCGGGGTGGGACTGGCGGAAACCGGGGTCCGAGGGGCTGTGCTCCTCGTTCCCGCTGTTCTCTTCTGCGGAGAAGTTCGGGCATACGGGCTTTACGGAATTCGCGGCCGGCGAGCCACCGGGGGGTGGCGCGGGGGAATTTCGCTCGGGGGCGTGCGAATCCCCCGCGCCGGTCATGGGGAGGAGCCGCGGAGGCCGCGGGATTCCGTGTCCGAGTGCGGGTCGGAAACGTGGCGGCGACAGGACGGGCCCTTTACCCGGGATGCGGAGCGGGTTCCCGAGCCGTTCCGTCGTCGCGGTCTTCACGGGACGCGCACAACGCCGGGTCGGCGGCCGGTCGACCGTGAGGTCACCCGCTGATGCGGGGCGCCGGTTCGCCGAGCAGGGGAGCCGCTATAGAACGGTGCCTGACCTGGACACTCTCATCCACTCCCGCGTTACGCGCATGCCGTGAACTCCCCCCCAGGGAGTGGCCTCCGTCGAGGTGGCCAAGATCAGATTAGGGGTGTGTGTGCATGGTGGGAAGTGTGTGGACGAAGTGTGGAGGTCGCGTTATCGAAACGTAATGCCAGGATGGTTTGAAGATGGTGAGACGGGTGCTATCGGGGCTTCCCGGGGGATGTGTCTGGATCTGATGGGTACTGAACCGTCGCTGTCCGGAACCCGGTCGGGCTCCGGACAGCGTTCTGGACGGCTTGCCGAAACCCGCTAGGCGGCTTCCTTCCGGAGTCGGAACCAGTAGAAGCCGTGACCGGCGAGGGTGAGCAGGTAGGGCAGCTCGCCGATGGCGGGGAAGCGGACGCCGCCGATCAGCTCGACCGGGTGCCTGCCGTTGAACTCGCGCAGGTCGAGCTCGGTGGGCTGGGCGAAGCGCGAGAAGTTGTGCACGCACAGCACCAGGTCGTCGTCCTCCTCGCCCTCGGCCGAGGGCGCTTCGCGCAGGAAGGCGAGGACGGCGGGGTTGGAGGAGGGGAGTTCGGTGTAGGAGCCGAGTCCGAAGGCCTTGTTCTGTTTGCGGATCTCGATCATGCG
>NZ_JBIAQM010000002.1:0-7098 GCF_042888945.1 Streptomyces sp. NPDC002698
GGGCGGCGGCGCCCCCCCCCCGCCGCCCCCCCCCCCCCCCCCCCCCCCCCCCCCCCCCCCCCCCCCCCCCCCCCCCCCGCCCCCCCCCCCCCCCCCCCCCCACGGCTCCAACCAGCCGATGAATTAAGGGACTTGACCGTCCAGACCCGCGTTCGACCCCGCTATGACACCGAAGGCCCCTCGACTTCGCGCCGCCTGGCGGCCAGCGCCTTGGCCAGCACCTTGTCCCGGAACGGGTTCGCGGGGCTCAGCGCCGTCGCCACCTCCACCGCCTCGTCCAGCAGAGCCATCCGCCGCTCAGGCAGGTCCCGCACCAACGGCGAGGCGCAGGCCTCCACCAGCACGTACGCCAGCTTCGACCCGTACGCCTCCGGCTCGACCGGCGTCAGGATCCGGTAGATCCACAGCCCCGTGACCCCGCGCACCACCCGTGTGTTGGCGCTCAGCAGCATGACCCTCGCCCGCATGACCATGTCCTGATTCATCAATCCCCCTCGCTCCACCACTCCCGGCCCGCCCCGGCACACGACGAGACAGCACAACGAACGCGCCGGCAGCCCTGCATGGGCGCCGGCACGCATGCCGGTGAGTGGATGACGACGAGTCTGCGGGCAGTCCGGTGCCCGTGCCAAGACCGAACGGACGTGCGCTCCGTCCTACCGCTAACGACCCCCGAGCAGGCATGATGGACCTGACACTCTCCCAGGCCCGCCCCGCACGCGACACGGGCCGCCTTTGCGACCGTCTCCCGGCCCTGCCGCCCAGAACCTGTCTCTTTGACCGGTGAGTGACTGTGGTGAGGGCGGTCAGGCCGCTGCGATGATCGAACGCCTCAGCAGCCTGCCGCCGACTGAGGAAACCCCCTCACCACGGCCATCGACCGCTTCCATACCCTCCTGGACCAGCACGGCATCCCCCGGTCGAAGTCCTGGCGAACCCTGGGCAGTTGACCTCGACCGCACCAAGATCCCCGACGGAGTCGAGCTAGTCGCCGGTCCCCTGGCGGGCCGCCACGTGGCGTTTGGTCACGATGGCGTCCGGGCAGATGTGCTGCCACGCCGCCATGAGTTGTGGGATGTCCCCCACGGTGGTGCCGTCCCAGGAGCCGGTATGGCCCACGGACCACTTGCGGCGGAGCCCCAGTCGGAGCCTCAGCGTGCCACCGGCGCCGGGCGTCGGGTCGTTGAAGGGCCGGTATATCAGCTCGACGTGGGCTATCTCCTCCGCCGTGCGCGTGAAGACGCGGCCCGTGGTGGTCGTCATGCGCAGTCGGGGCGTCTTCCCGTCCTCGCCGACGACCCGTACCTCGACCAGCGATCTGAGGTCGCGGACGAGGAGGACGGCCCACACCAGGTAGGCGAGCGCGGTGCACCCGAGGATGAATTGGAAGAAGGCATGGTTCGTACCGCTGTCCGTCCCGGTCAGCAGCAGCAGGGGATAGGCGACCCATACGGCTATCCCTAAGGCCACCTTCATGAAGCGGTACAAGGGTCGTGCGGCGGCCACCGGGTTGGCCTGCCACAGGAGGTCGTCAGCCTGCACGTGCTTCCCTTCCGTCCGTCTCGCGGCGGGAGTTCGACGCTCCGTCCAGCCAGTGGGCCTTCGAACTCGAGTGGTACAGGTTGGCACCCATGGGTACAGGACGCCCGTGGTCCTGGTTGATCATTTCTGTTCTCTACGCGGAAGGATCACCGGGAAGCCACGGACTTGGTCGACGATACGACGTTGCTGCTGGACCTGGACGCGGCGTCCGTCATCCGGGTCGAGCGGCTTGAGGACGGTACACGCGGTGGCAGCAGCCCTCGGGCTGCCCGTCTCGGCCCTGGAGCCAGGCCGGCACCGGCGGCAAAGGCCGGACAGCCGCCCACTCCGCATCCGGTCATGTCCGACGGATACCGGCGCACCCGGTCCGGACGGTCGGCCGCGTTGCCGTACACGTGCGCGAGACAATCACATGACAGGGAAAGCGAGTTGAAACGGACAGGCTCGGACGCGTACAACAACGACAACAGGGCCTCCTGGAGCCGCTCGGACGGGGTCGCACCCCCGAGCTGCCAAGAGGCCCTGCCTTCATGCACGCACAGTCGGAAGATTATCCAACCGAGACGTCCGTTCGATACGTACGTTCCAAGATCGGTTGAGATACGGCTTCTCAGCCGTCACTTGCGGGACAAGTCCTCAGCCCCTCGGCACAATGGGCTCCGGTTCAGGCATTCGACGACAGGCCGAGATACGCACCATTGAGCATCCCGTACGAGTTCACCTGACTGCTCTCGGCGAAGGTCGTTCCGAAGCAAACCGACCAGGAGTTCGCCCCGACCCCCGATGTCGGGCACTTCCAATTGCCCAAGCGCGTGCCGGAGGCGGTGTACAGGTCCATACGCGCTTCCGCGCCATAGAGGCCGGATTGGTTGTTGCGCACGATTACTGCCGCCTGGACCCCGGTTCCGGCTGACGACCTGATCGCACAGACCTGCGCGACCACGCCGGTGGTGATCGTCTTGCTGGGGGCGCAATTCCACTTGCTGGTGCTGGAGGAGATCGGATTTGTGCTGCCGTAGGCACGCCAGGCGCCATCCGAAGCCGCAGCGGGGACGGCGACGGTGGAAGTGACCCAGGAGCGCAGGTCGTCCATGCGGGTGCTGACGGCGCCGGTCTGGGTCACGGCCGGGTCGGTGCCGAAGCAGCCGCCCTGCCAGGACCTGCTGCTGACGGCGACCAGTTCGGGCTTGCCGCTGACCGTGCGCACGGCCGGGCCGCCGGTGTCGCCCATGCAGACGCTCGCGCCGCCCTTGCCGGTGGTGGCGACGGTGTCCGCGGCGACCGAGTCGACGGTGAAGGTGCCGCTGTGCAGGCGCAGCGGGGCCCATTCGGTCGCGGTGCGACCGTAGCCGGCCACCGTCAGCTCCTCGCCGGACGTGGCCGCGGCGGTGGCCAGGCTCACGGGCGTGATGGTGGTGACGGGGCGGTTGAGCCGCGCCAGGACGGCGTCCCGCGACGGGTGCGCGACGAGTTCCGTGACGGTACGGGTCTCGCCGCCGGTGGTCGTGAGGTCGGTGCGGCCGATGGTCGCGGTGGTCTTGAGCTTGGGCGCGCCGGTGGGTATGGCGAGGCTCGCGGCCGGGTCGTCGGCGAAACAACTGGTGGCGGTGAGCAGCCAGTAGGGGTCGACCAGGGCGGCGGAGCAGGCCTTCTGGCCGTCGCCGATGTCCAGGCGGGCGGTGAACGCGAGCGCGCCGTCGGCCGCGGCGGTGCCGGAGACGGCGTTCGCGGGGGTGACGCTCAGCGCCAGCAGCGCGGCGGCGAGGCCTGTGGTGAATGCTGTGGTGAAGGAGGCGAGGCGATGGCCTCTGAGGTGTCGCATGACCTTGGTTTCCTTTGTGGGAGACGTGCGGCTCACGCGCTCGACGGGCCCCGCGGGGGCGGAGTCGAGGCGCCGATGGGGGTGTTACTTGGAGGACCGGATCTCCACGAGCATGTGCTCGCGTCCCTCCGGGTCCGCGCTCTCGCCCACCGCGGTCCACTGGTTCTTGCCGACGGCGAAGCTTGTCTCCTCGTCGCCGACGGTCATGTCGACGTCGGTCGTGTAGTCATTGCCCCGGATGCCGTAGACCGAGGGCATCTCCAGGGTCAGCCAGCCGGAGTTGCCGACGACCTTGAAACAGACCATGTCCTTCTCTCGGGCCCAGACCTGGAGCAATCCGGTGCCGCTCGCGCAATCGGCGAGCGTGATGTGGCCGTCGCCGCGCTTGAGAACGATGTTTCGCTCCGCCAGGATTTTGTCGGCCTGCGGGTAGTTGAAGTCCTCGATCGCGTAGCCCGGTCCCTCACCGGCGACGGGCGCGAACCCGTCGGGCGTCGCACTGGTCCCGCCGAGCGCGCTGCCCGGCAGCGCGAACCATGCCAGCGCGCCGACGACGGCCGCGGCGCCGGTCGTGCGCGTGAGGAATCTCTTCCACGGCGACTTCGCCGGAGAAGCGGTACATGTCTTCATCAAAATCCTAAAGTCGTCAGTTCCGGCCCACTGTCGGAACGCGGTTCAAGAAAGGCGTGAAAGTGCCCGGAAAACAAATGAGCCCCTCATGCTCAGGCCGAAACATCCCCACCGCGGACACGTTCACTTCGCCATGTCGCGCGGCGAATGGGGGCTCCCTGCCGGAGCCGCTCGGCCGTGTCATCGAATCACGTGATCCAGAGCGATGTCCAGCGTCGATCACCTCAACAGGCCTGCAAAGCAATGGAATTGACTGACCAGCAGAAGGTTGCGCCAAGTCGCCGACCTTACCGAAATTTTCCCCGGAGCCCAGCGCGACGGTGACGTTGTGTCATGAAATCTCCGGCCCCGCTTTCCGGTATCCAGAAGATCGAGTTCCAGCCGTCGGAAATGGCGTGTCCGAGGTCGGACGCGGCGTCGCCCCACGCCGTGGACGTCCATCCGTCGGTGAAGCCGGTGATGACGGTGGCGCCGATACCCGTCACCCACGAGATGGTGCCGGCCACGCCCGAGGTCGCCTCACCGGCGGGCGGCGGGACGAGCAGGCTGAACGCGGCGATGCCGCCGGAGACGGCGCTGAGCGCGCTCAGCGCCGCCGCGACATCCCGCCGGTCGTCCTTGCCGCCCCAGCCCCCGGGGCTGTCGACCGAGTCGTTGGCGTCCGTGCCGGACGGGTCGACACCGTTCCGCTGATCCGCCTTCGCCTTGGCCGCGGCCTGTCGCGCGGCCTCGGCCGCCACCTTGGACGCGCGGTAGGCGTCCCGCTGCGCGTCCTGGGCGAGCTTCGCCGCGCGGGCGATGGAGGCACGGACGGCGGTGTCGTACCGCCGGACCTGGCAGCCGGGCGTACGGGGTGTGCGGCCGCGGGGAGCGGCCGCACACCCCGCGGCGCGGCCTGCCCGGTTTCCGGTGTCGTCGGTGGTGACGAGCTCAGTGGAGGCGTGGACTTGGGCACCCGGTGTGGCGTCCCGTGCGGACTCGCGGTCCGCACGGGTCCACGTCTTCACGACTCTGGTGTGTTACGTGCGGTCAGGCGACCTTCGTCCGGTCCCAGGTCCAGGAGCCGGTGCCGGAGTCCCAGGCCTTGACGGGTGCGTTGATGCCGGTGCCGGTGGAGGTGAACGTCCACAGCGCGGAGTGGCCACGTCCGTCCGAGGTGTTGCCGTACTTGTAGAGGGCGCCGACGTCGGACTTGCCGTCGCCGTTGAAGTCGCCCGCGACAGGCATGGAGTTGTCCCAGGTCCACGAACCGTCGCCGGAGTCCCACTTCCTGACCGGTGCGTTGATGCCGGTGCCGGTGGAGGTGAACGTCCACAGCGCGGAGTGGCCACGTCCGTCCGAGGTGTTGGCGTACTTGTAGAGGACGCCCACGTCGGCGAGGCCGTCACCGTTGAAGTCACCGGACACCGGGGCGGAACTGTCCCAGCTCCAGGAGCCGGTGCCGGAGTCCCACACCTTCACCGGTGCGTTGAATCCGGTGCCGGTGGAGGTGAACGTCCACAGCGCGGAGTGGCCGCGTCCGTCGGAGGTGTTGGGATACTTGTAGAGGACGCCCACGTCGGCGAGGCCGTCACCGTTGAAGTCACCGGACACCGTCTTGCTGAGGTTCCAGTCCCAGGAATCAGTGCCGGAGTCCCACGACTTCACCGGGCCGTTGAAGCCGCTGCCGGTGGAGGTCTGCAGCCACAGGGCCGTGTGGTTGGTGCCGTCGGTGTTGGTCCCGTAGTTGTACAGGTACGCGACGTCGGACTTGCCGTCACCGGTGTGGTCGGTGACGCGAGTGACGGTGGAGGCCACCCAGGCACCGATGTCGTCGACACGGGTGTCGATGGCGCCGGTGCGGGTTTCGGCGGGATCGTTGCCGAGGCATCCGCCTTGCCAGGAGCGGGAGTTGACGGCGACGAGCTCGGTGGTGCCGTTGACGGTGCGCAGGGCGGGACCGCCGGCGTCGCCCTTGCAGACGGTCGCGGTGTCGGAGCCGTCGAGGTCCACTGTCGTATTCGTGGTGGAGGCGACGGTGAACGTGCCGGTGTGGAGCTTGTCGGGCACCCACTCGGTCTTGGTGCGCCCGAATCCGGCCTTCGTCAGTTTCTCGCCCGCGGCGGCGGGCGTGGTCGCCAGCGGCACGGGCTTGATCGCGGGATCGGTGATCCGGGCGGCGAGTTTGACCAGCACCAGGTCGCGGTCGGCATGGGGGACGAGCCGGATGGCCGACAGAACGCTGCCGTTGGTCTGGGTCAGGTCGGTGCGGCCGACGGTGACGGTGGTGGTGACGGCGGGTTTGCCTGCGGGGGGCCTGCCGTCCGCGGCGAAACAGGTGGCCGCGGTCAGGACCCACTGCGGGTCGACGAGGGTACCGGTGCAGGCGGCCTGTTCACCGACGTTGATCTTCGTGACGTAGTTCAGCTGTGCCGGGGCATCGGCCCCGCCGAGCGCGGTGGCCGTGGCGGAGGTCGCCAAGGTGGCGAGGACGACTGCGGTGCTGGTCGCCCACATCAATCGTGAACGTCTTGCGGTCATGGGTGTCCCTGGGTTGAAGTGCCGTTTGACATCGGCCGGTTGCTGCTGCGGTTATCGGGACCGTCCGCCGAACCGGACGCCGACGTCGGGCAGTCCGCCGAGGCCGGGCCGTCGGGCAGGCCGGCGTCGAGCTCGGTTCCGGTGCAGAGGGTGGTGTGGCCGAGGTACTGCTCGGTGCCGGTGCTGTCGAGGGTGCCGATCCTTCGGGGCTCTGCCCCACCTCCTTGAGGGGAGTGGGGCAGAGCAGGTGTCAGCAGTGGCCGTGGCCGGTTTCTCCAGCGCGGTGCCAGAGGGATCGCTCTCTTCAGAGGGTGATCATCACGGTGCCGCCGTCGAAGTAGGTGCCCATGTTCTTGCGAACGGCGACTTTGCCGTCGGCGATCGTGTGGACGAACATGTCGGCCTTGCCGTCACCGGTGGAATCGCCGAAGCGGAGGCGGCCCATGTCGGCACCGGTGACGAACCGGCCCCAGCCGGCGGACCAGTGGGTACCGCCGTCGAAGTAGGTGCCCATGTTCTTGCGAACAGCGACGTTGCCGTCGGTGCCATGAACGATGAGATCGGCCTTGCCGTCACCGGTGAAG